>NZ_CABVGP010000003.1:1819893-2129840 GCF_902497555.1 Amycolatopsis camponoti | reverse complement strand
TGGGAGCTGGTGGGGTGCGGCTGGGGTGCGGGTTGGTGCTGAGTAGGCGCCTGCGGTGACTGCTGCGCGGCGGGCGGTTGCTGCTGGGCAGGCGACTGCTGCGCAGCCGCCGGTTGCGCGCTCGCCGGTTGCTGCGCGGCAGGCGGTTGCTGCTGGACCGGCGACTGCCGCGCGGCGGGCGGTGCCTGCGCGACGGACGGTGCCTGCGCGGCCGGTGACTGCTGCGGGACCGGCGACTGCTGCGCGGCAGGCGGTTGCTGCTGGGCCGACGACTGCTGCGCAGCCGCCGGTTGCGCGCTCGACGGTTGCTGTGCGGTCGGTGGTTGCTCCTGGACCGGTGCCTGGTCTGCCTGCTGCGGAGCCGGCAGTTGCTGCCGGACTGGCGACTGCTGCGGCTCCCGGGCTGCGGGCGGTTGGTGCCGAAGTGCTGAAAGTGGCGCGGCAGACGGCGGCTGCTGGACCGACGGCCGCGGCTGCTTGGCCGGCGGATGCTGAGCTGACTGCTGTACCGCAGACGCTTGCTGCTGAGTCGCCTGCGGTGCCACAGGCGACTGGTGAGCGGGCTGCTGCACCGCAGTCGATTGCTGCTGATTCGATTCTTGCGAACCAGCAGGTCGCTGCACAGCAGACACCTGCTCCGGGGCCGACGCCTGCGGCTCCTGCTGCACTGGAGCCGGTTGCACGGCCGACGCCTGCGGCGACTGCTGCTGCACTGTGGCCGGTTGCTGTTCTACCGCGGGCGATTGCTGCTGGTCGGGCGACGGAGCGGCAGGTTGCTGCTGGCTCGGTGGCTGCGGACCGTCAACGGGCTGCGGCGAGGTCGGCGATTCCGACTCCCGCGCAACGAACGGCTGCTGCCCCTCGGCAGGCGACTCGGGCGCGGCAGCCTGCTGATCCGGCGCCGATTCCGACTCGGGCGCAACGAACGGCTGCTGCCCCTCAGCAGGCGGCTCTTGCGCTGAAGGCGGCTGGTGCATCTCCGATGCAGCCGGTGCGCCCAGCTGCGGCTCACCAGCCGACTGCGGTTCCGCCGGGGGTTCCGCTGGCTGCTCCGGCGCTTGCGTGGCTGGGACCGCTGCCTCAGCCCCGGACTCCGCGCCATCCCGGGGCTCAGGCCCAGCAGCATCCCGCGGCTCAGGCCCAGCGCCGTCCTGCAGCCCCGACCCAACGGCCTCCCGCGACTCAGGCACAGCACCATCCTGCGGCCCTGACTCGAGGCTTTCCCGCAGCTCGGGCTCAGCACCGACCCGCGACTCAAGCCCGGCACCGTCCCGCAGCTCGGGCCCAGCACCGTCCCACGGCTCGCTCGCAGCGCTGCCCTGCAGCTCGGGCTCAGCACCAGCCCGACGCTCAGGCGCAGCGGCACCCTGCAGCTCAGGCTCTGCCGATGAAGACTCAGCTGCTTCGGGCTGGACCACATCCCGTCGCTCGTGTTCTGCAGACACGGATTCAGCCGCTTCCCCCGGCCTCACCTCCACCGCCGCCTCAGGCTGGGTGGTCTCACCCCGCTCCGGCGCGGACTCGACCGGCTCCGACGCCTCGGCCCGCAACACAGACTCGGCCTGCGACACCTCAGCGGCGGCCGTCTCCGACGGCAGCGGCGTCACTTCCGGCTCGGCCGGCTGCCAGCCGGTCTCCACCGGCTGACCGACGTCGATCGACGGCTCCCCCGGCGCAAGCGTCTCCTCGACAGGAGGCGCGGGAACAGCACGCTCAACGCCGGCCTCCGGAGCCGCATGGCGGGGCGCTCGCTCCTCCGCCGGCCGACGCCCCCGGTCCGGCGCACCGGGCTCCTGGCTCCAACCCACCCCCGATGCCGACTGCCCCCACCCGGGAGGCTGAGCCGGCTGCTGCACCGTCCGCCACACCGGGGCCGGCCCGATGTTCATCGGTGCCGGCGCCTGGTCCGGGCGCGCTCCCGGGGGCGGGGGCGTCGGACGGGCCGCCGGCCGCGGGATCGGGTCCAGCGACGACACCAAGACCGACGTGTTCTCCGGGTCCTCGACCTTCCGGCCGCTGCGCTCGCGGTAGACCATCTCGCCGTCGGCGTCCATCTCCACCAGGTAGCCCGCCTCCGCGAGCTGCTCCTCGTCGAGGTCCGCCAGTCTCTCGTAGCGCGAGGGCACCACGCGGTAGATCGGCCAGGCCAGCGACGCGTGCTCGGCGTGGAACTGGGCCAGCAGCGCCGCCATCTGCTGCTGCCACGGCAGCGACATCCCCTCCGCCAGCGACCTGGGCAGCACCACGTACCCCGCGTCGACGCCGGGATAGCCCTGGCTCAGCTGGTCGGACAGGGGCGTGCTGGACGCGGGGCGCGCCGACTGCCGGGGCGGCTGGGGCGCGCCGAACAGCCCCGCCGGGTCCTGGCCGGCCCCGGCTTTGCCTCGCTTGCCGAACTTGCGTCCCACGTGCTCATCCTCTGCCAGTACGCGGCCACCTGCTCGTGGAAGCGCCGCGACGTCGGGTGAATCGGCCGATTCGTGTCAAGGCCCTCGAGACCCATGCTAAACGCCGGGGCGGACGGCCTGCGGCACCACTTCGGCCTCGTCGAACGAGAACGGCCTCGTGTGCACCGGGACGCCGGTCTGCTGCGCCTCGACGACCTTGCCGTCGCCCAGGTACATCATCACGTGGTGGATCGTGTCCGGGTTCGAGGGATCCGTGGCGAGGAACAGCAGGTCACCGGGCTGCGCCTCGCGCACCGGCAGCAGCGCGCCCGCGTGGTACTGGTCGCGCGAAACCCGCGGCAGGATGATCCCGGCCGACTCGTACGCGCGCAGCATCAAGCCCGAACAGTCGTACGAGTTCGGGCCCGTGGCGCCCCACACATACGGCTTACCCTGCTCGCCGAGAGCGAAACTGATCGCCTTCCCGGCGGCCTCGCTCGGCGGCAGCAGCTGACCCAGCCCGGTGCCGCAGGCGACGACGTCGACGACCTGGCCGACGTTCTCCACCAGCGTCGCCGCCATCGGCTCCCACTTGTGGTAGCGGTCCGGGAACCCCGAGCGCTCGACCTTCTGCGCCGCGTCGCCCGGGCGCATGTTCTCCCAGTCCGGGACCGCGAGCAGCACGTCGTAGAACTTGTTGACCGCGTAGGTCGGGTTGGTGACCTCGGCGACCGAGCCCCAGCCCATCGACGGGCGCATCTGGAAGATGCCCTGGGAGTCGCGGTCACCGTAGGTGAGGTTGTGCAGCCCGGACTCGGTCATCCCGGCCTGGATCGCGACCTGCCACCCGCGCGGCGCCAGGGACCGCTGCTTGCCGATCGTGATGATCAGCGCGACGATGCCCTTCTGCTCGTCGTCGAGCTTGGACGCGTCGACCGTGCCGCGCTCGCCCTCGCCGGGCTGGGTCGGCCCGACCGAGGCGTCGCAGCTCATCAGCGACACGCCCCGGGCCTGCGCCTGCTGGTTGTCGACGACGACCTTGGCGGCGACGGCGGTGACGATCAGGGCACCGATCGCGACGAACACGATCAGCCCCAGCCACAACCCCAGCCGCCGCACGCTCAGCTCGCCTGGTCGTAGTCGGCGACGCGCCAGCCCGCGTTGGTGTTGACGACCGTGATGGCGAGCTTGGGCCCGTCGGTCGGGATCGTCAGCTGCACCGAGCTGGTGTAGGACGTCCCGACGACCGGCTCACCGGTGACCTTCGTCGCCGGGATGTTCGCCGGGTCGACCGACGACATCACCGGCAGGTACTCCTCGGTGGTGAAGGGTTTCAGCTTGGCGAGCCACTGGTCCGAGGTGATCCCGGCCGGGTGGTCGACCCAGGCCGCGGCCCACTCCTTGGCGACGCGGACGGCGTCCCCGTTCGGCGCCGCCGTGGTCGGGGTGGCCAGCGGCGCGGACAGCCGCGTCGGCAGGTTCGACGTCGGCACCGGCGCCGCGACCCCGGGCGGCGGGGTCGCCGTCACCGACGTCGTGGTGCCGGTGGTGGGCGAGGCCTTGGCCTGCGGCTTGCCGACCACCTTCGGCAGCACGATGCCGAGCGCGGTGACCAGGATGGCCAGGAAGACCAGCGTCCCCATCAGGTGGCGGGGCGAGCGCAGCGGCCAGCCCCACAGGCGGCGGTAGACAGCGGCGCGGCCGCGGTTGGTGCGGATCGGCATCGGTCACCGCCCCATGGCTTGGTCGGTGTCCCGCTCTTCGCGGACCTCGATGCCGCGCGACGGCCGGTACAGCACGAAGACCGGCTTGCCCGCGACGACTTCGGGGTCGACGCGGCGGGGCTGGGTCCGCACGCCCGGCGTCCGCGGCACGTCCTGCGGTGTGTAGTCGCTGAAGCCGGACTCGGGGGTGCGCAGGTCGGACGGCACGACGACGGGCTCGGGCTCGTCGTTCCAGCGGCGGTCGGCCACCGGGGAGGTGTCGACGCGCCGGCTTTCCTCCCGGCGGAGCGTGGGACGACCACCGGCACCGACGACGACGTAGTCGCCGGGGTCGCCGTTGGCCGGGTTGTACTGGCCGTAGACCGGGGAGCCGGGGCGTCCGCCGGCGGGCAGCGCGCCCGCCGCACCCCCGCCGATCGCCCCCGGCCAGGCCCCGGACCAGGCGGCGGCCGGGCGGCCGGCGCCCGAGGTGTGGTCGAGCCGCTGGGAGTTGGCGAAGATCGTGGCCTCCGGCCGGAAGCGGCCACCACCGGCGGTGGCGCCGAGCGGACCGCGCTGCTCGCCGTCGACGACGTCGTCGGTCTCGCGCACGTTCTGCCAGAACTCGTCCTGCGGCGTCGGGCCGCTGCGGTTGCGCTTGAAGCGGGAGAAGATCCCGCCACCGGGCGACGGCACGGCGGCGCCGACCATGCTGACCGACATCTCGACCATCTGCCACAGGCGCCGGACGGGCCGCCCGACCATGAACAGCAGCACGGTGATGAGCCCGGCGAGGACCATCTGCGTGAGCATGTTCAGCGAGTTCCCGGCGTCGAAGATGGCCTGCAGCAGCAGCGCGTGCACCCCGGCGAGCACCGAGAGCACGACGAGGTTGAACGCGACCCCGCCGGCGACCTTGAGCACGCGGCGCAGGATCTCGGGGTGCAGCAGGGCGACGAGCCCGATCAGCGGCGCGGTGAGCGCGAAGAGGCGGATCAGGACCTGGGCCAGGAGTACGGACGCCTTCGCGAGCAGCTGGAAGAGCGAGTAGACGAGGGCCTGGCCGAGGGAGAGGAAGCCGGCGCCGGTGCGGCCGCCCGCTTCGCCGGTGAAGTAGCCGGTGGCGGGGCCGAGCTTGGTGGAGATGTCCTTGTAGGCGTTCTTCTTGCCGTCGATGACACCTTGGTTGGCGTCGTCGCCGTTCACCAGCTGGTTGCGGGTGAACGCCTGGGCGTCGAGCAGCGGCTTGCCGAACTGCTCGGCCTGCGGCGCGTTGGTGGTGCCGAACTCCCCGCGCAGCCAGTTGTTGTAGACGATCTGCGTGTGGAGCTGGGTGGGCAGGATGTCGCGGACGATCCGGTCGCCGCTCTCGTCCACGAAGCCCGCCTGGATGTTCGTGGTGGTCTGGACGATCGCTTTGTCGATCGGGTCGAAGTAGCGCAGCATCGCCAGTGACGACGCGGCCAGCCAGATCCCGGCGAGTGCGTAGAGCGCCCGTTTGCTGACCGCGGCCAGGTCACCCCGCCAGATGTTGCGGAACATCATGATCGACAGGATCAGCGCGACCAGGCCGAACAGCTGGGCGTAGATGTTGTTGTAGACCTTCTCGGCGCCCGACTTGACCGCGGCGTAGATCGGGTTCAGCAGGCCGCCTTCGAGCACCGTGTAGTGCAGCGAGTTGGTGGCGCCGACGATGTTCTTGCCCAGGTTGAAAAGCTGGTTGCCACCCCAGGTGTCCAAAGTGGATCCCGCCGGGGTGAGGTTCAGCCCCGAGCAGTTGGTCTCGAAGGTGTTCCAGACCATGCCCGCGTAGCTGTAGTCGATGTACGCGCTGTTCGGTTCGCCGTGGCCCTCCGGCGGGTCGATCGCGCCAACCATGCCCGCCCCCGGACGCTCCGGGTTCGGCGCCTCACCGCAGGCCGCCGCGCTCGCCGCGGGCGCCGTGGCGATGGCCTGCAGGCCGAGCACCAGCATGACGGCGAACATCGTCGCCTTGCGGCTCGGGACGCGGCGCGCTTTCGGGCCTTCCTTGATGCGGCGCTTCAGCGCGTGCCACGCGGCGGCCAGCGTCAGCAGCACCGCCAGCGTCAGCAGGGTGTTCATGCGGCACCCTCCGCGGTAGCCCGCGGGGGTACGACCGCTCGCGAGGAACGGCGGGCCCGCCCCTCGCAGCCGGGGGCGGTGCGGCTACTTCGGGTCCGGGCGGCGGTCATGCGGCGTCCCGGCCGGTGCCGCCCTTTCCACCCGTGCGGGCGTGCTGCTGCCCGCCGTTGCCGTTCGGGGAAACACCGCCGTTTGGCGAGACACTGCCGTTCGGAGAAACGCCGCCCTCGACCTCGCCGGTTTCGGAGGCCAAGGGATCGGGCGCGCCCAGGAGGTTCTCGTCGGCCAGGCCGACCTCCAGCTCCGCCGCCAGCTCGAAGTCCTGCTCCAGCTCGATGTCGTCCTCCGGTGGGGACGCCACGAACGGCCTCTTCTCCTCCGACGGGAGCGCCAGCTCGTTGCCCGGGCGGCGCGGGGGCGATGCCGCGTCCTTCGAGCCCGGGGTCGTGTCCATGACCGCGCGGAGGTGGTCCAGGTGCGGCCCGGAGAAGTCGACGCGGATGCGTTCGACCCCGCCCGCGCCGTCGCCGAAGATGAACTGGCGGGGCTCGACGTCGCGCTCCAGACCGCGCTGCTGCGACCCCGGACGACGGCCCAGGGCCGCCACCACCTGCTCGTACCCGACCCCTACCGGGACCTTCAACAGCCGCAACGCGTCCGCCTGGGCGTCGTCGTCGTCCAACCGGCCCACGAACACCGAGTCCAGCAGGGTCACGAAACCCTGGATCTTCAGGAAGTCCGCCGGGATCTGGGACGACAGCAGGACACGGACGTTCCACTTGCGCGAGTCACGCGCGAAGCGGTTCATCAGCACCCGGCCGGTCGGGACCTCGGACAGGAAGAACGCCTCGTCGATCCAGACGCCCTTGCGCATCTCCTTCGGCTTCTCGTACACCGACCGCTGGGTCAGCCACGCCGCCAGGTTCAGCATCTCGACGCCCAGGGACTCCGCGTCCGTCCAGTACTCGCGCGGGACGCCGTCCTTGGGCAGGGTCAGCCCGGCCATCGTCAGGACCGTCAGGCGGTCGTCGCGGGTCTCCGCGTACGGGTCCGCGTCCGTCTCCGGGATCAGCAGCGCCATCCGCTCGCGCATCTCGTCGAGGAAGTCCGCGACGACACCCGCGTGCTCGTGGTGTTCCGAAGAATCCCGCCGGAGCGCATCGATTACCTGGCCCGGATCCGCGTCGAAGCGGCCGCCGACCGTGCGGACCGCGCGCAGCAGCACGATCCGGGTCTGGGCCATCCGCGAGACCTCGTACGGCAGGACACCGGTCAGGACGTCGAGCACGAGACGTCGTCGCGTCGCGCCCGCGAGGGCTTTCTCGCGGCGCCAGGAGCGCTCCGGGTCTTCCTCGTCCATGAAGTGCTCGATCAGCGGCTCGGCGACCACCCGGTACGGGTTCAGGATGCCGGGCTGGGCGTTGAGCAGGTTGATCGGCCGCGCGTACGGGCGCAGCTCCGGCAGGTCGCACAGCCGCGACAGCGGGCCGGACGGGTCGAGGATCGTCCAGTTCGCGCCGGCGCGCAGCGTCTTGTAGACGATGCCGCCGCCGAGGAACGACTTACCACCACCCAGGCCGGCGACCATCGCGGTCAGGCCGGAGCCGTCGCGGATCTCCTGGGCCATCCACGGGTCCCAGGCCACCGGGCGCCGCGTGGCGGTGCACGTCTCGCCGAGCAGGATGCCGCGGCGGTCGCCGACCTCCGCGGTCGCCGTCGGGACCGCCGAGGACGCCCAGACCACCGACCCGCGGCGCATGTACGCCGCCGAGGCCAGCGGCTCGCCCGGGATGAACTCCCGGGCCATCGCGTACTGGGCCTCGGGGTGCTCGATGGCGATCTTCGGCTTGTAGAGGTCGAGCAGCTGCTGGGCCAGGCGCAGCGCGTCGCGCTCGGTCGGGCCGGACACCGCCAGCCGCCACCACGAGCGCACGCGGGTGGCGAGCGCGGTGAAGCCCGACGTCATCTCGTCGTCGATCTCCAGCACGCGCCCGGCCTGGCGCGACAGCGACTGCGGCGGCTCCAGCTCGTGCTCGTCGGTGTAGTGCTTGACCTGCGAGCGCACCTTGTTCATCTGGCGCTGCAGCTCGCTGGCGACCTCCTCGGGCCGCCGGACGTAGATCCGCGCCGACACCTCGACCGCCGCCGGCAGCCGGTCGGCGTGCTGGATCCACGGGTCGTCGACCTCGGGGATCTGCAGGCCGTGCATCTGCCCGACGGTGAGCACGGCCAAGTGCCGCGACACCCCGGCGTTGGAGCCGGTGCGGCCGCGGACGGTGACCGTCGGCGCGTACGGGTCGGCGTAGTAGTCGGCGGCGTCGGTGAAGCTGGCCAGGTCCTCGGGCTCCCAGGCCGCGCCCGGCACGGCGGGCATGTTCCGCGGCGCGGGCAGGCCCAGCGAGCACGAGCGGTGCATCAGCCAGGACATCTCCTCGGCGTGCACCGGACGGCCTTCCAGCCCGGCGCTGCCGATGACCTGGTCGAGGTGCTCGACCTCGGAGTCGAGCGCGCTCAGCTCGGCGTCGACGGCCTCGGGCAGGATCTTGCGCAGCACGGGCGCGGCGCGTTCGACCGCGCGGTCGACCATCCGCCGGGTCTGCACCTGGACGCCGATGTAGACCTCTTTTTCGGCCATCGAGCGGCCCATGAGCTGCTGCTGCTCGCCGATCAGGTAGTCGTCGAACGACAGCGCGCCCGGGACGTCGCCGGGGCGGCCGTGTGCGTTGTAGACGTGCGCCTCGGCCCACATCCGGATCGGGTACGGCCGGTTCGTCACGCGCAGGTGCAGCCAGCGGCCCTGCAGCTCGGCGTACTGGCCGGCGATGGCCGCGACGAGGTCGCGCCGCTGCGAGTCCGAGCGGAACGACCAGCGCTGCGGCGCCAGCCGGTACCACGCGTAGACCTCGTAGCCCGTGCGGACCAGGTGCCCGTCGATGCTGCGCACCGCGATCGAGGGGGTGTACGCGGGGATCGCCTGCTCGCCGGTCAGGCGACGGCCGTTGCCGCCTCCCGAGCCGTTCCGCGCCGCGCGGACCTGCTCGGGCGGCTGCCACGCGCCCGAGTGCGCGTCCCGACCCCGTTTTCCTCGGCTACCGCCGCGACCGAACAACGACTACCTCCCGGCCCGAGCCGCGTTGCCGCGGCTCCGGCGCGCTCGTGGTGTTCCCTGGACCCCGGCACCCGGCGGCCCGCCGTGGTGCTGGTACTGCCGCTTCCGGCGATGCTTCGGCAGCGGGCGCTCGGCCCGTACCCGGACGCGGCTGGCGCTGACCGCGCCGCCCGTGCCCGTGGTCACCTCGCGGGGGGTGTTGAGCTCGCGCCCGGCCATCGAGACCACGGTGCCCAGGGGCCGCTCGTGGCTGATCTTGGCCGTGAGCAGCCGGGTGATCGCGATGGTGGCGATGAACGCCCACGCCGTCGAGAAGAACCCGAAGCTCCACCCCGCCCAGCGTTCGACGCCGAGGACGACGAAGAACGCCGGGATGCCGATGAGCCACGCGACGTAGCGGGCTCTCCAGGGAAAAGTCGCTTTCGGCGGGCCGAGCCACACGGCGTCGACCCGGTAGACCTCGTCATCAGTCCTGATCCGCACGCCGCCGCCTCAGCCGGTGAACAGGCCGGCGATCCACTGGCCCACGTTCACGCCCGCGCCACTGACCGCGAGACCGATGATGGCGAGCGCGATGACCACGCCGGCGAGCCGCCGCATGACACCGGCGTTGTCGCCCTTTCCGCCACCCAGCCAGAGAAGCAGGAGGGCGACGGCCAGCAGCACCAGGGGGATGACGTTGTCGAGCAGCCACTGGCGCACGTTTCCCGTGCCCAGCTCGCCGGCGGCCAGCGTGTCGAGGGTGGTCAAGGTCATCATCGCGTTACTCCCGGTGCGCGGTGGGGCCCGCGCGGCTCTGGCTCAGGCGGTGCTTCGAACAACATCATGGCGGCTACGAGGGGTAGTGGTCAAAGCGCGCTGCGTAGACGACGGCTGGGTTGTCAACCGGTGTGGCGCGCACGGCGCACGAAAACTCCACGCCCACCATCATCGCGGCAAGGGCCCTCGGGTTAAAGCCCGGGCACCCATACTTCTCAGTGTGCTGACGAACTCACCCCATTGCTCGGGATTTGCTCACTGTGGGTACTTGCACCGAGGCCGTTGTGCGGCCTGGGACAGTGTGACATGACCCGAACGGCCCCGTCGCGCGAGTCCGCTCCGTTACCGTGGTTCGGCCGGTGGGCACCCATGTCGATCTTGACGGCTCGCGCTGTCCGTCACACGGCGCTCAAAACCTCACACGCTTTTCACTACATAGCGTGATCTTGGGCTTCAGGCGCGGCGCTGGGCGAAAACGCCCTTCGGGAACGCACCGGCCGCGACCACGCGGCGGGTGAGGTCCCGGCCGAGCTCCTCCAGCCGGGCCAGCTTCTCCGCTCCGAGGTGGTCCCACGGGCCCCTCGCGGCGGCTTCGGTGGCCGCCTCGACGCGGTCACGCACCGCGACGCCTTCGTCGGTGAGCGCGCCTTCGCCGTCGAGGATCCCGCGGTCGCGCAGGCGCTGCTCGGCGGCGGTCCACTGCTCGTCGCTCCAGCCCCGCGTCAGCTTGGCCGCGTCGACGGTGAACCCGGCGCCGGTGGCCACGTGGGTGACGAGGGCTTCCACGCCGCTCAGGCCGTTGAGGAGGAGGGCGGCGATGTGGCCGTCGCCGCGGTGCTCGCGCAGCAGGGTGATGGCGTGCCAGAGCGCGAGGTGCGGCGGCTCCGGCCAGTCCAGGCCGGCGTGCGCGGCGTAGAGGGGGCGTCCTTCGGTCGTGCAGCCGGCGGTGGCCTCCCGGGCGAGGTCGGCGGCCTCGACGACCTCGTCGCTCTTCAGCTCGCCTTCGCCGAGGAGCCGGGTGAGGGCCCCGTCTACGCCGTCGAGCCGCGCTTCGAGGACCTGCTCCGGCGTCGCGAGGGTCCAGGCGCGCGGGATCACGCGGGCGACGACCTCGGGGTTGAAGTTGTAGAAGGTGGCGGCGACGACCTCGGGCCCGACCGGTCCCATCGCGGCCGAGCGGCCGGCGAAGTAGGGCATCCGCCCCGGCCGCAGCCCGATGCCGGTGAGCGCCTGGTCCACTTCGGGCGCGAAGTACGCCAGAGCGTGAAGGGAATCGAAGGCCGACTTGAACCGCTTCTCGTCACCCGCCATAGCGGCACCCTACTACCGGGTAACCACCGGCGGAACCTTCTGCCAAGACCGGTCGTGAGTGAGAAACAGGGTTAGAACACGGTTTCTCACTCACGACGGCCGCGGCAGAAGCGAGGCGGACGAGCCGGCATGTAAGCCGGATCCTGTTCCCGGGTCGCCTCGCGGCTCACCGGGCGGCGGCCATCCATCTCGGCCTGCCGTCGCCGGCAGGCTCCAGCGGCCTACCCGCAGGCTCGGACGGGCCGTCCTCGAACGCCTGCGCAGGAGCTCGCGCTCCCTCTTGGCCTTGCTCCGGGTGGGGTTTACCCAGCCGCCCCGGTCACCCGGGACGCTGGTGGTCTCTTACACCACCGTTTCACCCTTACCCCGGCCCTCGTGAAGCACGCGGGCCGTGGCGGTCTGTTTTCTGTGGCACTTTCCCGCGGGTCACCCCGGGTTGCCGTTAGCAACCACCCTGCCCTGTGGAGTCCGGACTTTCCTCGGACCGGGTCGCCCCGGCCCGCGACCGCCCTGCCAGCTCGTCCGCGGCACGAATGGTAGCCCAGCGCCCGGCCGCGGCCGGGCCGTGGTCGCGGACGGGCAGCACGGCGGCCCGCCACGGCCACGAAGCCGAGCCACGCTCGCGGGGACGAGCACCGGCCATCGCGGGGCCGCGCGGCAGGACCGGCGGCGACGGGCGGAGGCGCTCGCCGCACCACGGCCGCGGAACCGAAATCCCGGGACTCAGTAGCCGGCCGCGGCGCGGCTGTGGTGACGGGGCCGCTCGGGTTCCGGGGGCCGCTGCGGCGGGACGATCGACGGCGCCGAGCGGCGGGCCAGCTCGGCCGTCCAGTGCAGCACCGCGGCGGGGCTGTCGAGGCCGATGAGCCCGACCAGCTCGCCGCCCGAGACGAAGCCGGTGATCGGGCGGGTGCCGGCCACCGGCGACTCCAGCAGCACCGTGTCCGTCCCGAGCATGGGCCGGCCGGCGACCTGGATCCGGACGCCGTGCTGTTCGGACCAGTAGCGCGGCACCGGCGTGTACGCCGGCGAACCCGACGGCCCGGCGAGCAGGTTCTCGGCCGCCGCGCGGCTCATCTCCACGGCGTTGAGCCAGTGCTCGTCGCGCCGCGGCGTCGCGTCGTAGCGGAGGTTGGGCCAGCGGGCGACGTCGCCGGCCGCGACGATCGTGTCCGAGCCGACGACGTGGCAGGTGGGCCCGCAGACGACGCCGTCGTCGAGCGGCAGCTTCGCGCCGCGCAGCCAGGACACCGCGGGCACGCTCCCGACGGCGACCACGACGCAGCCGACGTCGATGGCGCGGCCGTCGGCGAACTCCAGGCCGACCGACGTCGTCCCCGGGTGCCACCGGCGGATGGTGGTCCCGAGCTCCAGCCGGACACCGCGGGCGGCGTGCAGCGCCGTGAGCCAGTCGCCGATCTCGGGGCCGAGGACGTCGGCCAGCAGTGCCCGCGACCGGCCGATGAGGACGACGTCGCGGTCCATCTCCCGCAGGCTCGAAGCGACTTCGCAGCCGATGAAGCCGTCCCCGATCACGGCGACCGGGCCGGAACTGGTGGCAAGCGCACGCTGGAGGGCCGTGGTGTCGGACAGGGTCCGGACGACGACGACCCGCGGGTGGCCGTGCGGCGCGCCGGGCATCCGGCGGGGCTCGACGCCGGTGGCGATGATCAGGCCGTCGTAGCGGAGCTCCTCGCCGTCGAGGTGGACGACCTGCCGGTTCGGCGACAGCGCGGTGACCGGCGTGTCGAAGTACCACTCGGCGTCGACCTCGAGCGGGTCGGCGAGCAGGGTCTGAGCCCGGCTGACCGCGCCGGTGAGCAGGCTCTTGGACAGCGCCGGGCGGTGGTAGGCGATGTCCGGCTCGGCGCCGAAGACGACGACCTCGCCCTCGAACCCGAGCTCGCGCAGCCGTTCGGCGGCCCGCAGGCCGGCGAGACCGGCTCCGGCGATGACGATGCGTTCGCTCACGAGGTGGCTCCCAACAGGTGGATGGCTCGCATGGGACAGGCGCGCGCGGCCGCGCGGACGTTCGGCGTTTCCCCGGCTCCCGGCCGTTTCTCGTACTCCAGCTGCCCGTCGTGGCCGAGCTGGAAGACCCCCGGCGCCTCGGACTGGCAGACGCCGTAGGCGTGGCAGCGGTGGCTGTCGACGTCGATGCGCAGCGACGCGAGCTCGGGTTCTTCGGGCGCGGGCTCGATCAGCCCGGCCCGGACGAGGGCCGAGGTGGGCAGCACCCGCAGCGCGGACAGCACCACCGGCGGCACGAGCAGCGTGATCCCGGCGAGCCAGACGACCGAAAGGTGCCCGCTCGAGATCGCGCCGAGCCAGGCGTGCACGGCCAGCAGCCCGATGGCGAGGTAGCCGAGCTGGTGGAAGCGCAGCCAGCGGCCTTCGCGCTTGCCGCGCCGCAGGCCCGCGGTGATCGACACGGCGATGACGAGCTCGAGGCCCGCGATGCCGAGCGCGTGCCGGGGCGTGCCGTCGTAGAACGGGAGCAGCAGGTCGGCGACGCCGAACGGGTCGTCCTCGAGGAAGAGGAACGTCAGCCCGTGCAGGGTGCCGGTGGCGAGGGTGAACGCGGCGAGCAGGACGTGCCCGGCGCGCAGCGCGTCCTGGCCGCTGAACCGGCGGACCCAGCCGGTGGCGGCCAGCACGCCCCAGCACAGGGTGAGGCACATGCAGAGGTAGGTGAGGCGGCCGGACAGCGCGGCGGCCTGGGCGATCCCGGTGTCGTGCGGCGACACCGGGAACAGCGCGGCGGACGGGGACATGGACGGGCTTACCTCCGGGTGCGCGGCTGGGTCCTGCCGGGGGTTCCGAGCAGGCGGAGCAGGCCGAACGTGGCGACGGCGGCGAACGCCACGAAAGCGGCCCCGAAAGCGAGGTCCCCGCCACCGAGGGTGTCGTCCTCGGTGGCGGAGACGAGCAGGGAAGTGGTCTCGGCGAGCCCGGTGCTCTCGAGGAGCGTCAGGTGCCCGAGCGAGGTGTCGACGGCGGTCTGGGCGAACGCGCGGACGTCGTCGTCGCGGGTGCCGGCGCGGACGTCGGAGGCGAGCCCGAAGAGGGACCCGTACTCGGCGCGCAGGCGGTTGACGTAGGCGCGGTCGAACGCGTCGCCGGAGTCACCGGACAGCTCGCCGGCCCACCGGCGTTCCTGCTCGGTCGGCTCGGCGGGGAGGGCGATGGCGAGCCGGTCGGCGACCGCGCGCAGGGCGACGTCGAGGCGGGCCTGGTCGTCGGCGATGCGGACGGCGACCGCGCGCACGCGCCGGTTGGTGGCGCGCTCGGCGGCGAGCCTGCTCGCCGGCGTGGCCCACAGCGTGTGCTGCTTCAGGCGCGCCAGCAAAGTGCGGTCGGTCTGCTGCAGCTCGCCGGCGGACGCGGGCAGGGCGCAGCCGAGCACGAGCGCGGTCGTGGCGGCGAACAAGGCCACGAATCGGAACGGCATCCCCGTTGTCCCTTCGTGAAGAACGTCTCACCGGGGGTTACGGAAGAACGGCGTTCACCGGTTCTCTTCGTCACCTTTTAGTGACTGTGATGTAAATCACAAGACACAATTTGAACCCCCTCTGCGGCGCGCATGGCCTAATGGGGCACGGAAACTAATGCATATGGCCTATTAAGTGCTTTTGCGCTACGCTCCGATGGCCCCACGGTCCGCCAGTCAGGTGAGGTTGCGAGCTTTATGGAAGCACTGGGCAGAGAAAGTCTCGGTCACGTCGGCCGCACTTCGTCCGCAACGGCGGTCGAAGCACGCCCCGACACGGGAGACGACCTCGTCCCGCTGCTGTACAAGGACTTCCGCGCCACCTTATTTTCGCAGGTACTGGCCCTGACGAACCACGACCGGCAGTGGACCGAAGACGTCGTGCAGGAGACCATGATCCGCGCGTGGCAGCACTCCGGCACGCTCGAACGCGAGCCCGGAATGCTGCGCGGCTGGCTCCTCACGGTGGCGCGCCGGATCGTCATCGACGGCTGGCGAAATCGCCGGGTCCGCCCGCAGGAGGTCGCTCTGGAGATCCCGGAAAACGCCGAGTCCACCGATCGCGCGGACAGTTCGTTAGCCGCACTAACGATTAGCCGGGCAATGTCGGCACTGGACGAGAAATATCAGTCCGTCATCGCCGAGACATATCTCGCCGGAAACACCGTCCGGCAGGCGGCGACAATTCTGGGAATTCCTGAGGGAACCGTCAAATCGCGGTTGTACACGGCGATGCGGCAATTGCGTAAAGCGCTCGGGGAAGTGACGGTGCGATGAGGGCGAGGCACCGCGACGCCGCGGCTTACGAACTCGGCGTCCTCGACGATGCGGGAGAGTTCGAAACCCACCTCGCGGAGTGTCCCCGGTGCCGCGAACTGCTCACCGGCTTCCACCCGGTGTCCGCGGCGCTGGCGGAGGCGGCCCGGCTCGGCTACCTGCCGGGCGGCGGTTCCCCTCCCGGTGGTCCCCCGGTCTCCGGCGGGCCGGTCGGTGCCGGTGCCCCGGCTTCCGGTGGTTCCGGCTCCCCGGCCCTCGGTAGTCCCGCCGACCACGGTTTGCCCGCCTCCGGTGGCTCCGCCGATGCCGGTGCCCCGGCCTTCGGTGGTTCTCCCGGTGCCGGTGCCCCGGCCCTCGGTGGTCCCGCTGGTGCCGGTGCCCCGGCTCCCGATGGTTCTCCTGGTGCCGGTGCCCCGGCCTTCGGTGGTTCTCTCGGTGCCGGCGCCCCGGCCCTCGGTGGCCCCGCTGGTACCGGTGTCCCGGCTCCCGATGGTTCCCCCGGCCCCGGTGCCCCGGCCTCCGGCAGCGTCTCCGCCTCCGGCGGCCCACCGGCTACCGGCGACCCGGTCCCCGGCTCCACCCAGCAGCGGCCCGGCGCGGCCGGCGTCGGCTACCCGCCGCCGAGCGAGGGGTCCGCCCGGCGGCGAAAGCCGTGGGTGTTCTCCCGCCGGCGGGGGATGGTCGCCGGCGTGCTCCTGCTGGGCGGGACGATCGTCTGCGCGGCCCGGCCGGCCGTCGCGAGGACCTGGTCCGCTTTCGCTGCGTCCATCGTCTCCCCTGCTCAGGTTGTGGCCGGTACCGGCCATGACCTGCGGGATCTCCCGTGGTCAGCCGGTTTCCAGTAGTCTGCCCCAACCCAACATGAAAGTCCTTACGGTGGATACCGAAGTAAATCCCGAGCATCCCGTCAGCGGGGCTTCGGTACCGAAGCGCCCCGCTCCGCGGCTCCCCGGCCGCGAGCCCGAGCTCAGCCGCCTGACCAGCCTGTTCCCCCTCGCGCTGGACGGCACGGCCGCGAGCGCGGTGCTGGTCGGCGAGTTCGGCATGGGCAAGACCGCCACGCTCCACACCGCCGCGGCGCTCGCCGCGGACGCCGGCTTCACCGTCGCGGTCGCCACCGGGTCGCGGCTGGAGAGCCACCTGCCCGGCGGGGTCGCCCGCCAGCTGGCCGACGCGCTCGACGATCCCGGTGCCCCGCGCCCGCCCGTCGCCGACCTCTGCGGGCCGGCCGGCGAGAGCGAAGCGCTCGACCTCTTCTTCCGGATCATCCGGGACGCGACCGAGCGGGGCCCGCTGTTCCTCGGCATCGACAACGTGCACCTCGCCGACGCCTGGTCGATGCGGTGCCTCGCCTACATCCGGCACCGCGTGCTCGACCTGCCGGTGTTGATCATACTCACCTCCCTGATCGGCCACCCGCCGCACCGCGAGGTCGCGCTGCTGGAGATGGCCGGCTGCACGCCGGCGACGATCACCCTGAACGGCCTCGGCGACGCGGGCGCGGCGGAGATCCTCGGCCTCGCGCCGGGCGAGCTCGCGACCGCCTGCCGCGAGGCGACCGGCGGCAACCCGTACCTGCTGCAGGCGCTGCGGCCGCGGCTGCTGCCCGGCGCGGACCCGCACGAGCTCGGCTCGTCGCTGATCGGGCAGGTGCTCCACACGCGGATGGCGGAGTTCCCGGACGCGCCGGCGATCCTGCACGCGGCCGCGATCCTCGGCGAGGACGCCGGCTTCGACCTGCTGGCCCAGCTCGCCGGCGTCGACGAGCTCGACGCGCTGCAGGCGATCGACACGATGGTCCGGCTGCACGTGCTGAACAACAGCAACGCACCGACGCTGACCTACCCGTTCGTCCGCAACTCCGTGCTGCGGGACATGCCGAAGACGACGCGGGCGGTCAACCACGCGCGGGCGGCGAAGCTGCTGTCGGAGACCGGTGCGCCGGTCGAGCGCGTCGCCGCGCACCTGCTCGAAGCGACGTCGATCCGGATCCCGTGGGGCGTGGACGTCCTGCGGCTGAGCGCGCGCAACGCCGTGTTCTCCGGCCGGCCCGAGCTCGCCTCGCGGCACCTGCGGCGGGCGCTGGAGGAGCGGCTGACGTCGGGGCGGCGGGTGGCCGTGCTGCTGCAGCTGGCCCACGCGGAGTTCCAGGTCGACCCGCCCGCCGCGGCGCAGCGGGTGCGGGAGGCCGTCGACACCATCGGCAACCGCGACACGGCCGCGTTCATCGCCTCGGCGATGCTGCTGTCGCTCTGCGGCGGCCAGGACGCGCGGCTCGCGATCAGCGCGGCCGGCCAGATCGCCGCCCGGCTCGACGCCGGCGGCCCGGACGCCGTCTGGCCGCTGCTGTGCATGACCTACCTCGCCGAGGCCGGCAGCCGGCTCGGCCCGCCGCCGGAGTTCCGCGACTTCGAGGAGCAGTGGGCGCCGCTGACCGACCCGGCGGCGCAGCGCAGCCGCTCGGCGTTGCTGGCGCTGGACGCCGTCCGCAGCGGCGAGTCGGCGCCGGACGCCGTCGGGCACTTCGCGGACGCGCTGAGCCTCACCGCGGGCGCCGCCGCCCCGGACCCGGCCGGCGACGAGCCCGAACTGTTCGAGCAGCACTACTTCTTCACGCTGGCCACCGCGGTGCTCGCGGACGAGCCGACGCTCGTCGACCGGCTGTGCCGCGTCCTCGACGTCGAGCGCGAGCCGTGGGACGTGCACATCCCGCACGGCGCGCTGCCCACCCTGGCCCGCGGGATCGCACTGCAGGCCAGCGGCGACCTGCAGCGGGCGAGCGTGCACTTCGAGTCGCTGCTGCGCCGCTTCGACGAGCGCGGCGGGACGACGACGTGCCCGGTCGGCGTGCTGTGCGCGGCGAAGCTCGTCGAATGCTGGGTGGACCTGGGCCGGTTCGAGGCGGCGACGTCGCTGCTGGACCGGATGGACTTCGTCGCGAGCCAGGGCCTGTTCACCCACACCTACCTCCTCTACGCGCGCGGCCGCCTGCGCGTCGCGACCGGGTACACCCGCTTCGGGTTCGAAGACCTGCTCAGCTGCGGCCGGAGGCTCGCCCACCACGGCATGCGGTTCCCGGGTTTCGTGCCGTGGCGCGCCCACGCGGCGCGGGCCGCGCTGGCGCTGGGCCAGGCCGACGACGCGGCCCGCTTGGCCGAAGAGGACATGAACGCGTCCGCCCGCTGGGGCGCGGCGCGGCCGCTGGGCACGGCCCTGACGACGATGGGGCTCGTCCGCGAGGACGACGAAGCCGAGCGGGCGCTGAACAAGTCGATCACGACGCTCGGCTCGTCCCCGGCCCGCCTCCAGCTGGCGACGGCGCTGACCGAGCTCGGCACGCTGCAGGCACGCCACGGCCAGTCCGAAAAGGCCATCGAGACCCTGCGGCAGGCGGTGGAGCTGAGCGAGCACTGCGGCGCGCGTCCGCTCGCCCGGCGTGCGGCGGAGGAGCTGCGGTCGGCGCGGCGGACGTTGACGCCGGCCAAGGACAACGAGCACGGCTTGACGCGGCAGGAGAACCGGATCGCCGTCATGGCCGCGCAGGGGCTGACGAACCGGGAGATCGCGACCGCGCTGCACCTCACGCGGCGGACGGTGGAGCTGCACCTGTCCGGCGCGTACCGCAAGCTCGGCATCCCCGGCCGCGCGGAACTCGGTGGCGCACTGGCGAAGTCCCAGCGCGGCGGGTGAGTTCCCACCGCGTGGACGCGCGTTGACCGGCTCCGGCGTCGTTGCTCTACTCGGGCCATGTCGCTCGAAGAGCCGTTGAAATTCGCCTACTGGGTCCCGAACGTGAGTGGTGGCCTCGTCACGTCCGACATCGAACAGCGGACGGACTGGGGCTACGAGTACAACAGAGACCTGGCTGTCCTGGCCGAGAACAGCGGGTTCGAGTACGCGCTTTCGCAGGTGCGCTACACGGCCAGCTACGGCGCCTCGTACCAGCACGAGTCCACCGGGTTCAGCCTGGCGCTGCTGCTCGCGACGCAGCGGCTCAAGGTGATCGCGGCCGTCCACCCCGGACTGTGGCACCCCGGTGTGCTGGCGAAGTTCATCGCCAGCGCCGACGTGATCTCCGGCGGGCGCGCGGCGGTCAACGTGGTGAGCGGCTGGTTCAAGGGCGAGTTCACCGGCCTCGGCGAGCCGTGGCTGGAGCACGACGAGCGTTACCGCCGGTCCGAGGAGTTCATCCGCGTGCTGCGCGAGCTGTGGACGAACGACCACGCCGAGTTCCGCGGCGACTTCTACCGGATCCACGACTTCGACATCAAGCCGAAGCCGGTGGCGGCCCCGCACCCCGAGATCTTCCAGGGCGGCAACTCGACGGCGGCGCGCAAGCTCGCCGGGAGCGTGTCGGACTGGTACTTCAGCAACGGCAAGGACTTCGACGGCTTCAGCGAGCAGGTTGCGGAGGTGCGGGGGTACGCGGCTTCGAACGCGCGCACTGTCCGATTCGGACTCAACGGGTTCGTCATCGCCCGCGAGTCGGAGAGTGAAGCTCGCGCGGTCCTGCAGGAGATCGTCGCGAAGGCCAACGTCGAGGCGGTGGAGGGGTTCCGGTCGGCGGTGGCGCAGGCGGGAAAGTCCACTTCGGACGCCAAGGGCATGTGGGCGGACTCGGAGTTCGAGGACCTGGTGCAGTACAACGACGGCTTCCGCACGAAGCTGATCGGCACGCCCGAGCAGATCGCCGACCGGGCGATCGAGTACAAGAAGCGCGGCGCTTCGCTGTTGCTGCTCGGGTTCCTGCACTACCTGGAGGACGTCGAGCACTTCGGCAAGCACGTGCTGCCGGTGATCCGGGCGAAGGAGCAGGACCTGGCGCGCGGCGCGGCCACCCCGGAGCCGCTCGGCGTCTGACCCGGGACCGTCGGGGCGCCCCCGTTCTCGACGCTACCCGAGAGCACCGACAAAACCGGTGGGCGAAACCGTCGGCTAGCGTGAGCCGGTGAACTTCTGGGCAGGCGCGGGAAGCCTGATACTGCTGGCCGCCGTGCTGGTCTTCGCGATCGTGCGGCCGCGCGGCTGGCCCGAAGCCGTCGCCGCGGTGCCGGCGGCCGGCCTCGTGCTGCTGCTGGGGCTCGTGCGGCCGGAAGCGGCCGGGCAGCGCGCTGTCGAGATCCTCCCGACGCTGGGCTTCCTGGCCGCGATCCTGCTTTTGTCCTTTTTGGCCAGTGTCGACGGTGTCTTCACCTGGCTCGGGAACCGCCTGGCCGAGGCCTGCCACGGCAAGCCGCGGCGGCTGCTCGTGCTCACCTTCGCGGCGGCGTCCGGAGTGACCGCCGTCCTCAGCCTGGACGCCACGGTCGTCCTGCTCACCCCGGTGGTTCTGGCGACGGCGACGAGCCTGCGTCTCCCACCCCGCCCGCACGTCTACGCCTGCGCGCACCTGGCGAACTCGGCGTCGACGCTGCTGCCGGTGTCCAACCTGACGAACCTGCTCGCGTTCGGCGCCTCGGGGCTGACGTTCGCCGGGTTCACCGCGGCGATGGCGTTGCCGTGGATGGTCACGATCGCCATCGAACTGCTGGTGTTCCTGCGGTTCTTCGCCGCCGACCTCCGTCCGCGCGAGACCGCCGAGCCGAAGCAGCACCTGGAGACGCCGACGTTCGCGCTGGTCATCCTGGGCCTGACCCTGGCCGGCTTCGCGCTGGGCCCGCTGGGCCACGTCGAGCCCGTGTGGATCGCGGCGCTGGCCGCGCTGATCCTCGGCACCCGCGCCCTGGCGCGGGGCACGATCAAGCCGTGGCAGCTGGTGACCGAAGCGGCGCCGCAGCTGTGCCTGTTCGTGCTGGGCCTGGCGGTCGTGGTCGAGGCGGTCTCGGAGCACCTGCTCGGCGGCCTGCTGCGCGACGTCCTGCCGTCGTCGGCGGGCCTGGTGGACCTGCTGGTCGCGGCCGGGGTGGCGGCGCTGCTGGCCAACCTGGTCAACAACCTCCCGGCGACGCTGATCCTGCTGTCCGTCCTGGGCCCGCACCCGGCGCCGGGAGTGCTGCTGGCGGTGCTCCTGGGGGTCAACATCGGCCCGAACGCGAGCTACCTGGGCTCACTGGCGACGCTGCTGTGGCGCCGCACGCTGCCGGAGCACCCGTCGGCGAAGACGTTCCACGCACTGGGGGCGATCACCACGCCCCTGTGCCTGGTGGCGGCGACCGGGGCGTTGTGGCTGAGCTTGGGGCTGCTGACCTGAGTCAGCCGGGCATCGTGATCGTCTGGCCCGGCTTCATCGTCGCGCCGCAGTCGTCGAGCGGGCCGCCGAAGCGGTCCGCCGCCACGGCCGGGATCGTCTTCGCCGCGTAGTCCTGCGCCGCCTTGAGCTTCGCCGGGTCCGTCGCCGCGTCCTTGCGCACCCAGTCGCCGTTGCGCAGGCCCTCGATCGGCGAGCTGTAGATCAGCACGTAGTCGCGGTCCAGGCGCGGGTCCAGCGCGATGCCGTTGCCCGCGGCCCACGGGCCCCAGGAGTGGATGAACGTCGGCTTCACCGTGTCGAACACGTAGTTCCGCAGACCGGCCAGGTCGTTGTCGTGCACCAGGTCGGCGATCGGCTTGTTGACCAGGCCGGCCATGTCGACGAGCTCGAGCCGGCTGGTCATCGACGAGCCGCCGAGGTCCGGCAGCAGCAGGGACGCCTTCTGGATGCCCAGGATGTCCGCGTACGTGTTGAAGCCGCGGCCGAAGCGGTCCGCCACCAGGCACGCGGTGATGTTCGGGCTCTTCGCGAACTTGTCCGCGGCCTGCGCGAACCCGATCGCCGACGGGACGAACGCCCCCACCAGCACCACGACGATCCCGATCCGCAGGAGCGCCCGGCGGTGCTTGAGCAGCTCACCCGCCGAGAGCGTGCCGGCGATGACGGCCAGCGGCCAGATCGGGCTGGCGAACCGGTGCTGGTACATCCAGTCGGCGACCATCACGCCGTACGCGATGATCCCCAGCGCCAGCGGCACCAGCAGCGCGATCAGCGGACGCCGCCACGGCGCCTTGACCAGCGCGAACGCGATCACCAGCGCGAGCAGGACCACCCCGGCCCAGCCCGCGTAGCCGGCCAGCTCGAAGGGCCGCTTCAAGGCGTCGAAGCCGGGCAGCCCCTGCTGCTTGGCGACCGACGGGTTGGCCAGCAGCCGCCCGAACTCCGAGTGCCGCCAGACGACGTACGCGCCGAACGGCACGGCGAACGCCGCCACCGACAGCAGGGCCAGGCGGAAGCTCTTCCAGAACAGGCCGCCGCGCAGCAAGAGCAGCGCCGCCAGCGGGTACGCGCCCGCGTAGATCAGGCCTTCCGGCCGGGTCAGCGCGGCGAACGCGACCAGGACGCCCGCCCAGAGCGCGACCTTCGGCGTCAGCAGCTTGTCGCGCTTGACCGAGACGAACAGCGTCACGGCCAGCGTGACGACCACGAAGGCGAACAGCGAGTTCTCCAGGCCGGACACGACCCAGATGACGAACGACGGGATCGTCGCCAGCGTCAGGCCCACGACCAGCGTGACCAGCCAGGCGAAGCGCGTGAAGATCTGCTTCGCGGCGATGTAGCACGCCGTCAGGATGCCGCCGGTGAAGAGCAGGCCCAGCGCCTTCGGGAACAGCACGTAGTCCGGGAGGCCGAACAGCAGGCCGTGGTCGAACAGGCCGACGAGCTTGCCGACGCCGAGCAGCACCATCCACGTCGGGTCGGAGAAGCCCTCGACCGGCGGGGCGCCCGGCTGCAGCACCGGGCCGAGGCCGTCGGCGAAGCTGCGGGCGTAGGAGAAGGTGATGGCGGCGTCGTCGACGATCCAGTGGCCGTAGCGGGTGGCGTGGACCGCCACGGCGGCCATTCCCGCCAGGACGGCCAGCACCGGCGCCAGCCGCGCGCCCCAGCCCCGCGTGGTCGTCACGGGCGTGGGCTCCTCGGGGACGTCGCTCGGGGAGGTCTCGGTGAGTGCGCTAGCCGTCATTTCCTCGTCACTGTTCCGCCCGCAGGCCTCTGCCGGTGGGATACGCACGAGCTGGCGCCCCATGAAGCGCGCCCGAGGCCGGACCCGCCACCGCGGCGACGCGGTCGAGACACTGTAGCCAATACCCCATCGGGGGTCCGGCACGCGTCGGCATTGAGCGTGATCCACCCCACATTTGCGGCGGTCAGGTCAGGTGCGAGGTGTCGTTGACCAGCCGCACCGAAGCGTTCCCGTCCGGGTAGAACTCGACGATCGACAGCGACGCCAGATCGAGGTGCAGCCGGAACAGCAGCTGCGGGCCGGCGTCGAGCCCCATCCGGAGCAGCGTCTTGATCGGCGTCACGTGGCTGACCAGCACCAACGTCTTCCCGCCGTGCTCGGCGATCAGCTCGTCGCGGGCCTTGCGGACGCGCCGGTGGACGACGTCGAAGCTCTCCCCGCCGGGCGGCGGCACCGCGCTGTCGCCCAGCCACGAACCGTGGAGCTCGGGGTCGCGCTCCGCCGCTTCGGCGAACGTCAGGCCTTCCCAGTCGCCGAAGTCGGTCTCGATGAGGCCGGGGTGGGTCTCGACGCGCCCGCCGAGCGCGTCGGCGACGGCCTGCGCGGTCTGCTTGGTGCGGGTGAGCGGCGAGGAGATGATCGGGACGCTCTCGCCGTCGACGACCAGGCCGTCGGTCGCGGCCAGCCGCTTCGCCGCCGCGGCGGCCTGCGATCGGCCCAGCTCGGTCAGCGGGACGTCACCGCGGCCGGAGTAGCGGCGCAGCGCCGACATCTCCGTCTGGCCGTGGCGCAGCAGGAGCAGCCGGGTCGGGGTGCCCTTCGCACCGGTCCAGGCCACCGTCGCGCGGTCGGGCCGTCGGGTCGGGAGCTTCGGGGCGGGCTTCCCGGCGGCGGGCTTGCCGGTGGCCGCGTCCATCGCTTCGTTGGCCAGCCGGTCGGCGTGGGAGTTCTGCGCCCGCGGGATCCACTCGTACTCGACGCGGGAGAAACCGGCGGCCAGCTCCTTGGCTCGTTCCGCCAGCGGCTGCATGTCCGGGTGCTTGATCTTCCAGCGCCCGGACATCTGCTCGACGACGAGCTTCGAGTCCATCCGGACGTCCACAGTGGACGCACCGAGCTCGGCCGCGGCGGCCAGCCCGGCGATCAGGCCGTTGTACTCGGCGACGTTGTTGGTGACGACGCCGAGGCTTTCCTTGCGCTCGGCCAGGACCTCGTCGGTGGCGGCGTCCTTGACGACCGCGCCGTAGCCGGCCGGGCCCGGGTTACCCCGGGAGCCCCCGTCCGCTTCGACGACCACGTGCGACGTCACAGACCCGACTCCATGGTCCGGACCAGCACCGCGCCGCAGTTCTCGCACTGGATGACGTCGTCCTCCGGCGCGGCCTTGATCTCGGCGATCGTGTTGCGGTCCATCTCCAGCTGGCACGCGCCGCAGCGGCGGGCCCGCAGCAGCGCGGCGCCGATGCCCTTCTGCTCACGGACGCGCTCGTACAGCTTGAGCAGCGGCTCCGGGAAGCGCGGCAGCAGCTTCGCGCGGTCTTCTTCGCGGCGCGCGCGGGTGGTGTCGAGATCCTTGAACGCCTCGTCGCGGCGGGCGACCGCGGCGGCGACCTCGGCCTCGGCCTTGTCGACCTCGGCGCCGGTGCGCTGCGCGTCCAGGCCGAGGGCCTCGCGCTGCTCCATCAGCTCCAGCAGGTCGTCTTCGAGCGCGCTCTGCCGGCGCTGCAGGGTCTGCAGCTCGTGCTCGATGTCGGTCATCTGCTTCGAGTTCACCGAGCCGGACGCGAGGAGCTTGCGGTCTCGGTCCTCGCGGGCGCGGACCGACTCGATCTCCTTCTCCTGCCGGGCCACCTCCCGGTCGAGGTCGGACGCGGCGGTCTCCACCGACACGAGCGCGTCACGGCGCTCGCGGGCCGTCTTCTCCCCCGCGTCGATCTCGGCCAGCTCGGGCAGGGTGCGGCGGCGGTGCGCGGTGCGCGAGAGCTCGGCGTCCACCTTGGCGAGCTCGAGCAACTGGCGCTGCACGGCGGGTTCGGCCTTCACGGTGCTCCTCTAAATCGATGTGCGCTCGGCGCGGACGTTCCACGGGTCGGTGCACCGCGTGGAGACGTAGGTGTCGACGTTACCCGCAAACGCCTGCGCCACGACCAGCGAGGCTTGCCCGCACCAGGGCCATTCGCTGGCCCAGTGGGTCAGCCCGACCAGTGCGGGCACCGCGCCCGGGTTCGCGAGGTGCTCACCGGCGGGGTGATGCCGCAGGTCGGCGGTGACGAAGGCGTCGACGCCGGCCGCGGTGGCCTGCTTCAGGTAGGAGTCCCCGGCGCCGCCGGAGACGGCGACGGTGCGGATCGGGCGGTCCGGGTCGCCCGCGCCGAGCACGCCCGGCACGGTCGCGGGCAGGGCCTCGGCGACGCGCTGGACGAACGTCGCGAACGGCTCGGCCTCGGGCAGCTCGCCGATCCGGCCGATGCCGGTGACGCCGTCTTCGTTGGGCGCCAGCGGGCCGGTCACGCGCAGCCCGATCGCCTGCGCGAGCGCGTCGGAGACGCCGGGGTCGGCGGAGTCGGCGTTGGTGTGCGCGCAGTAGAGCGCGATGCCGGTGCGGATCATCCGGTGCACCAGCGAGCCCTTGGCGGTGTCGGCGGCGACGCCGTGCACGCCGCGCAGCAGCAGCGGGTGGTGCGCGACGATCAGCTGCGCGCCGAGGTCGGCGGCCTCGTCGACGGTCTCGGCGACCGGGTCGACGCAGAACAGCACCCGCGTGACGGGCTCGGCGGGGTCGCCGCAGACGAGGCCGACGGCGTCCCACGACTCGGCGAGCGCGGGCGGGTAGGCCTGCTCCAGGACGGTGATGATTTCGGAAAGCGCGGGCACCGGGGGATCTTCGCATGTACGGGCGCGAGCCCCGCGAGTGCTGGCGGTGCGCTACGCGGTGATCTCCGGCTGGGTCCCGGCTTAGGTCCCAGCTTCGGTCCCACAGCGACGTGCATCACCCGTTAGTGGCGCCCCGGCGGCGGGTCCACCACCGCCGCCGTGAGCGCCGGGGCGGAGCGTCAGTTGCAGTTGCCGCAGCAGCCGCAGCCCTGACCGGTGCACTTCGAGCAGCATCCGTGCATGATCGCTCTCCTTCCGGTTCGCGTCCTCGCGGGAACGACGCTAAGTGGCGGCGCGGGGCAGCGGGTACCGCCGAGCGAGCGGGTGACCGGGTGAACCGGCCGGTTACGCTCGCGAAATGACGCACCTCGTCTTCGTCTGCTCCGGCAACATCTGCCGCTCCCCGATGGCGGAACTCGTCTTCCGCGCGCACCTCGAGGACGCCGGCCTCGGCGACGTGGTGCGCGTGTCCAGTTCCGGTACCGGGGGCTGGCACGCCGGAGAGCCCGCCGACAAGCGCGCCCGCGCCACGCTCGAAGCGCACGGCTACCCCACCGCGCACGTCGCCTCCGAGGTGTCGGACGAAGACCTCGCCGCCGATCTGCTGCTGGCCGCCGATGACGGGCACGCGGAGTTCCTGCGCGCCCGCGTCGACGATCCCTCGAAGGTGCGGCTGCTGCGGTCGTTCGACCCGTCGGCCCCCGGCGGCGCCGAAGTCCCGGACCCCTACTACGGCGGTGACGACGGCTTCGAAGACGTCCTCGGCATGATCGAACGCTCGGTCCCCGGTTTGCTGGATTGGGTGCGTTCGCGCGGGTAGAAGTCACAGGTGACGGAGGTCGGCGGGCGCCACGGGCGGGGCACCGCCTACCGTGGTGGCGTGCGGTTGCGGTTCCTGCTCAAGCCCGGGTGGCTGGCGCTGACGGTGGTGGTGTTCACCTTCGCCATCTGCTGCTTCACGCTGCTTTCACCCTGGCAGTTCAGCCGCAACGCCGAACGCGAGCAGCAGAACTCCGCGCTGGAGGCGTCGTTCACCGCGCCGCCCCTGCCGCTGACGCGGCTGCTGCCGCCGGGGAGCGCGCCCGACCAGCACACGGAGTGGCACCTCGTCTCGATCACCGGCCAGTACCTCGCGGACAAGGAAGTCGTCGCGCGGCTGCGGACGGTCCAGGGCGAGGGCGCCTTCGAGGTGCTGACGCCGATGCGGACCACCGACGGCACGGTCGTCCTGGTCGACCGCGGGTACGTCCGGCTCGACAGCAAGTCCGGCGTGCTGCCGTACGCGCCGCCGCCGGCCGGGATCGTTTCCGTGACGGCCCGGGCGCGGGCGGACGAGACCGATCCGAAGAACCGGGACGCGTTCGCCGACGCGTCGACCGGCGGGCAGCTGCAGAGCTACGTCGTCGATTCGCGGGTGGTCGCGCGGGCGGGGAAGCTCGACATCCGGCCGGGGTACTTCCAGCTCGACACCGATCAGCCCGGTGTGCTGGGCGCGCTGCCGCTGCCGCAGACCGACTCGGGGCCGTTCCTGTCGTACGCGCTGCAGTGGATCGCGTTCGGCGCGATGGCGCTGCTGGGCTGGCTGTACTTCACGGTGCGTGAGCTGAAGCCGGGTGGGGCTTTGGTCTCCGGGGAGGCTCCTGCGCGGCGGAAGTCCGTCGCGGAGATCCTGGCCGAGGACGAGCTGGCCGAAAGTGGCCATCAGAAGTAGCTCGAAATTGGCCCTTCTTCGGGGCCACTTGCCGGCGTGACACTGGGCTCATGCTGATCCACCCCTGGGACGCCGCTTCGGACGCGGAGTGGCGCGAATGGCTGTCCACGCACGACTTCGGCCAGCTGATCGCCGGCGGCACGGGCCGCGACCTGCCGGTGGTGACCCCGGCGCACTTCGCGTTCGACGGCGACCGCACGGTGGTGACGCACCTGGCGCGTCCGAACCCGATCTGGCCCCTGCTGGAGGAACACCCGCGAGCGCTGCTGACGGTGGTCGACGACTACACGTACATCCGCGCGGACTGGAACACGGACGCGGACCCGGCGTTCGGGGTGCCGACGTCGTACTACGCGACGGTCCAGCTCGAGGGCGACGTGCGGCTGGTCGACGACCCGGACTCGAAGGCTTCGTTGCTGGAGAAGCAGCTGCGGCACTTCGAGCCGGACGGCGCGCGGGCGCCGGTGAGCGCGGCTTCGGACTCGCCGGACCGGCGATTGCTGCCGGGGATCCGCGGGATCGAGTTCACGATCACGGGCGTGCGGGCGAAGTTCAAGTTCGGCGGGAACAAGACGGAGGCGGACCGGGACCGCATCGGCACCCGGTTGGCGGACCGCGGCGGCCGGCTCGACGCGGAGGCGTTGACCCAGCTGCGCCGGCGCGGCTGAAGCCGCCGCGCCGACGGTCCGTGTCAGCCGCCGCAGGCCGGGACCGGGAGCACGTCCAGGAACCCGTGGATGGTTTCGCCCGTGGTGTGGTTGAGCGCGTCGGCGGTCATGTGCTGAGTGACGCCGGGTTGGTTGGCCGTCGCGTGCTGCTCCCGGATCCCCATGGTCGTCGAGACGTCGTCGCCGGTGAAGAAGACCAGGCCGTTGTCGGCGAAGGTGATGGTCCAGGTCTGGCCGGCGACGTTCGTGTGGATCTCGAACTCCTCCCCCACGACGAACGACCCTCCGGGGCCGTCGTCGTCGTGCTTGGACTTCAGCGTGAACGGCGTGCCCAGGCTGCCGGACTTGTCCTGCTCGTAGGTGGGACCGCAGCGCCGCTTGGCCTCGGCGGTGCCGCCGGTGACGACGAGGGTGACCAGGCTCGCGGCGACCACGCCCGCCGCAATGTGCTTGTACCGCACGAAATCCTCCCGTATCTCTGCGAAGCGTTGCCTACGCCTGTCGATACGCGGAGGAGTTACAGCGTCAGCGCGAGCGGCGCCGGAAACCCGCCACCACGGCCAAAACCACCGACGTCACCGCGGCCAGCCAGCCGACGACCCGGGACAGCTCCACCGCCCGCGTCACGTGCCCCGCGTCCGGATTCCGCCCGACCCCGAGCACCGGCAGCTCCGCCACCCCGTGCGGGTACACCGTCCGCCCGCCGACGCGGACCTCCAGCGCCCCCGCGAACGCCGCCTCCACCCGGCCGGCGTTGGGGCTCGGGTGGGCGATCGTGTCGCGGCGCCAGGCCCGCCACGCGCCGCCCGCCGAGCCGCCGACCACCGGGGCCGCCAGGACCGTCAGGGCCGCCGCCATGCGGGTCGGGACCAGGTGGACCAGCTCGTCGAGGCGGTCGATCGCCCAGTGGCCCTGCCGTCCGACGCGTGACCGGCGGAGCAGGCTCACCGCCCGCGCGCCGAGCAGGCCCGGGACCCCCGCCACCGCGCCCCAGACCAGGGGCGCCACGACCGCGTCCGACGTGTTCTCCGCCAGCGTCTCCACCGAGGCCCGGGACAGCCCGACCAGGTCCAGGCCGTCGGCCACGCGCGGGTCCAGCTCGGACAGCGTGGACCGCGCCGGGTCGAAGCGGGACTCCTCGAGGTCGCGCGCCAGCTCCGTGCCCTGCAGGGCCAGGCCGGCCGCGCCGAGCACCGCCCACGTCGTCACCGCCGTCGCCGACGCCTGCACCAGCGGACGGCCGCGGCCGGCGCGCTCGAGCAGGAGACCGCCGGCCACCGCGGCGCCCGCGACCGCGAGGCCCGGGCCCTGCGCGAGCCGCCGGAACGCCGTCACCGGGGGCCGGCGACGCGGGTCGCCGAGGGCGCCGTCGGCCGCCACGCCCAACACCAGTCCGATCGCGCGCGCCGCGCTCACCCGTGCCCCCCGGCAGAAGAAAGTCCAGTTCCCGAGGGAGGCTACTCGCCCCCGCGGCACCGCCTTACTCGACCAGCGCCGCGATCTCCTCCCGCGCCTGGACGACGATGTCGCGCATCGCCCGCTCCGCCCGGTCCGCGTCCCCGGCCGCCACCGCCGCGGCCACCTCCAGGTGGAGTGCCACAGCCTCGGGCTGCGGCTCCGGCGGCATCAGCCCGTGCCCGGTCCGCCCGGTGAGCACCTCCGCGACGACCTCGGACAGCTGCGCGAACATCGGGTTCCGGGACGCGCCGAGCAGCAGGTCGTGGAACGCGATGTCGAACTCGAGGAACGTCGTCAAGTCGCGCGCCCGGGCCGTCCGCGCCAGCCGCTCCCCCAGCGCGCCGAGCCGGCCGCGCTCCTCCGGCGTCGCGCGCAGGGCCGCGTACCGCGCCGCGCACGGCTCGATCGCCGACCGCAGCTCGTTGAGCGTCGCGAGGGCCGTCGGCCGCGCGGGGCCGTCGAGCTGCCAGCGGATCAGCCGCGGGTCGTAGTGGTTCCACTCCGCCGGCTCCCGGACGATCACCCCGACCCGGCGCTTGCTGGTGGTCAACCGCATCGTCTCCAGCACTCGGACGACTTCGCGCGCGACAGTCCGCGAAGCGCCGAAGCGCTCCTGGAGCTCTTCGGAGCGCAGGACGGTGCCTGGTGGCAGCGCTCCGTTGGCGATCGACGCGCCGAGGGCGTCCAATACCTGCTCGTGTCCCACTCGGCCAACCTAGCCGTCTGATTCGATTAAGTAGTACTTTATCTTGAATAAGTAGTACTTTTGAGTTTGACTCACCCGAGCACAACGACGTGGGAGGTGCGGATGACCGTCATCGTGGTGATGGGCGTGTCAGGCTCCGGCAAGACGACGATCGGCACGGCGCTCGCGAACGCGCTGGACGTCGAGTACGCCGAAGCGGACACGTTCCACCCGCAGGCCAACATCGACAAGATGACCGCGGGCCACCCGCTGACCGACGAGGACCGCGCCCCCTGGCTCGAAGCCATCGCCGGCTGGATCCGCGAGCACCAGGCTTCCGGCGGCGTCGTGACGTCGTCCGCGCTCAAGCGCCGGTACCGCGACGTGCTGAGAACCGGCGGGAACGTCTGGTTCGCCCACCTGAACGGTGACCACGACACCCTCGCCGAGCGGATGAAGTCCCGCTCCGGCCACTTCATGCCGGTGTCGCTGCTGGACTCCCAGCTCGCCGACCTGGAACCGCTCGAGCCGGACGAGCCCGGCGCCGTCTTCGACATCCGCGAGACGCCCGACGAGATCACCGCCGCCGCCCTCACCGCCTTCCGGGAACGTTCATGACCACCCTCGCCGCCGCCTGGACCGGCCACGACACCCGGCTGATCGCCGCGACGGTCGTCGCGATCGCCGTCATCGTCGTGCTGATCACCAAGGTGAAGCTGCACCCGTTCCTGTCGCTGGTGCTCGGTTCGCTCGTGCTCGGCCTGACCGCCGGGATGCCGGTCGACAAGCTGCTGAAGAGCTTCAGCAGCGGCGTCGGCAGCACGGTCGCGTCCGTCGGCATCCTCATCGCCCTCGGCGCGATGCTGGGCAAGCTGCTGGCCGACTCCGGTGGCGCCGACCAGATCGTCGACACGGTGCTCGGCAAGGCCCGCGGCGCCGCGTTGCCCTGGGCGATGGCGCTGGTCGCGGCGCTGATCGGGCTGCCGATGTTCTTCGAAATCGGCCTCGTCATGCTCATCCCGGTGGTGCTGCTCGCGGCCAAGCGCACCGGGAAACCGTTGATGCTGCTGGGAATCCCGGCGGTGGCCGGCCTTTCGGTGCTGCACGGCCTGGTCCCGCCGCACCCGGGCCCGCTCGCCGCGGCGGGCGCGCTGAACGCGAACGTCGGGATCACGCTGGCGTTCGGCCTGCTCGTCGGCATCCCGACGCTGGTCATCGCGGGGCCGCTGTTCGGCAAGCTGGCCGCGCGGCTGGTGCCGGACGCGACGCCGCCCGAGCGGCTGATCCCCGAGCGGGCGGACCCGGACAAGCCGCGTCCCAGCTTCGCGGCGACGCTGACGACGGTCCTGCTGCCGGTCGTGCTCATGCTGGCGAAAGCGCTCTCGGACATCCTGCTGGCCAAGGACAACGGCGCCCGGCGCGTGCTGGACTTCGTCGGCGACCCGCTGATCGCGCTGCTGGCGGCGGTGCTGGTGGGCATGGTGCTGCTGGGCCGCCCGGCGGGTCTCGACCGTTCCCGGCTGTCCACTGTGGTCGGTGACTCGCTGGGCCCGATCGCGGGCATCATGCTGATCGTCGGCGCGGGCGGCGGTTTCAAGCAGACCCTGGTCGACGCGGGGGTCGGCGACGTCATCACGGGCCTGGCCAAGGACGCGCACCTGTCGCCACTGCTGCTGGGCTGGCTGGTGGCGGTGGCGATCCGCTTGGCGACGGGCTCGGCCACGGTGGCGACCGTCTCGGCGGCGGGGATCGTGGCGCCGTTGGCGGCGGGGATGGATCCGTCGCACAGTGCGCTGCTGGTGCTCGCGATCGGGGCGGGGTCGTTGTTCTTCTCGCACGTGAACGACGCGGGGTTCTGGCTGGTGAAGGAGTACTTCGGGCTGTCGGTCGGGCAGACGCTGAAGAGCTGGTCGGTGATGGAGACGCTGATCTCCGTGGTGGCGATCGCGCTGATCCTGCCGCTGTCACTGGTCGTTTAGCGCGCTGCTCACGAGGAGGCCGTCACCGGATCAGGGTGGCGGCCTTCTTCGGGCGTTGACATGTGACCTTTTGGTCACCTATTCTCGCTCACGTGCCCGACGACGACCTGGTGTTCAAGGCGCTGGCGGATCCGACCCGCCGGTTCCTGCTCGACCTGCTCTTCGAGCGCGACGGCCGCACGCTCACCGAGCTGGAGACCCAGGTCGACATGACCCGCTTCGGCGTCATGAAGCACCTGAAGCTCCTCGAGGAGGCCGGGCTCGTCGTCGCGCGGAAGGAAGGCCGGGAGAAACGGCACTTCCTGAACCCCGTGCCCATCCGGCAGATCCACGACCGGTGGATCGACAAGTACACCGAACGTCACGTCACCGCGCTGCTCGATCTCAAGGACGAACTGGAAGGCGAAGAACCATGACGACCACCGTGCAGGTCCACCGCGTCTACATCAAGGCCACCCCGGAGCGCATCTGGGAAGCCATCACCAAGCCCGAGTGGACCCGGAAGTACGGCTACACCGGCCTCGCCGACTTCGACCTCAAGGTCGGCGGCAAGCACCGCACCCGCCCCACGCAGGAGTTCATCGACGCCGGCTTCACCGGTGACCTCGTCGACGGCGAAGTCCTCGAAGTCGACCCGCCGCGCAAGCTCGTCGTCACCTGGAAGCTGCTCATGGGTCCCGACGAGATGTCCGCCGAGCCGTACACCACGCTCACCTACGACATCGAGGCGACGAAGACCGCCGGCACCAGACTGACCGTCACCCACGACGTCACCGGCGCGCCGCTCACCGGCGAGATGGTCAGCGGGATCCACGAAGACGTCAACGCCGGCCCCGGCGAGAACGCGGGTGGCGGCTGGGACTGGATCCTGTCGGACCTCAAGTCCCTGCTCGAAACCGGCGAGATCCTGGTCCCCGCGCCGTGAAGGGTCTGGTGGCCTGCCTCGCGCCGCTTCGAGGCAGGCCACCAGGTCTATGCGCGCTGGGTCGCCGCCTTCAGGGACGCCTTCGCGGCGTCCGACGCGCCCAGCGTGTCCAGTCCGAACAAAGCCGCTCCCACCACCGGGTTCACGTCCACGACGCGGACCACCGCGCGCGGCGCGACCTTCAGGCAGCGCCGCTCGATCTCCGCGATCACCGGCGCGCCGACCCCGGTCAGCACCCCGCCGCCGAGGACGATCTCCGGTGCTTCCCCGGTCAGGTCCAGGTTCCGCAGGATCACCGCCGCGAACACGCTGACCTCTTCCACGAACCGGGTGACGATGTCCGACGCCACCTCGTCGCCCGCCGCCGCGACCTCGAACAGCAGCGGGCACAGGCCGTGGATCGAGGCCGGGTCGATCTCCTCGAAGTGCAGGCCCTGCACGACGTCCAGCAGCCTCCGCTTGCCGAAGAAGGACGCCACGGCAGCCTGCAACGCGGTCCGCGGACCGCGGCCGTCCTCGGCGCGCACGGCCCACCACAGGGCCTCCTCGCCGAGCCGGTAGCCGCCGCCCCAGTCGCCGGAGATCTTGCCCAGCGCGGGAAAGCGGTGCACGCGGCCGTCGGGACCGACGCCGGCGCCGTTGATCCCGGCGCCGCAGACCACCGCGACACCCACCCCCGCGCTGCCCGCCCGGAGCAGCGCGAGGGTGTCGTTGCCGACCGTCAGGGTGTCGCTCCACCCGCGCGCGGACAGCGCCGCGTGCAGCGCTTCTTCCTCACGTGGGAAGTCGAGACCGGCGAGGTACGCCGACGTGTGCACCGCGAACGGCTTCTCCCCGAAATCGGGAAAAGCCTCCAGGACCAGGCCTTCCAGCGCCGTGACGCAGGCCGCCACGCCGATGTTCTGCGGCGACGCGCCGGGTCCACGCGACTTGCCCAGCACGACGCCGTCTTCCGAGATCACCAGGACCTCGGTCTTGCTGTTGCCGCCGTCGATCGCGATGACAGCGGGCCTCATCCGCGCGCCCAGGGCAAGTACTCGCGGTTGATCTGCACCAGCGAATCGGCCAGCGTGTCGGCCTTCGTGTACTGGCCGACCAGCGGGTGCGCCAGCAGCGCGTCGGCCACGCGGTCGCGGCCGCCCTTGATCGCCGCCTCCAGCGCGAGGAACTCGTACGCCGTGGTCGCCGCGATGAGGCCCGAGAACTGCGGCTCCACCGGCGTCTGCGCGATCGGCGTCGCACCGTTGGAGTCCACAGTGGACCGCGCTTCGATGACGGCGTCGTCCGGCAGGAACGGGAACGTGCCGTCGTTGCGGACGTTCACCACGTGCTCCTCGGCCGGTCCGCCCGCGGTCAGCGCGTGCACCAGCTGCACCGCGGCTTCCGAGTAGTACGCGCCGCCGCGCTTCTCCAGCGACTCGGGCTTCGTGTTCTGCTCCGGGTCGAGGTAGATCTTCAGCAGCTCTTCCTCGACGTCGGAGACGACGTCCGCGCGCGGCCGCTCAGTGCGCTGCTTCGTGACCTGCTCGTCGTGCGCGTAGAAGTACTTCAGGTAGTACGACGGCACGACGTTCATGCGCCGCAACCACTTCTCCGGAACGCTGACCTCGTTCGAGAGGTAGTCCAGATGCTGGTCCAGCAGCTCCGGCAGCCGGTCGACGCCGTCGACGAGCGCGCCGCGCTCCCAGCTCAGGTGGTTCAGTCCGGTGTGCACGAGCTTGACGTCGTCCGCGCCGACGCCGAGCAGCTTCCCGAACTGGCGCTGCAGGTTGATCGCGACGTTGCACAGCCCGACCGCGCGGTGGCCTTCGTTGAGCAGCGCGCGGGTCACGATGCCGACCGGGTTGGTGAAGTTGACGATCCACGTGTCGTCGCCGGCGATCTTGCGGACGCGGTCGGCGATGTCGAGCACGACCGGCACCGTGCGCAGCGCCTTCGCCAGGCCGCCCGCGCCGGTCGTCTCCTGACCGACGCAGCCGCAGGCGTGCGGGAACGTCTCGTCCGACCGCCGCGCCCGCTGGCCCCCGACGCGCAGCTGGATCAGCACCGCCGACGCGCCGTCGACGCCCTCTTCCAGCGACTGCGTGGTCCGGACCCGCGCCGGGTGCCCGGCGTGGTCGAGAACGCGCTGGCTGAACCCGCCGACGGCCTCCACGCGGTAGGCGTCCGGGTCGACCAGCACGATCTCGTCGACGTCCAAAGTGGACCGGCGACCGGCGATCCCGTCGATCAGCTCCGGCGTGTAGGTGGACCCGCCACCGACGACTGCCAGCTTCATCCCTTGACTCCCGTGAATGTGATGCCCTTGACGAACGACTTCTGCGCGAAGATGAACAGGACGATCACCGGCGCCATGATCAGCGCGGTCGCCGCCATCGTCATGTTCCACTCGACGTGGTGCATGCCGCGGAAGGACGCGATCGCCAGCGAAAGCGGCCAGTGGTCCTGGTTCTCGCCCGTGTAGAGCAGCGGCCCGAAGTAGTCGTTCCAGGTGAACAGGAAGCAGAACATCGCGGTGGCCGCGATCCCGGGCTTCGCCATCGGGATGAGCACCCGGTACATCGCCTGGAACTCGTTGCAGCCGTCGATCTTCGCCGCTTCGAGGTAGTCCTTCGGAATGGTGAGGAAGAACTGGCGGAGCAGGAAGATCGAGAACGCGTCGAAGAAGAAGTACGGCACGATCAGCGGAACCAGCGTGCCGGTGAGGCCCATCCGGACCCACAGGTCGTACAGCGGCACGATGGTGACCTGCGGCGGCAGCATCATCGCGGCGACCGTGAGCATGAAGAACAGGTTCTGCCCGCGCCACCGCAGTTTCGCCAGCGCGTACGCCGCCGGGATCGCCGAAAGCAGCGCGCCGACGGTCGCCAGCGCCGAATACAGCAGGCTGTTGCCGAAGTACTCCAGCAGCGGCGCCTTCTTGAACACCGTGACGAAGTTTTCGAAGTGCCATTCGGTCGGCCACAGGCTCGCCGTCATCGCCTGGTCGCTCTTCATCACCGCGGTGAGGAACACGAACAGCAGCGGCAGCATGAAGATCACGCCGAGAGCGATCCCGGTCGCGTGCAGCGCGATCCAGGACAGCCGTTTGTCCCAGGTCCGCTTGAACCGCACCCGTGGCGGCACGCCCGCCGGTTTCTGCGGCGCTTCGGCCAGTGCGGTCATGCCCCCACTCCATTCATGCGGGACACCCGCACCCGGTCGGGGTCACGAACAAGCTGTCGCGAGGGTATGTTCATGCCCCCTCCTCCTGGTGCTGGGACTTGCGCAGCTGCCTGACGAGAATCCAGGTGAAGCCCGCGCTCACGATGAACAGCAGCACGGCCATCGCCGCCGCGTAACCCATGTTGAAGTAGCGGAAGCCCTGGACGTACAGCCAGATCGGGTACGTCAGCGTCGAGTTCTGCGGTGCGCCGATGAGCTTCGAGTTGCCGGCGACGTCGGCGGTGCCCGCGGACGCGGAGGCCGCCACGATCGCCTGCGTGAAGAACTGCAGCGCGTAGATGATCGAGTTGACCACGCCGAACAGCAGCACCGGCGAGATCGACGGCAGCGTGACGTGCCAGAACCGCCGGACCGGGCCGGCGCCGTCGAGCTCGGCGGCCTCGTACTGCTCGGTCGGGACGTCGAGCAGCGCGGCCAGGATGATGATCATCAGCTCGCCGGAACCCCACAGCGCGAGCAGCGTCAGCGCGGGCTTCGACATGGCCGGGCTGTTGAACCACAGCCCGCCGTCGATGCCGATGAGCCGCAGGAACCGGTTCACCGGCCCGAATTCGGGGTTGAACACGAAGACGAACGCCAGCGTCGCCGCCGCGGGCGGGGCCAGGGTCGGCAGGTAGCAGAGCGTCCGGACCAGGCCCACCCCCGACTTGAGGCGGGAGATCACCGACGCGATGCCGAGCGAGAACAGCACCCGGCACGTCGTCAGGATGACCACCAGCCACAGCGTGTTGTACGCCGCGACGCCGACGAGCGGCTCGGTGGTGAACATCCGGACGTAGTTGTCGAACCCGATGAACTGCGGCGGGTTGATCAGGTCGTACTTGGTGAAGGAGTAGTAGACCGTGGCGATCAGCGGGTAGCCGAAGAAGACCAGGAACCCGATGAGCGCCGGAGCCATGAAGAAGAAGACGGTCCGGCGGCGCTTGGCCCGGCGGGCCCCCGTCCGCGCCTTGGCAGGCGCGGACGGGGTTCCGTCGGTTTTCGCGGCAAGAGTGGAGGTCATCCGCCCGCGCCCTTTTGCTTCAGTTCGTCGTTGATCTGCGCATCCACCTTCTTCAGGCCTTCGGTCAGATCGGGGATCGAGCCGGCCTGCCACTTCTCGGCGAAGTCGTTGACCGCCTTGAGGTGCGCGTCGCCGATCGGCGTGGTCTGGTTCGAGACGAGCTTGCCGCTGTCGTACATGTCGAGGAACGTCTTGAACTGCGGCTGCAGGTCGAGGCGCGGCGACGTCAGCGAGGCCTTCGTGCTGGGCACGTTCTTCAGGCCGTTGGCCATGTCCACCAGGGTGTCGGTGTCCAGGGTGACCTGCTTGATCAGCTCCCACGCGGCGCCGGGGTTCTTGGCGCCCTTGGGGATCGCGATGATCGTGCCGGTGGTGAAGGCACTGCCGTACTTGTCCGCCATGGAGGTGAGCACCGGGGCGGGCGCGGTGGCGTAGTTCAGGGTCGGCGCCTGGTCCTTGATGAACGCGGTGCGGAACTCACCGTCGTAGATCATCGCCAGCTTGCCCTTCTGGAAGCCGTTGTCGGCGGAGTACTCGTCCCCGAGACCGGCCTTGAACTTCTCGACCTTGTCGTGGCCGCCGAGCGCGTCGATCAGCTTCTTCTGGAACTCGAACATCGCCTTCCAGCCGGGGTTGGTGGCGAGGTCCGACTTGCCGTCCGGGCCGATGAACGGCGCGCCGAAGTTCGGCGCCCAGTACTGGGCCTGGTTGGCGTAGAACGGCATCGACGGCAGGAAGCCGGCGACCTTGATCGAGCCGTCCGCGTTGTACTCGGTCAGCTTCTTGGCGTCCTCGAGCAGCTCGTCCGTGGTCTTCGGCGGCGAGGTGACGCCCTTCGCCGCGAACATGTCCTTGTTGTAGTAGAAGCCGTAGACGTCGGCGAGCATCGGCATCGCGCACCGCTTGCCCTGGTACTCGGTGTAGTTGCGGACCGCCTCGGGGATTTGATCGAGGTCGATCTTGTCGCGGTCGATGTAGGGCTTCAGGTCCTGGAAGCTGCCGTTGGAGCACCAGGCGCCGAGGTTGTCGGTGTAGAAGGAGATCGCGACGTCGGGTGGGTTGCCACCGCGGATCGACTGCGTGAGCTTGTCGTCGTCCTGGTTGCCCTCGTGCTTGATCTCGATGTTCGGGTACTTCGCCTTGAGCTTGTTGAGGCCCGCGGTGACCACGCCGTACTCGCGGTCGGTGAACTTGGAGTACACGGTGATCGTGAGCTTGTCGTCCTTGCCGGGCGCGGCGGCCGCGTCACCGCCGCCGCTCGGCGCGGCGGCGCCGGAACAGGCGCTCGTCAGCAGGACGGACGCCGCGGCGGCGGCCACTAACAGGGCGCCTCGGCGGGTCCGGGTGGTAGGGGGCATGGCCCTCCTCCTCATCGGTTGGGGCTGCTACTCGGTTGGGGACGGGGCGGAACGGGTGTTCGGGAGGGCCTCCGGGTTCTTGCCGAGTGGCTCTCCGACCGCGGGCCTGCGCGACCCGAGGAGTGTGGGGGTGACGACGCCGAAGACGTCCTCACGGGCGGTGGCCAGCGCGGACTGCAGCGCGCCGGCGCGGACGGCGTTGCCCTGCACCGAAGCGCAGCCGACGGGCGTGCGCGGCAGGACCAGGTCGTGCAGCTTTTCCTGCACCAGCGCGGCGAGGTTCTCGCCGCCGGCGCGGCTGGTGTCCCCGCAGAGGAGCACGAGCTGCGGGTCGGCGACCGCGACGAGGTTGGCGATGCCGCCGGCGACGCGGCGGGCGAGGTCGTGTCGGAAGGGATGGTCCGGCTCGGTTTTCGCGACGGCGTCCCAGGCGGTTTCGGCTTCGACGCCGTGCGCGGCGGCGAGGCGGCAGAGGGCGGGCGAGTCGACCAGGTTGCCGAACCGGGCGCCGGCCTCGGGCCAGACGTCGCCGGTGTCCACGGTGGCCGGGTCGGGCACGCGCATCCAGTCGATCTCGCCGCCGCCGCCGGTGGCGCCGCGCAGCAGCCGACGGCCGATGACGACCGCACCGCCGACGCCTTCGGACAGCCAGACCATGACGAAGTCGTCGACGTCCTGGGCCTGCCCGACGCTCATCTCCTCGACGGCGACGAGGTTGACGTCGTTCTCGATGAGGACGTCGACGCCGAGGTCGTCACTGAGTCTCTGGGGAACGTCGAAGCCGAGCCAGCCGGGGATGTGCGGGGCGGAGGAGAGCAGGCCGGTCCGCGGGTCGAACGCGCCCTGCGCGCCGATCACGACGTGGGCGAGCTGAGTCCTGGTCAGTCCGGCTTGCCGGGCGACGTGTTCGAGGGCCTCGCCGAAGGTCCCGACGACGTCGGCGCCTTCGTGGACGGGCAGCGGCGTCCGGTACTCGGCGAGCACGATCCCGGCGACGTCGGCGACGACGAAGTCGGCGAGGTGCGGGGTGAGGTCCACGGCGGCAACGAAGGCGAGGCTGCCGTTGGCCGCCCAGAGCTGGGCGCGGGGACCCCGCCCACCGCCTCGGACGCCGGCCTTGATGACGAGGTTGTCCTGCTCGAGCCGGGTGATGAGCTGCGCGGTGGCGGGCTTGGAGAGCCCGATGGCGAGCTCGAGCTCGGCACGCGTCAGCGGGCCCTCCCGCAGGAGGACCTCGATGGCGGCGCGATCGTTGATCTCGCGCAGCATCCGCGGGCTACCGGCTCGCACTCGTCCCTCCGGACTTAATTAGGATACTTTACAGACGGTTTCGCAGGACTGTAGTGAGCCGGGGCACAGCCGTCAACGGTCTCGTGAAACGAGCAGGTAACGCCTCGACGGCGCTGGGCCACGTGGCGGAAACACCGGTGAACGAGTTGCGCCGGGCGGGTGGGGCCTGGTCAGCGGATTTCCAGTTGCGCAGGTGGGGATGCTGGAAGCATGACCTCGGCCGTTCCGCCTTCGGACGCACTGGGCTGCCCGGTGCCGATCGCACGGTTCGTCGCGCGGACCGACCTCGCCGTCGTCGCGCTTCAACACGTCGTCGCCTATCCGGCGGGGTGCGCCTTCACCGTGCACCTCGGCATCCGGCGCGGGTCGCTGGACCAGGCCACCTGGGACGGCATCGGCGAAAGTCACGCCGGCGGGTTCCGCGGCGCCTCTGACGACAGCCTGCAGTTCCGGGTCGGCCGGGGCTCCCTGACCGAGATCGGCGGCGGCGCGAGCTACGACGACCGGCGTTATCGGGGTGACCGGCAGCTTTGGCTCTCGCCGCTACCGGCCGGGCCGTTCGAGTTCAGTGTGGAGTGGCGGAAGGTCGGCCTCGCCCGCACCGCGACCACGATCGACGGACAAGCCATCGTCGAGGCGGCGGCGCGGGCCGAGCCGTACTGGCCTACTCCTCCGCGTCCGCCCAGGCCTTGAGCATCACGCGGGCGATCGACGAGTTGCCCGGCAGGATGATCTCCGCCGCGCCATCGGCGATCGGCGTCGGTCGCGCGCCCCCGTTGCGCGGTGAACTGTTCTCGAACGCCGCGCGCACCTCCTCGCGCGACACCCACAGCGCCTCTTCGATCTCTCCGTCCGCGGGGACCAACGGCAACGAGCGATCCGCCCGGGCCGTGAACCCCAGCATGATCGACCGCGGGAACGGCCACGGCTGGCTCCCGAGGTACCGGACGTCCGACACCACCGCCCCCACCTCCTCGCGGATCTCGCGCAGGACGCACGCCTCCAGTGACTCGCCCGCCTCCACGAACCCCGCCAGCACCGAATACCGCCCCGCCGGCCAGATCGGCTGACGCGCCAGCAGCACGTGGGAGCCGTTCACTCCCTCCGCGGAATGCACCAGGCAGATCACCGCCGGGTCCGTGCGCGGGTACTCCTCGCGGCCGTCGTTGGTGCACTTGCTCGCCCAGCCGAACTGGATCAGCTCCGTCGGATGACCGCAGCGCGTGCAGAACTTCGCCTGGCGACGCCAGTTCCGCAACGCCTGCGCCGTCGTGAACAGGCCCGCCGACGTGTCGTCCAGCAGGTCTCCGTACCCGCGCAGCTCGACCCAGATCTCGCCGTCGGCGCGCGGGACCTCCTCGACGAACCCCCAGCTGCCCGCCATCTTCACCGTGTCGGCGTCGCCCGACGGGCCGCCCGGCAGCGACCAGTAGTCCGTGTCCTGCCACTCGCCGAGGAACACCGCGTCCGCCGGCGGCGAGGCGCCGAAGTCGACGGCTTTGCGGAAGGCCAGCACCGAAGAGCCTTCGACCACCGGGGTGCGCCCGGTGTCGTCCAGCAGGACGACCCGGGCGTCGGCCCAGCGCGACAGCAGCCGCGAAGGGTTGGTGCGCAAGCCCTCCTGACGGTCCACAGTGGACCGTGACAGGGTGGGCAGGTCACCGAGGGCGAACGGGACGGACATCAGGCGGGCTCGCCCACTACGACGTCGCCCAGCGCGAGGAGCTTGTGTTCCAGCACCGCCGCGTCGCCGACCACCACGCCGGTGAACCGCTGGGGCGCGAAGTACTTCAGCGCCGCTTCCGCGACCTCCGAAGCCGTCACCGCCGCCACCCGCGCCGGGTGCTCGTTCAGCCACTCCAGGCCCAGCCCGGTCGAGGCCAGCGCCAGCACCTGGCCGGCCAGCCCGGACTGCGACGACGTCGAGGTCAGCAGCGACCCGATCGCGTACTGCCGCACCGACTCCAGCTCGTCGCCCACCGGCGGGACCTGGCCGAGGCGGCCCAGCTCGTAGCGGGTCTCCAGCAGCGCCGGCGCGGTCGCCTCGGTCGCGGTGTCCGCGTCGACGTTGACCACCGCGGTGCCGTCGGTGAACTCGAACCCGGAGTGCGCGGAGTAGGTGTACCCCTTGTTCTCGCGGATGTTCTCCACCAGCCGCGACGAGAAGTACCCACCATAGGCCAGGTTCGCCAGCTGCAGCGCCGCGTAACCAGGGTCGGTGCGCGGCACGGTCTGCGCCGACAGCCGGATCTGCGACTGCACGGCGCCGGCGCGCGGCACCAGCAGCACGTTCGGCCCGGTCAGCTCCGGCAGCGCCGGCAGCCGGACCGCGGAGCGGTCGGAAGCCCAGCCGCCCAGCACCTTCTCCAGCTCGCCGACGACGGCGGCCGGATCGATGTCGCCGACCAGCACCAGCACCGCGCCACGCGGCAGCACGGCCGCCTGGTGCAGCGCCCGGACCTGCTCGGGCGTCACGACGGCGACGTCTTCGGCGCGCGGGACCTCGCGCGTCGCCGGGTGGTCGCCGTAGCGGTGCTTCTGCAGCGCCTCCCGCGCGATCGTGCGCGGCTGCGTGCGCGAGACGGCGATCCGCTCGACCAGCCGCTCCTTCTCGCGCGCGATCTCGTCGTCGGCGTAGGTCGCTCCGGTGAGGACGTCACCGAGCACGTCGAGGAACGTCGGGAGCTTCTCCGCGAGCGCCGATCCGGTCAGCACCAGGCGTTCCGGGTCGACGCCGGCGCCGATGTCGCCGCCGATCAGCGCCAGCTCGGCGTCGATCTCGATGCGGTTGCGCCGCGCGGTGCCGGTCAGGATCGTCTCGGCGAGGACCTCGGACGTCGCCGCGTGCAGCGCGTCGTCGCCCGCGAACGGGATCCACAGCCGCGCCTCGACCATCGGCACGGTCGCCTTGCGCACGGCCAGCACGCGCAGGCCGTTCGAGAGCTCGGTGTCCACATGGGACAGATCGCCGGCGGCGCGCTGCTCGCCGAGGGGCGGCAGCGGGCGCGGCCCCCGCGCGGTGCGGCCGATCTCCTCGGCCGTGCGGTGCGTTGCAGAAGTCACTGCTCGTTGTTCCCTTCCGAAGCGGGCTTGACCACCAGCACGGCGCGCGCGTCCGGGCGCAGCGCCTTCGCCGCGGCCGACACGGCTTCCGACGTGACGGCGGACATCCGGTCCGCGAGCTTGTACACCAGCGACGCGTCGCCGTAGAGCAGCTCGAACGAGCCGAGCGCGAGGGTCCGGGACACCAGCCTGTCGTGCTCGGAGTGCAGGCTCGCCGTCCAGCGGGCGGTGACCTTCCGCAGCTCGTGGGCGTCCGGCGGATTCTCGGCGATCTTCTCGAGCTCGTCGTCCAGCGCGGCGAGCACGCGCTCGCGCGGCACCTCGTGCGGGTGGATCAGGGTGATGGTGAACGTGTCCGGGTCGCGCGCCTCGAACGGGCCGAACAGCCCGGCGCCGGCGCCGATGTCGACGACCAGCGGCTCCTTGTGCACGAGCCGCTGCTGCAGGCGGGAACCGTCGCCGTCGGTCAGGACGCCGGCGAGCACGAGGTAGGCCAGGTAGCCGTCGACGTCGTTGATCGGGTCGGGCATCCGGTAGCCGATGCCGAGCGCGGGCAGCGGCGCGTGCGGGTCTTCGACCTCGCCGCGCAGCTCGGTGGTCGGCAGCGGCTCGGCGAACGACGGCCGCTGCGGCGCGGGCCGGAACGGGACGTCGCCGAAGTGCTGCTCGATCAGCTCCTTGGCGGTCCCGATCTCGAAGTCGCCCGCCACGGTGAGCACGGCGTTCGCCGGCGCGTAGTAGGTGTCGAAGAACGCGGCGCAGTCTTCGACCGTGGCGCTCTCGAGGTCCTCGAAGCCGCCGTAGCCGTTGTGCGCGTTGGGGAACGTCGAGTACAGGACCGGCGGCAGGGTGATCCAGGGGAACCCGCCGTAGGGCCGGTTCAGCACGTTGAGCCGGATCTCTTCCTTGACGACGTCGATCTGGTTCGCCAGGTTCTCGGCGGTCAGCTTCGGCGCTCGCATCCGATCGGCTTCGAGGAACAGCGCGCGCTCCAGCGCGGCGCTCGGCAGCACCTCGAAGTAGTCGGTGTAGTCCGGGTGGGTGGACCCGTTGAAGGTGCCACCGCTGGACTGCACGTGCCGGAAGTGGGCGAGTTTCTCCAAGCTCTCGCTGCCCTGGAACATCAGGTGCTCGAAGAGGTGCGCGAAACCGGTGCGCCCCTCCGGCTCGGAGCGGAAACCCACGTCGTAGTGCACGCTGACGCCGACCACCGGCGCGGTCGCGTCGGGTGCGAGGACCACCCGCAGACCATTGTCGAGGGTGTATCGGACGAGCTCGGGATCGGCCATGGCCCCACCCTACGACGGCTCGGGGCCTCCTGGCTTCCCGGCTGGCGGGTGAGAACCGGTGTCCGCGGCCACGGTGGCGAGCAGGCGCCCGCGGTGCGCGCCGGCGAAGGTGCCGGCGAGCGCCGTCGCGAACGATCCGGCCTGGTCAGGGGTGATGTCGCCGTCGTGCCAGTACACCTTCGGCGGGTGGTCGAGGCCGGCGAACGCGGCCACCCACGGACCGGTTTCGCCCAGAGCTGACGCGTACGGCAGGCCGCGGGAGAACACCAGCTCGCGCTGGGGCTTGTCGTAGTCCTTCGCGCGCACCGAGGCGAGTTCCCCGGCGACGCCGCGCAGCCGGCACGCGACGTCGGCGCCCGCTCGGCGGCGCGCGGGCAACGCGGCCGAGACGGCGACGGCGGCGACCCCGGCCAGCACGAGGATGACGCCGAGCTGGGCGTACCCGGCGGTCAGCGCGAGCAGGATGGTCAAGAACACGCCGTAGAAGACGACCCGGGTCCCGGCCCGCCCGAGCCGCCGCGTCGTGAGCCAGCCGCGGCCGACGAGGTCGGCGCGCAGCTCCGCGTGGGGGATTTCGACGTGCCGCTGCCGCAGTTCGGCAAGGGTCACCGACTCCTCGGGCAGCACGGCTTCGAAGACGGCACGCTCGAAGGACGTCAGGTGCTCGTCGACGGGGTTGCGGCGGGTCAGGCGGGAGCCGTCGCTGACCCAGAGGTAGTTGCGGACCGCCAGGTCGAGCACGGTCGCGGCCAGGTCGGCGGGCCCGGCCCGGCCGTGCAGCAGCAAGCCGGCGTGCCCGGGCAGCACCCCGGACGGCGACGCGAACTCGCCGGACGCGGAGACCAGCGCGGCCTTCGGCGGTTCGCCGTCGCCGGCGTCACGGCGGCGCGCGAACCAGACGAACGCGGCCGCGGCGAGCAGGAGCGCGCCGAAGCCCGCCCAGGCCCAGCCGACCGGGGCGGTGAGCACGAACGCGCCGGCGATCGTCTTGGCCGGGACCAGTTCCGCGTTCGCCGGGACGGTGCCCGCGGGCAGCTCGACGGTCGTCGTCATCCGCTGGCCCGCCGCCAGGTTCTGCTGGCTGAACCGCGTCAGCCCGGCGTGGTCGATCTGCGCCGCGCCGCACTGGAAGTCGGAGCCGGGCGGCCCGGCGAGGCAGTCGACGGCGGTCGGGATCCGCGGCGCCGCGAAGGAAGCCCGGATGAACTTCAGGTCGGCGCTCCAGCCCCCGGCCAGTTCCCAGGTGACCCGGTCGCCGTCGACCGCGCCGTCCACTGTGTACCGGACGGTCGACGTGCCCGAGGTGAGGTGGACGGTGAAGGTGTCGTCGTCGACCTGGGCCGTACCGCTGCCTTCGAGGACGACGTCGCGGACGCCGTAGAAGCGGTCGCGATCGTGCGGCGCCGCGACCCGCAGCGGGACGCGGCGGTCCATCGTGACGCCGTCGGGCACGGAGATCGCTTCGGCTACCGAAAGCGAGCCGTCGCGCTCGACCTTGAGCTGGATCTCGGCGCTCTGCGGCACGGTGGGCAGCGGCGGCTGGTCTTGGGCCGCCACCGGTGCCGAGGTCAGGAAGAGCGCCAGCACCGCTTCCGCGAGCACGGTCAGCGGGACGCGCGGACGGACGCGGTGAGCAGCCCGTCGAGCGCCGTCAGGAAGGACGGGAAGTGCGTGCCGAAGCGGCGCAGGTCGTGATCGGACTCCATGCCGCCGTACCAGTAGAGCCCGGCCGAACCGTCCGACGCGGGGTTGAGCGCGGCGAAGGTGCCGAGCCAGCGTTCGGTGTCGCCCAGGACGACCGCGTACGGCAGCGAGCGTGAGAACACCATCTCGCGATCGGCCGGCGGGATGTCCTCGGCCTTCGCGGTGCGCAGGTAGTCGAGCAGGCCGCGGACCTGGCCGACGAGCACCCGGCCGCGCGCGGTGCGTGAGGGCAGCAGCGCGGCCGCCGCGGCGACGGCGAGCCCGGCCAGCGCGACCGCGACGCCGAGCAGCGCGTCGCCGATCGTGAAGGTGAGGACCGCGGTGGCGCCCGCGCCGAGCGCGAAGATCCCGGTGCCGAGCCAGGTCAGCCGGCCGCGGGCGGTGTCGGGCCGGCGGGAGAACCAGCGCTTGGTGACGACGTCGGCGTACATCGCGTCGCTGATCTTGCGGAGGTCGAGCCGGCCGTGAGCGCGCAGCTGGGACACGAGCACGGCGTCGGTGCCGGCCGGCAGGAGCGTCTCGTAGACGGCGCGTTCGAAGTCGTGCAGGTGCTCGTCCGGCGGGTTGCGGCGGGCGATCTGCCAGTCGGGCCCCGGTACTTCGGCCAGCCAGAGGTAGTTGCGGACGGCGAGGTCGACGACGGTGGCACTGATGTCGACGACGTCGACGGTCTCGTCCACGACGGTGCCGACCTGGCCGGGCAGGACGCCGTCCGGGCTGGCGAAGAAGACGCGGTCGCCGTCGCGGAGCAGGACCTCGACCGGGCCGGTGGCGGTGGTGAGCGCGCCGGCGTCTTCCTTGCGGCGGCGCCGGACGAAGAGGCCGCCGGCGACGAGGAAGACGAGCAGGAGCGCGAAGACGACGCCGGTCAGCGGGGTGAAGGCGAAGGCGGTGGCGAAGAGCCCGACCTCGGCGAACTTCGCGTTGGCCGGGACGGTGTTCGCGGGCAGTCCGACGATCAGGTCGACCCGGTCGCCGGGCTTGACGTCGTTCTGTTCGAGCCGGACGACGCCGGTGTGGTCGAGCTCCGCGAGGGTGCAGCGCTGGTTCGAGCCGATCGGGCCGGCGAAGCAGTCCACAGGGGACAGTCGCGGCGACGGCGCGAGGAAGGAGGCGGTGAGCTTGTCCACGGGCGCGTCGAAGCCGCTCGCGACCTGCCAGCGGGCTTGCTGGCGGCCGCTCTGGTCGGCGATGGCGCCGTCGACGGTGTAGGTGACGGTGGAGGTGCCGCCGGTGAAGGTGAGGACGAGCTGGTCACCGGTCAGCCGGCTGGTGGCGGCGCCTTCGGTCTTGACGTTCCTGGCGTCGAAGACGCGGTCTTGGTCGTCGCCGGCCGAGACTCGGAGGGGGACGCGCGAGATGAGCTGCCGGCCACCGGGGACCGTGACTTTCTCGGTGACTTCGAGGGAGCCGTCACGCAGAACCTTGAGGGCGACATCGGCGACGGCGCCTTCGGGCGGCTGGACGTTTTGGCCGTTTTCGCCGTTGAGCTGCTGGGGCTTCTTGACCTGTTCGGACGGAGCGTTCGGCAGGACGGGCCCGGCGGAGGGCCCTTGCGCGGCGGCCGGCCCGGCGCTCAGCACGACCCAGGCGGCGACCGCGGCCGCTGCCCCCCATTTGCTCGACACAGCACCACACCCTAGAGCACCCGCTCTATGCTGACGCCCGGAACGGCGAGATCTCCGCAGGTACGCCGCTTCCGACGGGGAAATCGCACGGGGGGTTCCGCTTTCATGACGCAAGGCCCACAGGGTCCTGGCTCCGGTCCTGGCCCGCACGACCCTCGGCGGCCGTTGCCACCGCCGGGGGCCCGGCCGTTGCCACCACCCGGGGCCCGGCCGCTGCCACCGCCGGGGACTCGGCCGTTGCCGCCGGGGCCGGTCGGACAGCCGCAGTTTCCCGGCCGGCCGCCGCAAGGTCCGCAGTTTCCCGGCCACCCTCCCCGAGGCCCGCAAGGCACCCAGGGCTTCCCCGCTCACGGCCCGTACCCGCGCCCCGGCTTCCCTCCGGCCGGCGCGCCCCTCCCGCCGCCGGCCGCCGCTGTCCCGCCCGCCTTCGCCCCCTCCTACGCCGGCCCGCCGCCCGGTGCGCCCTACGGCCCCCGCTTCGCTCCCGGCTACCGCCCGCACGTCGCCAAGAAGTCCAACACCGGGGTCATCGTCGCCGTCGCGATCATCGGGATCGTCGCCGTCGTCGGAGGGCTCGTCGCGGCCGTCGCGCTGATCGGGGGCACCACGCGGCACGTCGCCGACGCGGGGTACTCCAGCACCTACCCCTCGGACACCTACGAAACGACCTCCGCAGCCGAGACCACCGAAACCACGTCGTCCACCGAAGACACGACCACCAGCGAAACCACCGAGCGCACGACCCGCACGTCCGAGCCCCCGCGCGGGCCGCGCCCGGTCGCCGCGACCGGGGACAACCCGATGTTCGCCAGTGCCGACTACGGCCTGCAGAACGTCTCCTGCTCGCTGAGCCGCTGGGCGACCGACCAGGCCAGCGCCACCCGCTTCTTCCAGTCCGGGATCGCCTGCCTCGACGCGATGTGGTCGCGCATGCTCGGCGGCGCGAACCTGCCGTTCCGGTCGCCGAACCTGTCGGTGCCGCGGTCGCTGTCGGAGTCGTCGACGCCGTGCGGCAGCGGCGGCACGACGACCGGTGTCACGCCGTTCTACTGCCCGTCGAACGACACGATCTACATGCCGCTGGACCGCATCGAGATCGACGTGTGGGGCAACCACCCCGGCCCCTACCTCTCGATGCTCGCCCACGAATACGGCCACCACGTGCAGAACCTGGCCGGCATCTCCGAGGCGTACGGCAACCAGCGCTACGACGCGGGCGCCGACTCGGCGGTCGGCCTGGAGCTGTCCCGGCGGATGGAGCTCGAAGCCCAGTGCTTCTCGGGCATGTTCCTCGGCTCGGCGTCGGTCTCGGGCGGCTCGGTCGACAAGAACATCTACAACGAGGCCTGGAACGCCCAGGACCGCGGCGACGACTACGCCCGCAACGGCAAGCGCGACCACGGCAGCGCCAAGCACAACATCTCCTGGTGGCAGCACGGCGCGACCAAGAACCGCAACCAGCAGTGCAACACGTGGTTGTCGGCCTCGGGAGACGTCTCCTAGCCCGGCGGGGCGAACGGGTTTTCGGCGGGAGGCGCCGGAGTTCCGGACGGCGGGGTCGGCGTGTCCGCCTCGGCCGCCGCCGGCCAAGGCGAGGCCACGGCGGGCTGCCCGCCCGTGGCCGTCGACCCGAGCCGAGCGCCCGCCGGGTACCCCGCCTGCCGGAACCCCGGCTGATCCGGCCCCGGCGTGGCGGGGAGCTGCCCGCGCGCCGCCGCGACCTGCGCCGCGTAAGCCCGCACCGCTCGCGCGTGATCGCGGTTGCGCCGTTCCGCCAGCACCGCCGCCAGGAACGCCCAAGGCGGCACGCCCGGCGGCACCGGCGTCCCCAGTGCGTTGCCGACCTGCTGCGCCAGCTTCCAGCCCAGCGCGTGCGACGCTTCCGGCGCCAGCTGGCCGAACCGCGCCAGGAACTGACGGCTCGCCAGCGCGAGGTCGTCCGGGAGCCGCGTCAGGTCGAGCTGAGCCGCCCAGCCCTCGAGGCCCGGCGGCATGCCGATCGCCGGGTAGCCCACGCTTTCCGGCACGCGGTCGCGGACCACCAGAGTGCCGGCGAGGAAGTCGCCGACGCGGCGGCCGTCGGACGAGCACAGCGACACGATCACCGCCACCGCCCCGAACACGCCGAGCGCCCAGAAGTCGATGACGAACCCGGCCAGGCCGCGGGTCAGGGCGTGGCGGAAGCGGATCGGCCCGCCGTCGACGCGCACCACGCGCAGCCCCACCGCCATCTTGCCCAGCGAACGGCCCCGCGACAGCGTCTCGAACAGCACCGGGTAGCCGACCATGATCAGCACCACGAACACCAGGAGGAGGGTCAGCGCGAGCGATTCGTCGTCGCCCGGCACGGTGAGCATGAGCACGACGAACGCGCCGATGAACAGCGCGAACTGCACGAGGACGTCCAGCACCATCGCCAGCGCCCGGCTGGCGAGCTTGGCGACGTGCAGGTCCAGGACGACGGCTTCGCCGGTGACCAGCTCGGATTCCTCGTGCACACGGCCCAGCGTAGCGACGGATAGGCTGACCTCGTGGATGTGGACGTCTTCGTCGCGACGCACTCGGCGGAGTGGTCCCGGCTCGGCGAGCTGACCCACCGCGGCGGCAAGCTGACGGGGGCGGAGGCCGACGAGCTGGTGACGCTCTACCAGCGGACCGCGACCCACCTGTCGATCGTCCGGTCGGTCGCGCCCGACCCGGCCCTGGTGAGCCGCCTGTCCGGGCTGGTCGCCCGCGGCCGGAGCGCGATCTCGGGGTCGCACAACCCCGCGTGGCGCGAGGTCGCCCTGTTCTTCACGCGCCGCTTCCCCGCCGCCGTGTACCTCTCGCGGCGCTGGTGGATCCCGGCCGCGCTGGTGTCGATCGCGGTGATGGTCGTGATCGCGGTCTGGGTCGCCGGCGACCCGAACGTGCGCGCGTCGATCGGCAGCGCGGACGAGCTCAACCAGCTGACCAAGCCCGGCGGCGAGGCGGAAAGCTACTACTCGACGGGCCCGGCGACGTCGTTCGCGGCGCGCGTGTGGACGAACAACGCCTGGGTGGCCGCGACCTGCCTGTTCCTCGGCATCGCGCTGGGCCTGCCGGTGATCGGCGCGCTGTGGCTGAACTCGCTCAACGCGGGCGTGATCATCGGCGCGATGAGCGCGGCCGGCCGCGGCGACGTGATGATCGGCCTCCTGCTCCCCCACGGCCTCCTGGAGCTGACGGCGGTGTTCATCGCGGCGGGCACCGGGCTGAAGCTCGGCTGGACGGTGGTCGACCCCGGCCGCCGCTCCCGGACGAAAGCGCTGGCCGAGCAAGGCCGTTCGGTCGTGGTGATGGCGCTGGGGCTGGCGTGCGTGCTGTTCGTGTCCGGGCTGATCGAGGCGTTCGTGACGCCGTCGGGCTGGCCGACGTGGGTCCGGGTGGGGATCGGCGTCGCGGTCGAAATCGCTTTCCTGGTCTACGTTTTCACGCTCGGCAGACGGGCGGCGAAGGAAGGCGAAGTGGGCGACCTCGACGCGCGCGACGCCGGGGACGCCCTGCCCGAGTCAGCATAGGCACGAGCCCTCGAAGGCGATCGACGACCCGTCCTCCAGCCCGGCCGTCCCGACGAACCGCGCCTCGAACTCGCCCACCTCGGTCAGCACCAGCTTCGGGCTCGACGCCGTTCCGTCCGCGCCCGTCTTGACCGTCACCGTCTCGCCTCCGCCTTCGAACACCAAAGCGTTCTTCGGGCGAGCCGCGCGGACGAAGAACGTCACCGGCACGTCCGCCGCCGGCTGGCCGTTTTCGCCGATCACCCGGACCACGAACGGCGTTCCCGGGTCCTTCGACGCCAGGCGCTGGCCGTTGCCGGACAGGATCGCCAGCGTCCGGCCGCCCGCCGCCCACGTGTTCGCGATGCCCGTCAGGGAACAGACTTCCTGGTACAGCCGGGCCCCCGGGACGGCGTCCTCCGCGGTCAAGCACCGCGCCGTCGCGACGTTCGCGATCTCGACCAGGCCCGGCAGTCCCGCCACGCGCCGCCACGTCTGGTGCTTGTCCTTGTCGTCGCAGGCCGCCAGTTTCACCGCCACCCCGTCGACCGGGCTCGCCGCGGTCAAGCACTGTCCACTCTGGACATTCGTGAAATGCTGCCCGGCGTAGGTCCACTTCGCGCCCGCATCTCCCGCGTCGGCCAGCACGGGCTTGCCGTCGGCCACCGCGAGCGAGAGCTTGCCCCCGCCGTCGGCCAGGTAGACCGGCGCGCCGTCCGCCGGAACCGGCGAGGGTGCCGAAGAGATCGCCAGTGCCACGGCCATGAGCTTCCACATGCTTCGGGCTTAACAGGGTCGGGCACCTCGCACCACCGCAGCCACACTCGTGAGTGAGAAACAGGGTTAGAACACTGTTTCTCACTCACGACCTCTTTAGAGCCGCCCGGCCGCCTTCAGCGCCAGGTACCGGTCCGCCAGCGCCGGCGGCAGCTCCTCCGGCACCGCGTCCACCACGCTGACCCCGTGCCGGGCCAGGCGTTCGGTCACCCGCTGCCGCTCCGCCGTCGTCCGCGACGCCGCCGCCGCGTCGTACACGGCCTCCGCGTCGCCCCGGCCGGTGAGCATCTCCGCGACCCGCGGGTCCGCCACCGCCGCCACGATCAGCTCGTGCCGCGCGGTCAGCGAGCTCAGCACCGGGAACAGGCCTTCCTCCAGCGGCGCCGCGTCGAGCCCGGTCAGCAGCACCACCAGCGAACGGCGGCGGGTGCGCTGGAGCACCTCCGCGACCATCCCCCGCGCGTCCGTCTCGACCAGCGACGGCTCGATCGGCGCCATCGCGTTCACCAGGGACGTCAGCAGGGAGGCCCCCGAAGAACCCTGCACCGCGGCCCGCAGGCGACGGTCGTACGCCAGCAGGTCGACGCGGTCGCCCGCCCGGGAAGCCAGCACGGCCAGCAGCAGCGCCGCGTCCATCGCCGCGTCCAGGCGCGGGGCGTCGCCGACCCGGCCGGCCGACACGCGGCCCGTGTCCAGCACCAGCACCACGTGCCGGTCGCGCTCCGGGCGCCAGGTCCGGACCATCACGTCCGCCGCCCGCGCCGTCGCGCGCCAGTCGATCGAGCGGACGTCGTCGCCGATCACGTACTCGCGCAGCGAGTCGAACTCCGTGCCCTGCCCGCGGATCAGCACCGCGCTGCGGCCGTCGAGCTGCTGCAGCCGCGCCAGCCGCGACGGCAGGTGCTTGCGGCTGTGGAACGGCGGCAGCACGCGGACGGTCCACGGCACCTCGTGCGACCCCTGCCGCGCGGCCACGCCCAGCGGCCCGACCGACCGGACCGTCACCCGCGCCGCCGTCCGGTCGCCGCGCCGCGTCGGCCGCAGGGAAGTCACCAGCGCCTGCCGTTCCCCGGCCGGGACGCGCAACGCGTGCCGGTCCGCGGCTCCGGCCGAAGGCGGCCACGCGTCACGCAGCTGCCCGCGCACCGCACGGCCACCGGGGTTCGCGACGACCAACGTCACCTCGCACGGCTCGCCGAGCCGCACCGACGTGTCGCCCGACCGCCGGAAAGCCAGCGGCCGCACGCTTCCGGCCAGCACGAGGTCGACGACCACGAGCAGCACGAGCACGCCGCCGACGGCCAGGATCCCGGTCTTCGACGGCCACACCAGCCCGACCACCAGCGCGCCGAACAGCGCGAGCAGCCCGAGCCTTCCGGTGACGGCCATGTCAGCGCGGCACGGGCACGGACGCGAGCACGCGGTCGAGCACGCCGTCCGCGGTGACGCCCTCCAGCTCGGCCTCCGGCCGCACGTCGAGACGGTGCCGCAACGCGGGCCGAGCCAGGGCCTTGACGTCGTCGGGGGTCGCGTAGTCGCGGCCGGCGAGCCACGCCCAGGCCCGCGTCACCGCGAGCAACGCCGTGGCGCCACGCGGGGAAACGCCGATCCGCACCGACGGCAACGACCGCGTCGCCCGGCACAGGTCGACGACGTACCCGATCACCTCGGGCCCGATCGTCACGCGTGCCACGGCTTCCCGCGCCGCCGCCAGCTCCGTCGCGCCCGCGACCGCCTTCAAGCCCGCCGCAGCCAGGTTGCGCGGGTCGAAACCCTGCGCGTGCCGCCAGAGGATGCCGATCTCGTCCTCGCGCGACGGCGTGGGCATGGTCAGCTTCAGCAGGAACCGGTCCAGCTGCGCCTCCGGCAGCGGGTAGGTGCCTTCGTACTCCACCGGGTTCTGCGTGGCGATCACGATGAACGGGTCGGGCAGCGGCCGCGTCTTGCCGTCGAGCGAGACCTGCCGCTCCTCCATCGCCTCCAGCAGCGACGACTGCGTCTTCGGCGGCGTCCGGTTGATCTCGTCGGCGAGCAGCAGGTTCGTGAACACCGGCCCCTCGCGGAAGGAGAACTCGCCGCTGTGCGCGTCGTAGACGATCGAGCCGGTGACGTCGCCGGGCATCAGGTCCGGCGTGAACTGCACGCGCGTGGTCTCCAGGTCCAGCGCGGCCGCCAGCGCCCGCACGAGCAGCGTCTTCGCCACGCCCGGGACGCCTTCGAGCAGCACGTGCCCCCGGCAGAGCAGCGCCAGGATCAGCCCGGTGACCGCGGCGTCGTTGCCGACGACGGCCTTGCCGACCTCGGCGCGCAACGCGATCAGCGCGTCCCGGGCCCCAGTCGCGTTCTCGCTGGTCAAGATCGCCCCACCTCTCGTTCCACCCTGTCCAGTTCGCCGGCCAGCCGGACCAGCGCGGGGTCGTCCGGCACCGGCGGGCCGTGGAGCACCGCGCCGATGTCGTTGGCCGGCCGTCCGGTGCGCGCGCTCACCGCGGTCACCAGCGCCGCCGCGTCGGCGTCGCGCGGCAGGCCCAGCACGGTCCGCAGCCGGCTCCGCGCCGCTTCCCGCAGCGTCTCGCCCGCGTGTCCCGCGGCCTTCGCCCGCCGGTACAGCCGGGCGCGCCCTTCGGCGGTTTCGGCCGCGCGCACGACGATCGGCAGCGGCTCGGTGACCACCGGGCCGAGCCGGCGCGCCCGCCACAGCGCCAGCAGCGCCACGGCGATGAACGCCTGCGCCGCACCGTAGTACCAGCCGTCGGGGATCAGCTCGAAGATCGACTTACGGGTATCGTCCAGCGCCGGGTCGGTCGTGGACGGCAGGTACCAGACGAGCTTCGGGTGCCCGCCCAGCAGGTGCAGCCCGAGCGCGGCGTTGCCCTCGTCGGCGAGCCGCGAGTTGGTCAGCGGGGCGGGCGAGCCGAGCAGTGTCGTCGTGCCACCCGCGTCGGCGAGCTGCAGCAGCGTGCCGCCGCCGTCTTCGCCGGGGTAGCAGGACCGCGCGCCGGGCGAGGCGTACCCGATGCCACCGAGGGTGACGTCGCCCGCCGCGACGGCCGCGGCGACCGTGCACTGCGGGCTCAGGGTGCCGGTGTCGCTCTGGCCGACCGGGCGCACCAGCGGCAGCGAGTCGTGCAGCGTCGGGGCTCCCGGCGTCACGAAGACGACGTCCGCGGCGTGCTGCCGCAGCGCGTCGAGCCGCTTCGCCGGGACGAGGTCGGGCTGGGTGACCAGCAGCGTCGCGTCTTCGCTGAGCGCGTCGTCGGCTTCGTCGGCGGTGTGCGCGGTCCGGACGTCGACGCCCTGGTCCCGCAGGAGCTGCGCGAGCGCGTGGGCGCCGCCGGGTTCGTACGAGCCGGGTTCGAGCGCGCCGTGGGTCTGCTCGCCGCGGCCGAGCAGGAGCAGGGCCCCGGCGGCGAAGATCAGCGCGACCAGGGCGAGCGGGATCCGCGCACCGCGCCAGATCCGGCGCACGTCCGGCGAAACGGAGGTGCTCACGAGCCCGCCATGGCGACCGGCCGTTCGCGGCGGCAGCGTTCGTCCAGCTCGGTGAGCGTCCGGTACGCCGTTTCGGTGCCTTCGCGGCCGCCGTAGTGGACGTCGTCGAAGAGCCGCGCGCCGTCCCGCAGTTCCGCCGCGACGTTCGGCAGCAGGGTCCCGGCTTCGGCGGCGGCCTCGTCCGCGGTCCGGCCGGAGCGGGCGTCGAGCAGCGCGCGTTCCTCCAGGGCCCGCACGACGGCGCGGAAGCGGTCGCGGACAGCGTCGTCGTACCGGCCGGCGGCCGCGGCTTCGGCGGCCGAGCGGCGGTAGTCGTCGGCGCTCCGGCGCTGGCCGCCGAAGACCGTCCCGCCGGCCCGGGACGTCCGGGCGATCTTGCCGGTGCGCAGCCGGACCACGACGACGAGCACGATCAGCAGCACGAGGACGAGCAGCACGCCCCAGATCCCGCCCGGGACCACGGACGAAACGCCGTTGAGCAGCTTTTCCAGCTGCTCGCCGAGCCACTGCCCGATCTGCTGCAGGAAGTTCGGCTGCGCGTCCCGGTACTTCGGGTCGGTCAGCTCTTCCGCGGCGGCACGGCGGGCAGCGTCCCGGTCGATGTCGACCGGGACGTCGCTGAGGACCAGCGTCACCATGCCTGCGGCGGCTGCACGCCGGCCGCGCGCGCCAGCTCGATGTCCATGCCTTCGCGGCGCATCCGCTGGTCGAGGTAGACGATCACGGTGACCAGCGTGACGAACGGGATCGCGATGGTGCCGGAGACGATCTGCCCGGCCGACTGCAGCAGCAGGTCACCCGTGCTGGGCAGCGTCACCTTGCCCGGGTTGAGCACCTGGTCGAAGACGCCGGTGCCGAGGGCGAACGGCAGCTGGATGATGTTCTCGAAGAGCGACTGGATGAGCCGCGCCAGCAGCAGGATGCCCAGCACCCGCCAGAACGCGCCGCCGACCAGCTTGATCGACCGCGCGAACGCCTCGCGGAACGTCCCGCGCTCGAGCACGAGCGCCGGCACGGCCAGCGCCCAGAACACCCAGGCCAGCACGCCGGGGACGATGCAGAGCATCAGGCCGAGCGTCGTGACCAGCGCGTACACGAACGCGACGCCGAGCAGCGGGAACAGCCGCGGCTGCAGCTCGCGCCACGCGATGCCGAAGGTGACCTCGCGGCCCAGCGCGGCCCGGCCCATCACCGTGGCCATCAGGCCGGTGGTGATCGCCAGCAGCAGGGTCGAGATCAGCAGCGTCGGGATCAGCACGAGGAAGAGGTCGCCGAAGGTGCCGAAGACGAGGTCGCGCACTTCTTCGTCGGTCGCGCCCGGGCCGAGGGTCGCCGTCGTGGCGAGGTTCTCGAAGTCGGCGATCACGTACTTCTGCACCAGGAACGTGATCCCGGCGGTGAGCACCGCCATCACCGCGCCGATGCCGAGGATCAGCAGCGGGTGCCGGCGGATCGCGGTGATCGCGCCGTCGAGGATGTCGCCGATGTTGAGCGGCCGCAGCGCGATCACGCCGGGCTTGCCGAGCCCGTGCGGGCTCCAGCCCCCCGGCTGCTGGTACTGCTGCTGGTACTGCTGCCCGCCGTACGGCGGCAGTGGTGTCGGCGATGTCGGCGGGGTCGGCGGCCGCTCCCAGCCCGGCGGGGTCGCCGGTCCCGGGGTCGCCTGGGCGTCCGGCGGCTGCCACCCGCGCGGCGGCGTCGCCGGTGACGCGGAGTGGTCTTCGGCCGGCTTCGAATCACCCGATCCGGGGGCGGGAATCCGCGGGACGCCCTGGCTGGGTGTCGGCGTGTCGTCGCCCTTGTCGCCGGGCGCGCCACCGGTGTCTGTCATCGAAGCCCCTCGCCTGCGGTACCTGGTTGGCAACACTCTTTCAGAGCCGGTCGCACCCGGCCAGACCTGGGGTGACGTCCGTTCGCGGTGACACCGTGCGCACGGACGGGTGCGAGAGGCCCCATTCCCCCGATATGCTGAATGGCGGGATCGGGTACCCCCGGTCCGTACCGAGACCCTTCGGGACTGCCTAGTGACGCAACCGCCCCACGGCCAGGTACCGCCTCGCGGAACCGTCCAGCCGCCGCCGGTGCCGGATGCGCAACCGGATCTTCCCTGGCTGGGCCGCCCGCACACCGTGTCCGCGCCGCGTCGCCGGTCTCCCGCCGCGGTGATCGGGGTGTGCCTCGGCGCGGTCGCCGTGCTGGTGCTCGGGCTGGTCGCGATCGTCGCCCTCAACCGCGGCGAGACCCCGCTGGCCAACGCGAATTTCCGGGACACGCCGTCGTCCCAAGACGTCCCTTCGCCGCTGCAGCCCGGCGGCGCGGGCGCTCCGGCCTCGGCGTCGAGCCCCCCGTCCGAGACCTCCGCGCCCAGCGCGACCGGCCCGCAGAAGATCCTCAAGCTGGCCGACCACCCGATCCTGCAGGACCCGAACGCCGGCCTGCAGAACCGCGTCTGCACGCTGCCGGCGTGGCAGAGCACCCAGGCGGGCGCGGAAGCGTTCTTCACCGCGGCCAGCAAGTGCCTGGACGCGGCGTGGGGCCCGTTCCTCGAGGCCTACCACCTGCCGTTCACGCCGCCCGCGCTGCACTTCCCGACGGGCGCGAGCTTCGAGACCGAGTGCGGCACCATCCAGGTCGGCATCGCGACCGCCGCGTACTACTGCGAAAACAACCTGTACGTCCCGTTCCGCGGGCTGCAGACCGACCAGTACGGCAACAACCCCGGCGTCTACCTGGCCCTGTTCGCCCACGAGTACGGCCACCACGTGCAGGAGGTCGCCGGGCTGATGGACGCGGCCTGGCAGAAGATCTACGAGGCCGGCCAGAACAGCCCGGCCGGGCTCGAGATGTCGCGGCGCAAGGAGCTGCAGGCCCAGTGCTTCTCGGGCATGTTCCTCGGCGCGCACGTCGACCAGGGCGGCACGATCAGCCGCGACATGTACAACAAGGCCTGGAACGACCAGGAGACCCGCGGCGACAACACCTCCCGCAGCCACGACCACGGGACGAACGCGCACTACGCGTCCTGGTGGCGGGCGGGCGCGACGAGCAACCGGATCTCCGACTGCAACACCTTCGCGGCGCCGTCGTCCGAGGTCAGCTAGCTGTTTTGGGTCGCAGCGGGATGCTCAACCACAGGTAGACGAACATCCCGCCCGAGAAGCACGCGAACACCAGCAGGAACAGGCCGACCGGGCGCCGTGCGTCCGAGGCGCCCGCCGAGGTGTCCGCGACGCGGACCGTGACCGTCCCCTGGTCGGGCAGCACCTCCGGGACGCCGACGTCGACCCGCTCGCCTTGGCCGTGCCCGCAGCCGTTCAGGGTGCCTTCGTGCGTCTTGCCCGCGACGGTGAACTTCACGGTCTCGACCGCGTCCGGCCGGTCGCACGGCGCCGGCTTGGTGACCTCGGCCCGCACCGGCGCGCCCACGTCGTCGTTCGAGATGCCCAGCAGCCCCGGGCCGGCCAGCCAGGCCAGCAGTACGACGAGCACACCCGCCGCGGCGGGGATCGCCACCGTGGGCCACTTGAGATCGAGTGATCGCGGGGGCACTTCGCCATGGTTCCAGATCCGGCGGGCAAAACCCAGGCGCCCCGGTCCCGCTCAGCAGGTCTCGCCGGGCGAAGCGGACCTACCGCTCGATCTTCTCCGCCTGCGTCACCTTCTTGACGTAGAGCAGCTTGTCGCCCGGCTCGATGGCGTCGGCCTGCGGAGCGTCCACGCGGTACAGGACGCCGTCGCGGACCAGGCCGAGGACGAGGTCGGGCAGGTGCCGCGGCGACCCGCCCTCCTCGGACGGCTCGACCGGCCGTTCGGCGATCGCCAGGCCCGATTCGGGCGTGAGCAGGTCCTCCATGATGTCGACGACCAGCGGCGTCGACGTCGCCATGCCGAGCAGCCGCCCGGCCGTCTCACTGGAGACGACGACCTGGTTGGCGCCGGACTGCTTGAGCAGGTGGACGTTCTCCGCCTCCCGCACCGACGCGACGATGTGCGCCTGGGGCGCCAGCTCGCGGGCGGTGAGCGTGACGAGCACCGCCGTGTCGTCCCGGTTCGGGGCGACGACAACCGCGCGCGCGTGCTGCACAGCGGCGACGCGCAGGACGTCGGAGCGGGTGGCCGAGCCGTGCACGGCGACGAGGCCGAGTGCGCTCGCCGCGTCGAGGGCCTGCTGGTCGGTGTCGACGACGACGATCTGCCCCGGGGCGATGTTCTCGTCGCCGAGCAGCGCGTTGACGGCGGACCGGCCCTTGGTGCCGAACCCGACGACGACCGTGTGGTCGCGCACCTTCGTCCTCCACTTCTGGATCTTGAACGCCTGCCGGGAGCGCTCGGTGAGCACCTCCAGGGTGGTCCCGACCAGGACGATGAGGAAGAGCACCCGCAGCGGGGTGATCACCAGCACGTTCACCAGGCGGGCGGACGAGGTGGCCGGCGCGATGTCGCCGTAGCCGGTCGTCGAGAGGGAAACGGTGGCGTAGTACAGGCTGTCGAGCAGGGACAGGCCGTCGCCGTTGGCATCGCGGTAGCCGTCACGGTCGACGTACACGATGATCACCGTCAGCAGCAGCGCGAGTGTCGCGCCGATGACCCGCTTCATGATCGAACGCAGCGGGCTGACCGTCAGCTCGGGCATCCGCAGGACGCCGACGAGCTCGTGGTCCGGCCGATCGGTGAGACTGCCCAGCGGCAACCGCCTCAGTGCCTTCATGCACCGGCTCCCCGCGGCAGGTGTCGAGCGTCACTCACGCCCGGAGGATAGCCGAACGGAGTAGGGCGCCGCCGCGTGGAACGATGAGTCGATGGCCACCTCCCAGCGACCCGCCCACTTCCTGGCCGGTGCCCTCGGCTTCATGGGCGTCCTGCATTTCGCCGTCCCGAAGCCGTTCGACGGCCTGATCCCCCGGTGGCTGCCGGGTTCCCGGCGGGCGTGGACGTACGGTTCGGGCGTCGCCGAGCTGACGGTCGCGGCCGCGGTGGCGGTCCCCCGCACCCGCCGCCTCGGCGGCCTGGCGGCGGCCCTGCTGTTCCTGGGCGTCTTCCCAGGCAACGTCAAGATGGCACTGGACGCTGCCCCGGCCCCGGCCCCGCAACGCGCGATGGCCTGGGCCCGCCTCCCCCTGCAGTGGCCCCTGATCGCGTGGGCTCTGAAGGTCCGCGACCGAGCCTGACCGGGCATCACGCGTGATTGAGCGGGCATCACGCGTGATTGGAGGGGCATCAGCGCGATGCCCCTCCAGACACGGCTGATGCCCCGCTGATCACGGGTGATGCCCCTCCAGACACGCGTGATGCCCCGCGGGTCACGCCTCGGGGATGTCGCGGAGGATTTGGCGGAGGCCTTCGGGGTCCAGGAGGTCGGCCGGGCGGATCGTGCGGTTCGCGCGGACGTAGTGGAACGCCGCGCGGACCTCCTCCACCGGGACGTTCTTCAGCGCCGCCCACGCCATCCGGTACGCCGCCAGCTGGACCGCCAGCGCCGGCAGCCGGGACTCCGGCGGGACCGCGCCCGTCTTCCAGTCCACGACCTCCCAGTACCCGTCCGGGTGCCGGAACACCGCGTCCATGCGGCCGCGCAGGGTGATGCCCTCGACGTCCGCCGAGAACGACACCTCCACCGCCACCGGCACGCGGGCCGCCCACTCGCTCTTTTCGAACTCCGTCTGCAGCTCTTCGAAGTCCGTGTCGGGCGCCTCGCCGAAGTCGGCCGCGCCCGGGAGGTCGTCGATCTCGATGAGCTGGTCGCCCGCGAACCGGCGCTCCAGCCAGCCGTGGAACTCCGTGCCGCGGCGGGCGAAGCTGTTCGGTTCCATCGGGAGCGGACGGCTCAGGTCCGCCGCCAGCTTCCCCGCGTCGTCGGCCAGCGCGACCAGCTGGCTCACCGAAAGCCGCGACGGCAACGGGACCCGCCGGACCCGGTCGTCCTTCCGTGCCCACTCTTCGAGGAGGACGTCGGTGTCGGTCAGCCAACCGTCCGGATCGTCCTCTTCGGACTCAATTTCATCCACAGTGGACAGCGCTTCGGACACCAGCTCCACCCCCGTCTGGACGCCGGTGCGGCGGTCGGCCAGCGGATCGACCGGCCAGCGCCCCTTCCGCGAGTCCGACACCAGCGGGTTCTCGTCCTCTTCGGACGGTTCCGGCGCCCACTCGGCGAGCTGCCCGACGCCGGTCTCGCGCAGGACGTCGCCGATCTCCGTCAGGAATTCCGACGGCCCCTTGGACCGGCTGCTGCTCTCGTTCCACCAGTGCCCGGACACGATCAGCGCGTGCTCGGACCGCGTCAGCGCGACGTAGCAGAGCCGCCGTTCCTCCGACTGCTCCCGCTCGACGAACCCGGCTTCGTGCAGTTCCAGTCCTTCTTGGACTTCCTTGCGGTCGTAGCCGTCGGCGATCCGCAGCTCCGGCAGGTCCTGTGAGTCTCCGCGCAACGCCGCGGGCAGCGACGTCGCGGTCCGCAGCCACGACGACGACCGTCGCCGTCCCGGGAAGACGTCCTGCACCAGGTGCGGGACGGCGACGACCTCCCATTCGAGGCCCTTCGCCGAGTGCACGGTGAGTACCTGCACGCGGTCGGGCACGACCTCGACCTCGCCCGGGGTGAGGCCGTCTTCGGCGTGCGCGGCGGTGTTCAGGTAGTCCACAAAGGACAGCAGGGTCGCCGTCGGTGCCGTCTCGGCGTAGTCGGTGACGACCTCGGCGAACGCGTCCAGGTGCGCGCGCCCGGCGGATCCGGGGCGCGCCAGCGATTCGACGTCCAGGAGCATCGTGCGTTCGACGTCGGCGACCAGCTCGGGCAGCGACTGGTCGAGCCGCCGCCGCAACGCGGACAGCTCCCAGCCGACGCGGCGGATGCGCTTGTAACCCTCTTCGGAATACCGTTCCGGCGAGCCCGGCTCGTCGATGGCGTCGATCAGCCCGGCCTGCTCGACGCGTTCCGCGACCAGCTCGGGCGCGTCCGGCTTCTCGGGGCTCGAGAGTTCGCCGGCGCGCCGCCACAACGCGGCGACGTCCGCGGCCGCGAGCCGCCAGCGCGCGCCGGTCAGCAGCCGGGCCGCCGCGCTGCCCGACAGCGGGTCGGCGAGCACCTTGAGCGTCGAGACGAGGTCCGCGACCTCGGGCTCGTCCAGGAGCCCGCCGAGCCCGACGACCTCGACCGGCAATCCGCGCGCCCGCAACTCTGCGGCGATCGGGGCCATGTCGGCGCGGCGCCGCACGAGCACGGCGGCGGTCGGCGGCTTGCCGGTCTCCTCCTGGGTGGCGTACCAGCGCCGGGCGAGGGCGTCGGCCACCCAGTCGCGTTCGGCGCGGATGTCCGGCAGCAGCGCGCACGCGATGTCCGCTGGCCCGGCGCCTTCGCGCGCCCGGAGCCGTTCGACGCCGAGGCCGCGCGCCCGCAGCGGTTCGGCGATGGCGTTGGCGAGGTCGAGGATCTCCGGCGGGTTGCGGAAGCTCGTCAGCAGGCCGAAGTCGTTCGCGGGGACCAGGTTTTCCCCGTCGTGACGCGGGAAGTCCGTGGTGAAGCGGGGGAGGTTGGCCGCGCTGGCCCCGCGCCAGCCGTAGATCGCCTGGGCCGGGTCGCCGACCGCGGTGACCGGCATCGGCTGGTTTTCGACACCGCCGAAGAGCGCCCGGAGCAGGACGCGCTGGGCGTGCCCGGTGTCCTGGTATTCGTCGAGCAGCACCGCGCCGAAGCGCTCCCGTTCGCCGCGCACAACGGAGGGATAGTTGCTCGCGAGCTGCGCGGCCAGCGACATCTGGTCGGCGAAGTCGAGTGCGCCTTCGTTGCGCTTGCGCCGGTGGTACTCCTCGACCAGCGGCAGCAGCGCCAGCCGGAAGTGCTGCGCCGCCATGATTTCGGTGAGCTTCTGCGGCAGCGCGGCCCGCTGTCCCTTGGCCCGCGGCGCGTTCTCGATGACGCGGCACATCCACGTCGTGTATTCGGCGAGCTGGTCGACCGAGATGAGGTGCTCACCGAGCTCACCGGCCAGCTGCAGGACGTCCGCGGTGACGGTCGGCGGGACGCGGTCGGTGTCCAGCTCGTTGTCCCAAGTGGACACGACGCGGTGCGCGATCTGCCACGACGACGTTTCGGACAGCAACCGGACGCCGGGCTGGACCGGCAGGCGCAGCCCGTGTTCGGACAGCAGGCGCCCGGCGTAGGCGTGGTAGGTGAGGACGGTCGGCTCACCGGCGACCACAGTGGACCGCAGGCCGCCGCTCGGGTCGAGCCGATCGAGCAGCCCCGAGCCGGCGAGCCGCCGCAGCCGGGCCCGCACGCGTTCGCCGAGCTGGCGAGCGGCCTTGCGGGTGAAGGTGAGACCCAGGACGCGGTCGGGGCTGACGATCCCGTTGGCGACGAGCCAGACGACCCGCGCGGCCATGGTTTCGGTCTTGCCGGCGCCGGCCCCGGCGACGACGAGGGAAGGCTCGACCGGCGAGGCGATGACGGTGGCCTGTTCGGGAGTCGGCCGGTGCAGCCCGAGCGCGTCGGCGAGTTCGGCGGGCTCGACGGGGTTGGCGACGACGAGCGGGCTCACGCACGCCTCCCGGCCGGTCGTGAGTGGGAAACAGGGTTAGAACACTGTTTCCCACTCACGACGTCTTCGCGACGGGTCACGGGCCCGGCACCTGCCTGCCCTCGGGCCGCAGCGGGCAGCACCCGCGCGCGGGACAGCGGTCGCAGTCCGGGTTCTCCTGGGCCTGGTAGTCCGGCCCCGCCGCCGAGGCCGCCGCGTCGCGGACCAGCTCCAGCCACTGCTTGCCGCCCACCTCGTCGAGCGGGGGCTGAGACCTCTCCGTCGCTCCCGTCTTGTTGTTCGCCTTCGCCACGTACACCAGCCGCGCGCCGCCGGGCTCGTTGCTGCCCTTGATCGCACCCAGCAGTACCGCCAGCTGGTACGCCGCCAGCTGCGGGTGCTCCTCCGCGTCCTTTCCGGACACCGGGACCTTGCCGGTCTTGATGTCGACGATCACCGGGCGGCCCTCGGCGTCCAGCTCGACCCGGTCGACGCGGCCGCGCAGCAGCACCCGGACCTCGTCCTCGCCCCCGGCCGGCAGCTCGACCTCGATGTCCTGCTCGACACCCGCCGCCTTGAGCTCGGCACGGCTGCGCTCCAGCCAGGTCACGAAGTTCTGCAGCATCTGCTCGACGCGCCGCCGCTCACGCCGGGAAAACCACGGTGCGCCAGCGTCGACGCGCACCCAAGCCTCGTCCAAGGCGGCCTGCAGCTCGGCGTCGGTCTTGCCGGACGCGACGGACTCCGCCAGCCCGTGCACCAGCGTCCCGGTCACCGCGGCCAGCTGCGCCGGGTCGCTCCCGCCGTGGCGCTCGATCATCCACCGCAGCGGGCACTTCGTCAGGATTTCCACTGTGGACGGTGAGATCCGGATCAGGTCGCCGGGGCGGTGCACCGGCTCGTCGGTCGACGCCGGGAGCAGGCCGTACCACGTCGACGGGTGCGCGCCCGGCACCTTGGCCTCGGCCAGCCGCGCGAGCTGCTTCGCGGCACGACGCCGTCGCGCGGGCTCGGCCTTGTCGTCGCAGACGACCTCGCGCAGCTCCCCCACCAGCTCGGCCAGCACCAGCGACCGGCCGGGCGGCTTCATCCGCGAGTCGAGACCGCCGTCGTCGGCACCGTTCTCCTCGAGGTCGTCGAGGAAGCGGGACGGCTGTTCGTCCTCTCCGGACACCGCGGTGACCAGCAGCGTCTGCTTCGCCCGGCTCATCGCGAGGTAGAACAGGCGCCGCTCCTCGGCGAGGATCGGCGCGGTCGCGGAGACGGCGTCGTCGTCCACTCCGGACATCAGGTCCTTCAGCCGTTCCACGCCCAGCACGGATCCGCGCAGCCGCAGGTCCGGCCACGCGCCCTCCTGGACGCCGGCGACGGCGACGACCGTCCACTCGCGACCGGCGGCGGCGTGCGCGGTCAGCAGCGAAACCCCGTCCGAAGGCACGGCCGCCGGCGCGAGCGTGTCCCCCGCGATCTGTTGTGCACCGAGATAATCCGCGAAGGACGCGACACTCGCGCGCGGCAGCCGGTCGACGTACCGGCCGGCCGCGTCGAACAGCGCGACGACGGCGTCGAGGTCGCGGTCGGCCTGCGCCCCCAGCGATCCGCCGCGTTCGACCTGCTTCAGCAGCTTGTCCTGCAGCCCGCTTTCCCGCCACAGCTGCCACACGACCTGCTCGACGCCGTCGCCGCGGGCGACAGCCTGGTGCGTGAGGCGCAGCAGCCCGCCGACGCGCCGCACCGGTTCGGCCTCGGCGTCGGCCAGCCCGACGAGGATGTCCCCGCCGCGCAACGCTTCCACGAGCAGCTCGTCACTCGAGCGCTGCCCGCCGCCGGCCAGTTCCAGCCGCCGGAGACCGCGGCGCAACCGCCGCAGCGCCAGCGGATCCGCGCCACCGAGCGACGACGACAGCAGCATCTCGGCGAGGTCGATGTCGAGCAGCTCGGGCGACGGCGCGAGCTTCAGCACGGCCAGCAACGGCCGCACCGCGGGCTGGCGAGCCAGCGGCAGCTCCTCGGTCGCCGACCCGATCGGGACGCCGGCCGCGCGCAAAGCGCGTTGCAGCACCAGGAAAGTCCGGGCCGGCGACCGGACGAGCACCGCGATCTCCGACCACGGCACGCCGTCGACGAGGTGCGCGCGGCGGAGCTGGTCGGCGATCCAGCTCGCCTCGGCGGCGGGCGTCGGCATCACGCGCACCCGCACGTTCCCCCCGGAAGCACCCGCGGGCGGGACGATCTTGCGGTGCCGCGACGCCCCGGGCAGCGTCGCGCCGATCTTCGCCACCGCAAGCCGGACGGCCGGGGCCAGCCGGTGCGACGTCGTGAGCGTGACGGTCCGGCTGCCGTCCGGGTCGGCGTCGGCGAACAGGCTCGCGTCGGCGCCGCGGAAGGAGAACACGTTCTGGTCGGGGTCGCCGGCGACGACGAATTCGGCCGCGGTGTGCCCGATCATCCGGACGAGGCCGGTCTGCAGCGGGTCGAGGTGGTGGGCGTCGTCGACGAAGAGGTGCCGCACCCGGGTGCGCTCACGTTCGCGCAGCTCGTCGTCGTCTTCCAGGGCGAGCAGCGCGGAGGTGACCAGCTCGGCGGCGTCGAGGGCGGGCGCGCTCGCCACGCCCAGCGCGTTGCCGCCCGCGCCCTGCAGCTGCGTGACTTCTTCGTACTGGGCCCAGAACTGCCCGGCGGCGATCCACTCCTCGCGCCCGCGGCGGCGGCCCAGCTCGGCGAGGTCCTCCGGGCCGAGCCCGCGCTCGGCGGCCCGCATGAGCAGGTCGCGCAGCTCTTCGGCGAAGCCGGGGACGATCAGCGCCGGCCGCAGCTGCTCGGGCCAGTACCCGGCTTCCTCGTCGAGGTCGCCGGCGAGCAGCTCGCGGACGACGACGTCCTGCTCGGCACCGGCGAGCAGGCGCGGCGGCGGGAGTTCCTCGGCCATCGCTTCCAGCCGCAGCAGCGAGTAGGCGTACGAGTGGACCGTGCGGACGAGCGGTTCGCGGACGGTCCGGGGCAGCGGCCGCGCCTGGTCGGGGTCGGCGGTGAGGCGGCGCGTGATGTCGGCGCGCAGCGCGTCGGCGGCCTTGCGCGACGTCGTGAGCACCAGCACGCTCTCCGGGTCGGCGCCCTCGGCGATGCGGCGGGTGGCGGCCGAGGCGAGCAGCGCCGTCTTGCCGGTGCCGGGGCCGCCGAGCACGCGGCGGAAACCCCCGGGTGCGGAGAGCACCCGCCGGGCGCCTTCGTCCCAGGTGAAGGAGGGTGCGTCGGCGATCGGCGGGCGCACCAGGCGCGCGTCCGCCTGCGCCGTTCGCCTCGCGTTCACCCAGCGATGGAACCACGACCGGAGTAGTGGGTGCGGCACCGGCACGCCTTAACGGGGCTGCGTGCGATGAAGGTGCCGGAGCGTGCGCCGGGTGGCCACCGAAAGTGTCGTACCCCTCCGGCAGAGTGGGGGCATGGACGACGTTCTGCACGAGCGCGTGCGGGAAATCATCGAGTCGGTGCCGGCCGGCACGGTCGCGACGTACGGCGACATCGCGGCGCTCTCCGGCGCGCCCTCACCGCGGATGGTCGGCGCCATCCTGGCCGAGGACGGGCACGACCTGCCGTGGCACCGGATCCTGCGCGCGAACGGGACACCGGCGCCGCACCTGGTCCACGACCAGCTCGAACGGCTGCGCGCGGAGGGCGTCCTGGCCGACGGCCAGCGCGTCGACCTGCGCAAGTACCGCTGGAAGCCCGGCGGTGACGAAGATCCCGGTGAGGAGGGGCTGTTCTGACCGCTGTTTTTTAGGTTAGCCTCGCCTAATGGCGACGACTCAGGTGGAGCGACCGGCCCTGACGTACCACCGAGCCCGGGTGACCGCGGTCCGGCCGGTGACGCCGCACATGGTGCGCGTGACGTTCGAGGCGGCGAGCTTCCGCGAAGTCCCGGCCGGGGCGCCCGACCAGTACGTCAAGGTCTTCTTCCCGCGGCCCGGCCAGGAAGAACCCGAGCTGCCGGAGACCGGCTCCGACGTCATGTCCTGGTACCGCACGTACCTGGCGATGCCGGACGCCGTCCGCCCGCCGATGCGCACCTACACCGTGCGGGCGCACCGGCCGGCCGCGGCGGAGATCGACGTCGACTTCGTGCTGCACGGCGACACCGGCCCGGCTTCGGCCTGGGCGTCGCGCGTCACGCCGGGCGACCGTGTGACGTTCACCGGACCGTACGGCCTGTACGACCTGCCCGCCGAGGCCGACTGGCAGCTGCTCGTCGGTGACGAAACGGCGTTGCCGGCGATCGGCGCGATCATCGAGCAGCTCCCGGCCGGTACGCGCGCTTCGGCGTACATCGAGGTTTCGGAGCGCGAAGAGCGTCAGACGTTCGAGACGCGCGGAGCGGTCGAAGTCCACTGGCTGCTTCGCGGCTCGCGGCCGCTGGGACAAGCGTTGCTGGACGCGGTGCGTACGGCGACTTTCCCCGGCGGAGCGCCGTATGCGTGGGTGTCGGGCGAAGCGGGCGTCGTGAAGCTGGTGCGGCGGCACCTGGTGCGCGAGCGCGAAGTCGACAAGCGGCGGATCTGCTTCACCGGCTACTGGCGCGCGGGGATCAGCGAAGAGGCGGCAAGCCGGGAAGCGGTCCGCGCGGCCGACGCGGGCGAGGTGCCGCCGGACGAGGACTGACCCCGCTAGCCCGCCGTCGAGAGCGTCGTGACCAGGAGCTTCACCAGGGCGCCGAGGCGTTGCCGCTCCGGCTGCACCGTCCGGACCCCGGCCGCCTCCAACGGCGCGGCCGTCACCGGGCCCACACACGCGCACACCAACGGCCCGCGCATCGCCGCGAGCAGCTCGTCGTACCGTCCGTAGGAGCGGGCCAAGGTCAGGAAGTTCGCCGCCGCCGGGGCGCTCGTGAACGTCAGTGCTCCCAGCTCGCCGGCCACGGCCGCGTCGATCAGGTCGTGCACCGGTGTGACGTCCGGTGGCGAATACCACCGGTACGGCTGCAGTTCGACCAGCGTCGCCCCGGCCGTGACCAGCGGCGCCGTGTGCTCCGGCAGCGGCGTCCCGTGCAGCTGGACCGCCACCCGCGCGCCGTCGATCCCGGCTGCCGCGAGCGTCCCGAACAGCTCCGCGTTGCTCTCCGAGGCAGCCGAATACGCCTCCCGCAGCCCGGCACCGCGCACCGCGCCGACGGCCTTCGGGCCGCGCGCGTAGATCCGGGACGCACCCAGCGCCGTCACCAGGCGGTCGCGCAGGCCCCAGTCCTCGGCCGCCGCCAGCCAGCCGCGGAAGCCCGCGCCCGTCGTGACCACCGTGAACCCCACCGGCGACGCCAGCACGGACTCGGTGCCCGCGCGCAGCTCCGGGTCGCTGTCCAGGGGCACGATGGTGATCGTGGGCGCGTGGCGGACCTCGGCGCCGTACCGTTCGAGCGCGCCGATGAACTCCTCGGCTCGCCGCTCGGCCGTGACTCCGATCGCGATCCCGCTCAGCTCACCCATAGATCGCGCCCATCTCCTCGATCGCCCGCGCCAGCTCGGCCCGGAGGTCCGCCGGTTCCAGGACCTCCAGGTGCGGCCCGAACCGCAGCAGCTCGCCGATGGCCGGTTCGCCCGGCTCCACCGGCAGCTCCACGGTGAGCCAGCCCTCCGCGTCCGGTTCGTTCCGGCAGTGCCGCAGGGCACGGGCGCCGACCGACCCCGCGTAGAACGGTACGAGAGCCTGCGCCCGCGGCGACAACCGCACCACGGCCACCCGCGGGAACATCCGGCGTTCGAACTGCTCGGACCACTCCTGCCAGTACGTCGCGAGGTCGAACCCGGCGGGCCGCTCGAACTCCTCCCCCAGGTCGGTCAGCTCCAGCACGCGCGAAATCCGGTAGGTGCGGTCGGTGCCCTCGCAGCGGGCGGCGAGGTACCAGTTGCCCGCCTTGAGAATCAGCCCCAGCGGCTCGACGTCGCGCTCGACGACCCGCTGGCCCCACCGCTCGTAGCGGATCCGGATCCGGTGCGACGACCACACGGCGTCGGCGATCGCGGACAGGGCCGGCAGGCTTTCGATGCCCCGGTGCCAGCCGGGGACGTCCAGGTAGAACCGCTCGGCGACGCGCCCGGCGCGGTCGCGCAGCTCCTGCGGCAGCGCCGCGTACAGCTTGAGCTGGGCCGCCGCGAGGACGGTGCCGAGGCCCAGCTCGGCGGCCGCCACCGGCAATCCGGCCAGCGACAGCGACTGGGCCTCCTCCTCGGTCATCCCGGTCAGGCGAGTGCGGTAGCCGTCGACCAGGCGGTACCCGCCGGTCCGGCCGCGGTCGGCGTACACCGGGACGCCGGACGCCGACAGCGCGTCGATGTCCCGGTAGACCGTGCGGACCGAGACCTCGAGCTCCTCGGCCAGCTCTTCGGCCGTCATCCGGCCGCGGTTCTGCAGCAGGAGCAGGACGGACAAGAGCCGGCTGGCGCGCATGGCCCGATTCTGGCAGAAATACCTGACACAAGCTGACAGGTATGCCCGGCAGGGTGGTCTCCATGAACGCATTCACCATGAAGAACTGGGAAGAGAACATCGTCAGCGGGACGGACGGCGGCCCGCGGGTCGCCTACGCGCACGCCTCGATGGCGTACGACGGCGTCATCGAGGGTGAATCGGTCTGCGACCTCCTGCTGTACTACGCCGGCGAGGGCTACGAGAGTGGCACGACGACGTCGCCGAGCTTCGAGCGCTTCGCGGGCAAGGTCGACGGTCGCGAAGGGACATTCATCGTGAAGCACGAGTTCACGTTCGACGCCCAGGGCATCGCGTCCACCTTCGACGTCGTGCCGGGCTCGGGCACCGGCGAGCTGGCGGGCCTCACCGGGAGCGGCACCGTCGGCGGCGCGATGGGTGAGAAGAAAATGGGGTACACCTTCGAGTACACGCTCTAGGAGTCGCACGTGGACCGTCGCCAGGTACTCGCCTACCGCATCGCCGAGCACGGGCTGCACCGCACCGCGAAGGACGTCACCGGCCTCGCGGTCGTGCGGGCCGGGCTGCAGGACAGCATGCGCGACACCGCGCTGCTCGCTCTGGTGGCCCGGCTCGCCGAGCCCGTGTCCCCGGTGGACGATCCGCGGCTCGTGCTCGCGTGGACGTTGCGGGGCGCGCCGCACTACCACCTGGATCTGGCCGAGGTGACGCGCGCGCTGGTGCCCCTGGACGACGCGGACGCGCTGGCCCGGATGCTGTGGCAGCGCAAGGACCTGGCGGCGACCGGCCTGGCGGCGTCCGACGTGGTCTTCACTGCGGCCGCGGCCCTCCGCGCCGTGGTCAAGGGACCGATGACGAAGGGCGCGGTCTCGACGGCGGTGACGAAGAAGCTCCCGCCGGAGTTCTCCCGCTGGTGCCGCGGCTGCAACGCGACGCACATCCAGGAGCAGCTGATGCGCATCGCGGCGCCGCACGCCGGTGTCCGCCTGGTGGCCGGGGCTCCCGCGGCCACGCTGGCGCCCCTCGAGGGCCGTGGCCGGATGCGCAAGACACCCGACGTCGCCGCGGCGACGTCGGTGGTCGAGTCGTACCTGCGGCTCAACGGCCCGGCGTCGCCGGGTGAGGCCGCCGAGTTCGTCGGGACGGCGCGCGCGGTGGTGGACAAGACCTGGCCGGACGACCTGGCCGAGGTGCAGGTCGAGGGCAAGAAACGGTACCTGCCCGCTTCGCGCTTGGCGGCTTTGGAAAACCCGCCGGAGCCTGACGTCGTGCGGCTGCTGCCGCCGTGGGATCCGTTCATCCAGGCGCGCGACAAGACGTTGCTGGTCCCGGACCCGTTGCGGCGCAAGGAAGTCTGGAAGATGCTGGGCAACCCGGGAGTCCTGCTGGCGGACGGCGACATCGCGGGCACCTGGCGGACCAAGGGCAGCGGCGCGAAGCTGACGTTCACCGTGACGGCGTTCGACCCGCTTCGCCCGGACGTGCGCGAGGAGGTCGAAGCGGAAGCGGCCCGCGTGGCGGCGGCGCGGGGGTTCGAGAAGCACGTGGTCACCGGGATGTCGTGAGTGAGAAACTGTGTTCTAACCCTGTTTCTCACTCACGACCCGTCCACCGCCAGCCGGTAGCCGCGCTTCACCACCGTCTGCACGACCTTCCCGCCACCCAGGGACGTGCGCAGCCGGCCGATCGCCGTCTCCACCGCGTGCTCCTCGCCGCCTCCCGGCAACGCCGAAATCAGCTCGCGCCGGGACACCACCCGCCCCGGTGAAGCCGCCAACGCCCGCAGCAACGCCATCGGTGCCGGTGCCACCTCGCGCCATTCGCCGTCCACCACCGCCGCCTGGCCGCGCAGCTCGATCGACAGCCCGCCCGCCGAAAACCGGGGTGAACGCGCCAGGAGCGTCTCCGACACCGTCCGGGCCAGGGCGCCGAGCCGGGCCCGGTGCGGCTGCACCGTCGGCACGCCGAGCGCCGCCAGCGGACCCGCCGTGATCGGCCCGACGCACGCCGCGACGCACGGGCCCGACAACGCCGAGATCAACCCCGGCAACCGGCCGGTGCGGCGCGCCAGCGCGACCAGCGAGGCCACCGCCGGGGCGCTCGTGAACGGCAGCGCGTGGATCGACCCGTCCAGCACGCCGTCCAGCAACCGGTCCACCGGGCCGGGGTCGACCGGCCCGACCCAGCGGTACACCGAGACCTCGATGACCTCCGCCCCGGCCGCGCGCAGGGCGTCCACGAAGTACGGCAGCGGCTCGCCGTGCAGCTGCACCGCGATCCGCTTGCCGGAAACGTCCGCGGAAAGCAGGTGCTGCAACAGCTCCGCGTTGCTCTCCGACGCCGGCGAGTACGACTCCGACAGCCCCGCCGCGCGAATCGCCCCGGTCACCTTCGGCCCGCGAGCCAGCAGTGAAGACGACGAGAGCCGCGACAGCAGAGCGTCACCCAGACCCCAGCCCTCGGCCGCCTCCAGCCAGCCGCGGAAGCCGATGCCCGTCGTCGCCACCACGGCGTCCACATGCGACTCCAATAGCGCCGACGTCGCCGCGCGCAGCTCCGTGTCGTCGGTCAGCGGCACGATCCGGATCGCCGGGCCGTAGCGGACGCCGGCCCCCTTGCGCACCAGCAGCGCGCCGAGCTCGTCCGCTCGGCGCGCCGCGGTGATGCCGACCACGAACCCGGTCAGCGGCAGGATCACGGGCTCTCCACTTCGACCACGCCCTCTCGCACGCGCACCTCGTACACCGGAACCGTCACACCCTCGGTGTCCAGGCACTGTCCACTGTCGAGCGCGAACCGTTCCTTGTAGACGGGCGAGGCGACCACCGGGACCCCGCCCGCGTCACCGACGATGCCGCGCGAGAGCACCGCCGCTCCGCTGCACGGGTCCCAGTTGGACAGTGCGTACCAGCGATCCCCCGGCAGGTGGAAGATCGCCACCTGGACGCCGCCGTCGAACAGCGCGGCCACCCCCGCGTACTCCGGCACCGCTTCGGCGGCGCACACCGCCGTCCAGGTCCGTTCGATCGACGTCGTCATCGGCGCACCTCGCTGTTCGAAAAGCGCGGGACTCCCAGCATCACGGGCACTTTCTGCTCCCGCTCCGAACGGAACGAGATCGCCGGGTCGGGCGTACCCGGCGCATTGACGAAGGACGAGAACCGGGCCAGCTTCTCCGGGTCCTCGAGGACTCCCTTCCACTCGTCGGCGTAGTTGTCGACGTGCTTGGCCATCGCCGCGTCGAGGTCTTCGCAGATGCCGAGCGAGTCGTCGACGATCACCGCGCGCAGGTGGTCGAGACCGCCGTCCAGCTCCTCGATCCACGGCGCCGTCCGCTGCAACCGGTCCGCGGTCCGCACGTAGAACATCAGGAACCGGTCGATGGTCCGGATCAGCGTCGCCGTGTCCACATCGGACAAGAGCAGCTCGGCGTGCCGCGGGGTCGTTCCGCCGTTGCCGCCGACGTAGAGGTTCCAGCCGTTCTCGGTGGCGATGATGCCGAAGTCCTTGCTCCGGGCCTCCGCGCATTCCCGCGCGCACCCCGAAACCGCCGACTTCAGCTTGTGCGGCGACCGCAGCCCGCGGTAGCGCAGCTCCAGCTCGATCGCCAGCCCGACGCTGTCCTGCACGCCGTAGCGGCACCACGTCGACCCGACGCACGACTTGACCGTGCGCAGCGCCTTGCCGTAGGCGTGCCCGGACTCGAAGCCCGCGTCCACCAGCCGGCGCCAGATCAGCGGCAGCTGGTCCACGGTGGCCCCGAACAGGTCGATCCGCTGGCCGCCGGTGATCTTCGTGTACAGCCCGAAGTCCTGGGCCACCTGGCCGATGACGATCAGCTTCTCCGGCGTGATCTCGCCACCGGGAATCCGCGGGACGATCGAGTACGTGCCGTTGCGCTGCAGGTTCGCCAGGTACCGGTCGTTGGTGTCCTGCAACGTCATCTGCTCGCCGCCGAGCACGTGGCCGTTGCCGAGGGTGGCCAGGATGGACGCCACCGCCGGCTTGCAGACCGCGCAGCCGCTGCCCGAGCCGTACCGGCCGATCAGCTCGCTGAACGTCGTGATCCGGGTGGCCTGGACGATCTCGAACAGCTCCGCGCGCGACTGCGGGAAGTGCTCGCACACGGCCTTCGACTGCTCGACGCCGCACGCCGTCAGCAGCTTGCCGAGCAGCGGGACGCACGAGCCGCACGCGGTGCCGGCGCGGGTGCACGCCTTGAGCTTCGGGACGGTGTCGCAGCCGTCTTCGTGGATCGCCCGCGTGATCGCGCCCTTGGAGACGGCGTTGCACGAGCAGATCTGCGCCGCGTCCGGCAGCGCGTCGACGCCGACCGCGGCGCCCCCGCCGGCCGGGGCGAGGATCGCGCCCGGCTCGGCGGGCAGCGGACGGCCGACCAGCGCGCGCAGCGTGTTGTACTCGGTGGCGTCGCCGACGAGCACGCCACCGAGGAGCGTCTTGCCGTCGTCGGTGACCACGAGCTTCTTGTAGGTGCCGGCGACCGCGTCGTTGACGGCGACTTCCAACGCGCCTTCGGTCTTCGCGTGCGCGTCGCCGAAGGACGCCACATCGACGCCCATCAGCTTCAGCTTCGTGGACGTGTCCGGCTCCGGGAACTCGCCGGACCCGCCGGTGAGCTGGGCGGCGACGATCTCGGCCATCGCGTAGCCGGGCGCCACGATGCCGTAGACGCGGCCGTCGACGGCCGCGCACTCACCGATCGCGAACACCGCCGGGTCGCTGGTGCGGCAGGAGGAATCCGTGAGCACCCCACCGCGCGGCCCGACGTCCAAACCGGACTGGCGGGCGAGGTCGTCGCGCGGCCGGACGCCGGCGGAGAACACGACGAGGTCGACGTCCAGCTCGGTGCCGTTGCCCAGCTTGGCCAGCAGCCGGGAGTCGTCGGCCTCGATGGCGTCGGTCGACGTTCCCGTGTGGACGGTGACGTCCAGCCCGCTGATGAGCCGGCGCAGCAGCGACCCGCCGCCTTCGTCGACCTGCAGGGGCATCAGCCGCGGCGCCATCTCGACGACGTGCGGCGAGAGTCCCATGTCCCGCAACGCCTTCGCGGCCTCCAAGCCGAGCAGGCCACCGCCGATGACGACGGCCGAGCGCCGCCCGCGTCCCGGCTTTTCGACGGCCGCCGCGCGGATCGCGTCGAGGTCCTCGATGGTCCGGTAGACGAAGCAGCCGGGCAGGTCGTGCCCGGGCACCGGCGGCACGAACGGCCGCGAGCCGGTGGCCAGCACCAGCGCGTCGTAGGAAACGACGTCGCCGGAGGCCGTGGTGACCGTCCGGGCGGCCCGGTCGACCGATACCGCCAGTTCACCGAGCCGGAGATCCACCAGGGAATCGCCCGCGTAGTCCGAACCGGGCAGCGCCAGCGACGCCGGGTCCCAACTGTCCACATAGGACGTGAGCGCCACCCGGTCGTACGCCGGACGCGGCTCCTCGGACAGGACGACGATGTGCCAAGTGCCGGAAGGGTCTTCCGCGCGCACCGCCTCCACGAGCCGGTGGGCGACCATGCCGTGTCCGGCGACGACCAGGGTGGGCATCTCAGACCTCCGCTCCCGCGAGCGCCAGACCGCGCTCACTCGTGGGCTGTTCGGCGGGCTTGCGCAGGTAGACCGCCCAGGTGACGGCGAAGCACAGCCCGTAGAAGACGAGGAATCCGACGAAGGCGGGGACCCCGCTCTTGGCGTCGGCGAACGACTGCCGGAACGCGAGGTTGATGAACAGGCCGCCTTCGGCACCGATCGCGCCGGCCAGGCCGATCAGCGCGCCGGACAGCCGCCGCGCCTTGAGCAGCTCGGCCGCCTCTTCGGCACCGTTCGCGATCGCCACCTTCGCCTTCGCGCGGAAGATCGCCGGGATCATCTTGTACGTCGAGCCGTTGCCGACGCCGGTGAGGACGAACAGCACGATGAAGGCGACCGTGAACAGCGCCAGGGACTTCGACGTCGACGCGAGGATCAGCACGACGGTGGACAGCGCCATCCCGACGAAGGTGAAGAAGGTGATCTTGCCGCCACCGATCCGGTCGGCCAGCCAGCCGCCCGCCGGCCGCGAGAGCGAGCCGAGCAGCGGGCCGAGGAACGTCACCGCGGCCGCCTGCAGCGGGGTGCGGCCGAACTGGTTCTGCAGCACCAGGCCGAAGGCGAAGCTGTAGCCGATGAACGAGCCGAACGTGCCGACGTAGAGGAACGACATGACCCAGGTGTGCGGGTCCTTGACGACCTCGCGCATCGCCTTGGTGTCGCCCTTCACGGTGGCGAGGTTGTCCATGTAGAAGTACGCGCACACCGCGGCGACGACGATCAGCGGGATGTAGACGTAGAGCACGATCCGCGGCGCGGTCGCACCCGCCGTGCCGATCACCAGCAGCCCGACCAGCTGGATGGCCGCGACGCCGAGGTTGCCGCCGCCGGCGTTGAGGCCGAGCGCCCACCCCTTGTGCTTCTCGGGGTAGAACGTGTTGATGTTCGTCATCGACGACGCGAAGTTGCCGCCGCCGACGCCGCCGAGCGCCGCGACCAGCAGGAACGTGCCGAGCGACGTCCCGGGGTGCAGCACGACCGCGGCCAGGATCGTCGGGATCAGCAGCAGCGCCGCGCTGACGACCGTCCAGTTGCGACCGCCGAACTTCGCCACGGCGAAGGTGTAGGGCAGCCGCATCAGGCCGCCGATCAGCGTCGGCGTCGAGACGAGCAGGAACTTGTCGGCGGCCGAGAACCCGTAGTCCTTGCCCATGAACAGGACGATGACCGACCACAGGGTCCAGATGGAGAAGCCGATGTGCTCGGCGAACACGGAGAACCAGAGGTTCCGGCGCGCGACCTTCTTGCCCGTGGACTCCCAGAACTCCTCGTTCTCCGGTTCCCAGTGCTCGATCCAGTGCTTTCCTTGGTGTACCACGGTGTTCTCCTTGCGACGGGTCGGGTTGGTCATTGCGCCGCGAGCCAGTTCGCGATACCGCCTACGGCGTCCGCGCAGCCGCCGCAGCCGGTCGTGGCCCGGGTGGCCCGCGCCAGTGCGGGAGTGTCGGTGGCCCCGGCCTTCCAGGCCTCGACCAGCCGGCTCTTGGTGACGTTGTTGCAGCGGCAGATCACCGCCGCCGCCGGCAGATCGGCCGGGCTGGCCGCGGGGGCGCTTCCGGTCGGCAGCGCCCGGCCCAGCAGGACCGCGAGGCGGTCGTCGGGCAGCAGCGTGCCGCGGTCGTGGAACTGCGTGATCGACGCGGCGGCGTCGGGCAGGCCGAGCAGGATCGCGCCGGTGACGCGGTTTTCGCGGACGACGAGCTTGCCGTAGCGCCCGCCGGTGGGGTCGTTGAAGGTGAGCACCTCGACGTCCGGGGTGCCGGCGTCGAGCTGCGTCTCGCCGAGCGCGGCGAGGTCGATGCCGCGGGCCTTCAGCCGGGTGACGGCTGTGGTGCCGCGGTAGCGTGCGGCGGCATTGGTGCCGGTCAGGACGTCGGCGAGGACCTCGGCCTGCTCCCACGCGGGCTGGATCAGCCCGGCCGGCGCGCCGGGGTGGCGGGCGCAGTCGCCGAGGGCGTGGATGCGGCCGTCGCTGGTGCGCAGCACGTCGTCCACGACGATGGCGCCATCGACGTCGAGTCCGGCGTCCACGGCCAGGCTCGTCTCGGCGCGCACACCGGCGGCGACCACGACCAGGTCGGCCGGGACGAGCGTGCCGTCGTCGAGCTTGAGGCCGTCCCCGGGCAGGTAGCGGGCGGCGGTGGCGCCGAACTTGAACGTCACGCCCATGCCGGTGAGCTGCCGGGCCAGCACGTGCCCGGCGGCCGGGTCGAGCTGGCGTTCCATGACGTGCCCCAGCGGGTGCACGACCGTCACCTGGTTGCCGCGCCCGGCCAGGCCGCGGGCCGCTTCGAGGCCGAGCAGCCCGCCGCCGAGCACCGCGACCGGCGCACCGTAGCGGGCGGCGTCGAGGATCTTGGCGCAGTCGTCGAGGCTGCGGAAGGCGACCACGCCCGGCCCGGCTTCGAGGCCTTCGACCGGCGGGATCCAGGGGTTGGCGCCGGTGGCGAGCACGAGCGCGTCGTAGTCCACGCATGCGCCGTCGCCGAGTTCCACGCAGCGCTTGTCGCGGTCGATGCGGGTGACGTCGACCCCGAGCCGCAGGTCGATGTTGTGGCGCGCGGCCCATTCGTCGTCGTGCAGGCGGACGCTCTCGGCGCTCATCCCGCCGGCGACGACGGCCGACAGCAGCACCCGGTTGTAGGCCGCGTGCTTCTCGGCGCCCAGCACGGTCAGCCGGACGCGTTCGGCGATCGGGTCACGGCGGCGGATTTCGTCGGCCAGCCGGGCGCCGGCCATGCCGTACCCGACGATGACGACTTCACGCGGTGTCATGCGGCACCATCCACAGTAGACAGAGAAACGGCACACACCTTGAACTCCGGCATCCGGCTGACCGGGTCGAGCGCCGGGTTGGTGAACAGGTTCGCGCGCTGCTCACCGGGGAAGTGGAACGGCAGGAACACGAGATCGGGCTTCAACGACTGCACGAAGCGCACCTTGGCGACCGTCTCGCCACGGCGTGAGCGGATTCTCGCGGGATCGCCTTCCTCGAGACCGGCCCGCTTGGCCGTATCGGGGTGAACCTCGACGAATGCTTCGGGGACGACATCGTCGAGTTCCTTGATCAGCCGCGTCTGCGCGCCCGACTGGTAGTGCTGCAGCACGCGGCCGGTGGTGGCCTGCAGCGGGAACTCCTCGTCCGGCAGCTCGGCCGGGCCGGAGTACTCGACCGGCGCGAACCGCGCGCGACCGTCCGGGTGAGCGAACGCGTCGAGGAACATCCGCGGGGTTCCGGGGTGGTCATCCGCGGGCACCGGCCAGTGCAGGGCCTCGCCGTCGCGCAGCCGGTCGTAGCTCACGCCGGAGTAGTCGGCGACGCCGCCCTTGGACGCGATCCGCAGTTCTTCGAACACGGTCTCGGGGTCGGCGGGGAAGCCCGCCTTGCCCAGCCGTAGCGCGAGTCCGTTGAGGACGTCCAAGTCGGACCGGACACCCGGGGGCGCGTCGATCGCCTTGCGCCGCAACAGGACGCGGCCTTCCAGGTTGGTGAGCGTGCCGTCTTCCTCGGCCCACTGCGTGACCGGGAGGACGACGTCGGCCAGCGCGGCCGTCTCCGACAGCACGAAGTCGGCGACGACCAGGAAGTCCAACGCGGACAGTCGATCTTGGACCCGTCCCGAGCGCGGCGCCGAGACGACGACGTTGCTGCCGAACACCATCAGCGCCTTCGGGCCCTCGTCGGTGCCCAGCGCGTCCAGCAGCTCGGTGGCCGAGCGGCCGGGCCCGGGCAGGCTGTCCGGGTCGACGCCCCAGACGCCGGCGACGTACTCGCGCGCGGCCGGGTCGTCGAGCTTGCGGTAGCCGGGCAGCTGGTCGGCCTTCTGACCGTGCTCGCGGCCGCCTTGACCGTTGCCCTGGCCGGTGAGGCAGCCGTAGCCGGAACCTTCACGTCCGGGCAGGCCCAGCGAGAGCGCGAGGTTGATCCAGCCGCCGACGTTCGCGGTCCCGGTGGCGTGCTGCTCGGTGCCGCGGGCGGTGAGGATGTAGGCGTTGCGGGCATTGGCGAGCTTCGCGGCGGCGAGGCGCATGTCGGCCGCCGGGACGCCGGTGACGCGCTCGGCGCGTTCCGGCCACCACGTCGCCGCGATCCGCCAGGCTTCTCCGAACTCGTTCGTGCGTGCGTCCACATAGGATCGATCGAGGTGACCGCCTTCGACGACGGCGTGCAGGATCCCCAGCGCCAGCGCGAGATCCGTGCCTGGCGCGGGAGCGAGGTGGAGGCCCGCCGACTCGGCGGTCGGGGTGCGCCGCGGGTCGACGACGATCAGGTCGGCGCCGCGCAGGTGCTGGACGAACGGCGGCATCGTCTCGGCCGGGTTGGCCCCGGCGAGCAGCACGACGTCGGCGTTCTTGAGATCCGTGACGGGGAACGGCATCCCGCGGTCGGCCCCGAAGGCCTTGATCCCCGCGGCGGCGGCCGAGGACATGCAGAACCGGCCGTTGTAGTCGATCTGCGACGTGCCGAGCGCGACCCGGGCGAACTTGCCGAGCAGGTAGGCCTTCTCGTTGGTCAGCCCGCCGCCGCCGAAGACCGCGACGGCGTCGGGGCCGTGCTGTTCTTTCAGCTCGGCGAGCTTGCGCGCGACGAAGTCGAGGGCGAAGTCCCAGCTGACCGGCTCGAGCGCGCCGTCGACCCGGATCATCGGGGTGGTCAGCCGCCGCGGCGAGGTGAGGAGCGCCCCGGCGGTCCAGCCCTTCTGGCACAGGCCGCCGGCGTTCACCGGGAAGTCCCGCGGCGTCACGCGGACGCCGTCGAGGCGCATCCCGCACTGCAGCGCGCAGTACGGGCAGTGGGTGTCGACCTGCGGCACGGGCACCTCCTCGGCGTTCGGGATGACCCGACGCTAAGGAGGCCGTGTTACTCGGAATCGACCGAATGTTTCAGGCAGTTGACATTGCGACGGGTTTCACGCGCCCCCGGCGGTGAGGTGAGTGACCCGCGCCACTGCTCAGAGCACACCGCTGACTTCGCGAGCCGCCGCGCGAAGGCCGTCGAGAGCCGCGCGGGTGGACCTCGGGTTCAGCGCGTTCGACGCCAGCCGGAACAGGACCGCGCGCAGCAGCAGCTGCGGCCACTCCGGCAGGTGGGCCCACCGCTCGAGCAGCTCCCGCTTCGCGCCGCCCCAGGCCAGGGCGTCCACCGCGACGATCGCCGCGCCGTACTCGCCCGGGCGGTAGTACGGGACGAAGTCGACGAGGCCGGGAGCCTCGTCGCCGTCGAACAGCAGGCCGGCCAGCAGCTCGCCGTGGGCCACCTGCAGCGGCAGCTTGATCGGGCGGCGGGCGCCGGCGAGGACCTCGAACCAGCGGCCGCCCTTCGTCTCTTCGAGCGGGACCTCGAGCTCTTCCCACGCGACGCGGTCGGCGACGGCGTCGATGTCACGACGGCCGGCGATGAAGTCCGGCCGGGGCAGGCCGATGGTCGCGCGGTGCAGCTTCACCGCCGCCAGCACCGACGCGTCGCCGCGGTGCTCGGGCGTGCCCGCCACGAAGCGGGACGCCGTCCAGCCGCCGACGATCCAGCGGCCGTCGCTGGAGCGGACCGGCTTCGCCACGCGCAGGCCCGGCTCGTGGATGTAGTCGAGGGCGCGGGCCGTCCACAGCGTCCTGGCCTTGTCCGTGACCGGCTTGAACACGAGGTCGCCGCAGCGCCACGCCGTCGAATCCGGCATCGGTTCACTGCCGTCGTCGAGGCCGCCGAAGGCCGCGCAGACGTGCGCCGGAGGACGTTCGAGGGTTGTCCGCACAACTGGTGACGGTACCCGGCCGGGCGGTCCACGATCGAGAAGACGCGCTGGTCACGCAGTGTTTTAGCGCCGGAGCGCGAGTCGGACGAAACGCCGTGAAGGCCGCCTCCGAAGCCGGAGGCGGCCTTCACGGGCAACCACTGTCAGTAGGTCGGCAGGCTCGGGTCGATCTGCTTGGCCCAGGCCAGCACACCGCCGCCGAGGTGCGTCGCGTCCTTGAACCCGGCCGCGTGCAGCGCGGCGAGCGCCTCCGCGGACCGCGCGCCCGACTTGCAGTGCAGGACGATCGGCTTGTCCTGCGGCAGCTCGGCCAGCGCCTCGCCCGAGAGGATCCGGTCCTTCGGGATCAGCGTCGCGCCCTTGATGTTGACGATCTCGTACTCGTGCGGCTCGCGGACGTCGATCAGGGCGAAGTTCTCGCCGCTGTCGAACTTGGCCTTGAGCTCGGCGGGTGTGATCGTGCTGCCCGTCGCGGCCTGGGCGGCCTCGTCGGACACCACGCCGCAGAACGCCTCGTAGTCGATCAGCTCGGTGATCTTCGGGGTCTCCGGATCCTTGCGGATCTTGACCTCGCGGTACTTCATCTCCAGCGCGTCGTAGCTGATGAGCCGCCCGAGCAGCGTCTCGCCGATGCCGGTGATGAGCTTGATCGCCTCGGTCACCATGATCGAGCCGATCGACGCGCACAGCACGCCCAGCACGCCACCCTCGGCGCAGGAGGGGACCATGCCCGGGGGCGGCGGCTCCGGGTAGAGGTCGCGGTAGTTGAGGCCCTTGCCGTTCGGCGCGTCCTCCCAGAACACGCTGACCTGGCCCTCGAACCGGAAGATCGAGCCCCAGACGTACGGCTTGCCCAGCAGCACCGCGGCGTCGTTCACCAGGTAGCGCGTGGCGAAGTTGTCGGTGCCGTCGACGATCAGGTCGTACTGCTCGAAGATCTCGAGCGCGTTCGACGAGTCCAGGCGGTCGGTGTGCAGGTACACCTTGACCAGCGGGTTGATCTCGGCGATCGACTCCTGCGCGGACGCGGCCTTGAGCTTGCCGACGTCGGACTGGCCGTGGATGACCTGGCGCTGCAGGTTCGACTCGTCGACGACGTCGAAGTCGACGATGCCGAGCGTGCCGACCCCGGCCGCGGCCAGGTACAGCAGAGCGGGGCTGCCGAGGCCGCCGGCCCCGATCACCAGGACCTTCGCGTTCTTCAGCCGCTTCTGCCCGACCACCCCGACATCCGGGATGATCAGGTGACGGCTGTACCGGGCCACCTCTTCCTTGGTGAGCTCGGCAGCCGGCTCGACGAGCGGCGGCAGTGCTGACATCGGGTCCTCCATCTCGCGCGGATCGCGTCCATCCCACTATGCACAACGCGCGCGGGCAAATAGACCTTCCCGGGTCCAGATGCTGAGAACTACGGCGTGGGGTTCGGCCAGGAGTTGGTCTTGCAGATGCGGCCGTCCTTGGCCACCTTGCCCTTGTCGCCGCCGGGGATGTCGTTGAGCATCGAGACGTAGTCGTCGTTGACGCCGAACGACTGCTGCATCATCACCGGCGCGGGCTGGTCGTTGCCACCGCAGCCGACGTGCTGGTTGCCCAGGGCGTGCCCGACCTCGTGGTTGATGGCGTACTGCCGGTACCCGGTCATGTCGGCGCCGTACGCCTTCGCGCCGCGCACCCAGCGGGCCAGGTTGATCAGCACGCGGCCGAGGCTCTTGCGGTAGCAGGAGGCCTCGAACTTGATCTGGAACCCGCAGGCGTCCGGCCGGTGGGTGGTCTCCGGCGTGGTGAGGCTCACCCTGAACGTCGGGTTCGGGAAGTTGGCGTCCACGCGCTGGAACGCGATCTTGCCGTCCCAGGTCCAGCCCTTCGCCGGGTCGGACAGCGTGCCCTGGACGGCCGAGGCGAAGGCGTCGTCGCCGGCGTAGCTCGCCGGGTCGATGCCGTCCTCGACCTCGATCGTGTACGTGTACAGCTTCCCGTTGCCGACCTTCGGGCCGGTGCCCGGCACCACGTGCCACTTGCCGGCGCCCGCCTGCGTGAACGGGCCGCCGTCGGGCAGCTCGGCGGTCGGCACCTTGAGGTCGACGGGCGTGGCCGGGTTCTCCGGGATGGCCTGCTCGCCGTTGCCGTCGATCGCGCCGCCCGCCGCGTCCCCGCCCGCCGACTCGACGCCGGCCGGCGTCCCCTGCTCGGCGATCGGCTCGGCCGGGCTGTTCGCGGTGTTGAAGACGACGAGCACGGTCAGCACGACGAGGATCGGCAGGGCGTAGACGCGCCAGCCGTAGGTCTTGGTGAACTTCGCGAGGCCGGCCTTCGGCGGCTCCGGCTTCTCGCGCGGGGTCTCGACGTGCGGCTTCCAGGAGGCGCTCAGCGGCTCGGCGCTGGTCCGCCGCCCGCCCGGGCGGTAGCGGTCCTCGCCGACGCGCTGAGCCGGCTGCCCGCCGGGGCGGTACTGGCCGTTGCGCGGGGGGTTTTCGGGCTCCGGGGTGCGGCGGGCCGAGGCACGGTGGGGAGCCCGCCGATCTTCGCCTCGCGCGTCGTGCTTCACCCGGTCCACCGCACCAGGGTGCCACAGCGCCATCGGACCGTTATGAGCGACTGGCGGTCCACCCGGGGATTTGTCGGCACCCGATCGGGCTACCAGGTCCCGGCTTCGACGTGCTCCCACATGCCGAGCACGGCCTTCGCCACGACGATCGGGCGCTCCATCTGCGCCACGTGACCCGTCCGCGGCAGGACGAGCAGCCGGGCCTTCGGGATCACCCGGGCCGTCCGCAGGGCGCGTCGCACGGAGATGACCCGGTCCTCGCGGCCCCAGACCACCAGCGTCGGCGCCTTCACCCGCGGCGCCGACGACCACAGGGAGGCTTTTCCGAGCGTCGACCAGGCCCGGAAGATCGCGAACGTGCTCCGCGCCATCGCGGGCCCGGCCCAGGCGAACCCGGCGCGGGCGCCGTGCTCCTCGGCCAGCTCGTCCAGCCGGCTCGCCGGGAAGCGCGAGGGGTCGGCGAAGCACAGCTTGATCACCTGCGCGGCGCGTTCGCGCGGGCCGAGGGCGGCCAGCTGCGCCCGCACCCGCGCGCCGACCAGCGGCAGGTACGCCAGCGCCATCCGCGGGTCCGACAGCCGTCGCGGGTCGAGGCGGCGGTCCGGCATCGCGGGCGAGATGAGCGTCAGGGTCTTGACCAGCTCGGGTCGGCGTTCGGCGATGAGCAGGGCGATGGCGCCGCCCATGGAGTTGCCGAGCAGGTGCACCGGCGCGCCGACGTCCTCGATGTGCCGTGCGACGACCTCGGCGTGCGCCTGGAGGCTGAAGTCGAAGCCTTCCTCGGGCTCCGAGTAGCCGAAGCCGGGCAGGTCGGGCGCGGTGCCGCCGGCGACCGGCGCGAGCAGCGCGGCCAGGTCGGTCCAGTTCGTCGACGAACCGCCGAGACCGTGGACGTACACCGCGGGCACGCCGTCCGGACCCGGCGTGCGGCGGACGTGCAGGCGAGCCGTCCCGACTTCTTCGAAAGTCGCCGGCCAGGGCGGGAGTATCGGTTCCAGTGCGGGTAATCCCCTGGTCGACAGGGGCACGTGGGTGAGGGGCACCCGCGTCGTCACGGCGGCGTTCACGAACCCAGGATGCCCGACACTTGGCAAGGCATACATACCGGCGAGTAATCTTCAGGACGACTTCACGCGGTGGCGACCCCGCCCGTCGAAGGTGTGAAGACGGGAGGATGGGCATGACGGAGATGACGCGGCTGCAGCAGCGCGGGGTGCGCCTGCCCCGGACGGAACGGCGGGCCCAGCTCCTCGCCGCGGCGCAGCGGGTCTTCGCCGAGAACGGCTACCACGCCGCCGCGATGGACGAGATCGCCGAAGTGGCCGGTGTCAGCAAGCCGGTGCTCTACCAGCACTTCCCCGGCAAGCTCGATCTCTACATCGCGCTGCTGGAGAGCCACGTCGACGAGCTGGTCAAGCGCGTGCAGACGGCACTGGACTCGACGACGGAGAACCGTCAGCGCGTCCCGGCGACGGTCGGCGCGTTCTTCGACTTCGTCAGCAACGACGCGGGTGCGTTCCGGATGGTGTTCGAGTCCGACCTGCGCGGCGAGCCGGCGGTCCAGGAAGCGGTCGACCGCGCGACGTCGGCGAGCGTGGACGCGATCACGGAGACGATCACGGCGGACGCGGGCCTCGACGAGGACAAGGCGCGGCTGCTGGCCGTGGGCCTGGTGGGGATGAGCCAGGTCAGCGCCCGGTTCTGGCTGCAGCACCACCAGTCGATGAGCCGCGAGGAAGCGGTGGCGCTGACGGCCAACCTGGCGTGGCGCGGCATCGGCGGCGGCTTCCCGCTCAAGGACTCCTGACCCGCCGAAGCGGCACTTCCCCCGGGGAAGTGCCGCTTCGCGGTCAGCGGGTGGCGGCCACCCGGACCAGCGCGGAGATCCTGCGGGCGACCTCGAACGGACGCTCCTGCGGCAGCATGTGACCGGCGCCCGGGAATCGGACGAACTCCGCGTGCGGCAGCTCGTCCGCGATCACCTTCGCGTGCGCGAGCGGGCAGAGCCGGTCCTTCTCCCCCGCCAGCACCACCGACGGGACGTCGCACAGCGCGCCCAGCCCGCCGACGCCGCGGTGGGCCGCGATCGCGTCCAGGAACATCCCCGCGCTCGCCGGATGCGCGCTGAGCAGCTGCTCGACGACGCTGTCCACCTGCGCCCGCCCCGGCCGGTCACCGAAGACGAGCCGCCGGGCGCCCGAGCGAACCATCGTCGGCCGCAGCCGCAGGGTGTCCGCCTTGAGCCGGGCGAGCAGCCGGGCCACCCGGGGCTCGAAGCGCGTCACACCCCGGCCGACCAGGCCCGGAAAGCCGAGCGTCAGCTGGTCCATGTCGCCGGACGACGTCGCGACGAACGCCGCCCCCGCCAGCCGCTCCCGGACGAGGGCCGGGTGCCGTTCGGCGAGCACCATCAGCGTCATGCCGCCCATCGAGTGCCCGGCCAGCACCAGCGGCCCCTCCGGGACGCGATCGGCGATGATCTCGGCCAGGTCGTCGGCGAGCCGCGCGATCGTCGCCGAGCCCCGCCGGGCGTGCGCCGAGCCGCCGTGGCCGCGCAGGTCGTAGCGGAGGACGCGCACGCCGGGGTCGAGGTGCGGCAGCACGAAGTCCCACGTCCGGTGGTCCTGCGTCCAGCCGTGCACCAGCACCAGCGTCACCGCCGAATCGGCCGGCCCGGACGTCGAAAGGTGCAGCGCGGCGCCGTCGCTCGCGACGAACCGGTGCCCGATCGACGGGTCCCGCAGCCGCGACGCGGTCGTCATCGGCCCGCCGGGAGCAGGAAGGACTTGCGCCAGAAGTACTTCCCGGGCAGCCCGACCAGGCCGGACTCCTCCAGGAACGGCATGATCTTCTCCCCGGCCCAGGCGATCGTCCCCTGCCAGTGCGGGTTGTTCAGCGCCGCCTCGACGCCGTCGCGCGGCCGGATGCCGACCGCCTTGTAGACGTTCGGGTTGATGAACGCCCGCGTCACGAAGTACGAGATGAGCGCGATGACGAACTGCTGGTAGCCGATCTCGGCCTTCGACAGCTTCGCCATGCCGCGCGTGACTTCTTCGCGGGCGAAGGTGACGTGCCGCGCCTCCTCCAGCACGTGGATCCGGTTGACCATCCGGACCAGCGGCTGGACGCCGTCGTCGTTCATCTGCTCGCGCTGCAGCCGATCCAGGACCTCCTCGGCCACCAGGATCGCGCCGTAGCGCGCCGGGCCGTAGGAGATCGTCGGCATCAGCTTCGCCAGCTTCCGCAGCCACGGCACCGGGCCGTAGGCGGGGCAGCCGATCCGCGACGCCATCCGCGCGAACATCGTCGAGTGCCGGCACTCGTCGGCGATCTCGGTCAGCGCGAACTGCGCGTGCGCGGACGTCGGGTCCTGCTCGTAGACCTCCTTGAGCAGCATCTGCATCAGGAGGATCTCGAACCACAGTCCCGTGGTGGCGACGCTCGCGACCTCGTGCTTGCCCAGCTCGATGCGCTGCTCGGGGGTCAGCTTGTCCCAGAGTTCGGTGCCGTAGAGCGAGGAGCGCTCGTCGAGGATGAACCGCTTGCCTTCGACGAGCGGGGCCGCCCAGTCGATGTCGACGTCGGGGTCGTAGAACTTGTTCGCCGACGACTTGAGCAGGCGGTTCGCGGTCTTCTCGCGATCCGGTTCCTTCAGCGTCCGCGTCATCGCCGACACCCCTTCCAACATGTAACTTGAGGTAACAGTTACCTCTGGTAGCATGAGCCCCGTGATCGAACGTGTCAAGCGCTCCGGCAAGCCGTCCAGGTCGTCCTCGCGCGACGAGGAGGCGACCGGCGACGCCCGCCGCGACCGCTGGCGCAAGCACCGGATCGCGCGGCGCAAGGAGTTCGTCGAGGCCGCGCTGCGGGCGCTCGACACGCACGGCCCTGACCTCGGCATGGAGGACGTCGCCGCGGAGGCGGGCGTCACGAAACCCGTGCTGTACCGGCACTTCGACGACAAGGCCGACCTCTACGTGGCCCTCGGCCAGCGCGGCACGGAGATCCTCTTCGAGCGGCTGATCCCGGCGATCAACGCCGAGCTCGCGCCGGTCCCGCGGATCCGGATGGCCCTCGACGCGTTCTTCACGGTGATCGAGGAGCACCCGAACCTGTACCGGCTGCTGGCGCACGGGCGGCCGGAGAAACCGGTGTCGTCGGACGTCGTGGCCGAGGACAAGGAACTGATCGCGACGGCGCTGACCGCGCTGCTGGGCGACTACATGCGGATGTTCAACATGGACTCCGGCGCGGCCGAGCCGTGGGCGCACGGGATCGTCGGCATGGTCCAGAACACCGGCGAGTGGTGGCTCGACCGCCGCTCGATGGGCCGCGACGCGGTGGTCGAGTACCTGACGCAGATCATCTGGGCGGCCATCGACGGGCTGACCCGCCAGCACGGCGTGGTCATCGACCCGAACCAGCCCCTGGAAGCCAACAAGGTGGTCCAGCTGGGCCGCGCGGAGTCCGAGTCGTTGGAGGAGACGTCATGAGCGAGCACGACGAAGACGGCTACAGCGGTCCGGCGACGCTGGAGGTCGACGGCGTGTCGCTGTCGACGACGGTGGAGCTGCGCGGCTACTTCCAGCCGATCGACGGCTTCTACCGCTGGTACGGCCGGGTCGCGGTGAACGACGAGCTGACTCGCCTGGCCGGCGGCAAGAAGAAGGCCGTCTCGATCCAGGCCGGCGCGTATTCGGCCACCGGGGAGCTGTCGGACCCGGACCCGTGGGGGCGGTACCGGATCACCGGCACGAGCACGCCGCCGTTCCACGTCCCCACGACGCTCGAAGAGCTCAACGCCTAGAACGCCGTGAAGGCCCCCTCGGTCGAGGAGGCCTTCACGGACCTCGGAACCGGGGCGGCCGACCCGCGCGGCGGCCGACCCGGCCGGATCAGGGGTGGCGCGGGCCGGGCAGCGGGCCCGGCAGCTCACGCCCGGGCAGCCAGCCGTTCGGGATGTCCGTCGCGCGCCACTTGCGGACGCTCAGGCGCACCGCGGTGACCGGGGCGGCCAGGAACGGCCCCGCCTCGGGCACCTTCGCGACGAGCAGGTCGCGCACCAGCGCGTCGTCGTCGGCCGGGACGACCTCGGCCAGCGCCTGGGCCTGCAGGAACGGCTGCATCGGCGAGCCCGTCGACACCACCACCGAGACGACCGGGTTCTCGCGGACCGCGGCCAGGGTCCGGCCCCGGTCCTCGAGGACGAGGTTCAGCGTGAACGGTCCGCTCTCGGCGAAATACACGCCTCCGACCCACGGGCCGTCGCTGCCCGAGGTCGCGAGGAACATCGACTTGTGCGCGGAGAGGGTGTTCCGCACGAGATCCGCCACGTCGCTCGCCATCGGCTCGACAGTGGTCATGCTGGGTGCTCCTGGGGGTCGGGGCGTCCGGGTCCCGTGACACCGGATCGCTCGCCGAAGTTAGGCGGCGGAATCGCGACACACCAAGGAGAACCGACCGATCCGGTGAACCCGGAGCGCACGAAGGCCACCCCGGGCGGGCCCGGGGTGGCCTTCGAGTGGCTCCGAGTCAGTCGCCGACGCCGAACCCGACCTTGCGGACGTCGGACGGGGCGATCTCGACGTACGCGATGCGGTCGGACGGGACGATGTACTTGCGCCCCTTCTCGTCGCTGATGCGGAAGAGCCCGTCACCGGCCGTCAGGGCCTCGGCGACCAGCTTCTCCACCTCTTCGGGAGACTGGCCACTGGACACCACCAGCTCGCGCGGCGTGTCCTTGATGCCGATCTTGACCTCCACGTGGGACCTCCGCTGGAAATTCGTAAGGGATGTGCTCGGCAAGGCTAACCGAACGGGCTCGTTCCGGTGGCGCATGTCCGCGCTCGACCGCGTCGTCACTTCCGGGTACTCCATCGGGGTCAGCCCAGGCCGAGCGCCTGCATGCGCTTGGTGTGCCCCTGTTGCAACCGCCGGAACAACGCGGCAATTCCGGAGAGGTCACCCGAGCCGCCGATGATGAGCTCGGCGAGCCCGTCGCGCTCGGCGACGACGTACTGGGCCTGGGTCAGCGCCTCACCGAGCAGGCGGCGCCCCCAGAGGGCCAGCTTGTCGCGGGTCTTGGGGTCGGCTTCGATGCCGGCGGCGACTTCGCGCTCGGCGAACGCCGAGTGGCCGGTGTCGGCGAGCACGGTGAGCACGAGGTCCTTGGTCTCCGGGTCGAGCCAGCTGGCGATCTCCCGGTAGAGGTCGGCGGCCAGGCCGTCGCCGACGTAGGCCTTGACCAGCGACTCCAGCCACGACTTCGGCCGCGTCGAGGCGTGCCAGGCGTCGACCTGGGCCACGAACGGCGACATCGCGTCCTCGATCTTGACGTCGTGCGCGGCGAGGTGCCTGCCGAGCAGGCCGTAGTGACCGATCTCCGCCGCGGCCATCTGCGCCAGCGCGGCGCGCCCGGCCAGGGTGGGGGCGCTGCGCGCGTCTTCGGCCATCCGGTCGAACGCGGAAAGTTCGAGGTAGGCGATCACACCCAGAAGGTCGACTACGCCTTCTGAGATCTCTTTCGGCTCGGTCACGGGGGCAGGGTATCGCCGAAGCACCCGGGCGTGTCGGGACGAGACCGATCACACTGGTTCCGGCGTGCCGGGTACTGTCGAAAAACTGCTGACCAGGTACACTGCGGATGATATAGAAGCTTCCGTACGCCATACCGGCGTCGGGAACAGGCAGGTCACGTTGGCTTGCCGACGTACTGCAATGTGCGTGCACGCCTCTTCCGGCATTCCCGGGGCGGACCGGTTCCGCGCTTGAAGATCAGCGCCAGGGACCAGGGTTTACTCCCGGTCGAGTGTCGAGCGGACCCACGGCTGTGCGCGCTGGTCACGAGAGAGGCGATCACCCTGACCGCAGAAATTCCCACAACCGAACAGACCCCCGCCGTCGCGCTGGAGCACAGCGAGACCGGCCCGGCCGCGCTCGACACCTCGCACCCGCTGCAGGCGGGCGTCGAGGTCGAGCCCGAGAACCCGACCTTCGCGTCCTTCGGCGTCAAGCCGGAGATCGTCAAGGCCCTCGGCGAGGCCGGCATCGAGCGCACCTTCGCGATCCAGGAGCTCACCCTGCCGCTGGCGATGGCCGGCGACGACCTCATCGGCCAGGCCCGCACCGGCATGGGCAAGACCCTGGGCTTCGGCGTGCCGCTGCTGCACCGCGTGGAGGTGCCGGGCGACGGCACCCCGCAGGTGCTGGTCGTGGTGCCGACCCGCGAGCTGTGCATCCAGGTCGCCAACGACCTCAAGGGCGCCGGCAAGCACCTCGGCATCCGGACGCTGGCCATCTACGGCGGCCGCCCCTACGAGCCGCAGATCGAGGCCCTGCGCAAGGGCATCGACGTCGTGATCGGCACCCCGGGCCGCCTGCTCGACCTGGCCGAGCAGCAGCACCTCGTGCTGGGCAAGGTCCGCGGCCTCGTGCTGGACGAGGCCGACGAGATGCTCGACCTGGGCTTCCTGCCCGACATCGAGCGCATCCTGCGGATGGTGCCGGACGAGCGGCAGACCATGCTGTTCTCGGCCACGATGCCCGGCCCGATCATCACGCTGGCCCGCACGTTCCTGCGGCAGCCCACGCACATCCGCGCCGAAGAGAACGACGCGAGCGCGATCCACGAGCGCACCACGCAGTTCGTCTACCGGGCGCACTCGATGGACAAGCCCGAGGTGATCGCCCGCGTCCTGCAGGCGAAGGACCGCGGCCTGACGATGATCTTCAGCCGCACCAAGCGCACCGCCCAGAAGGTGGCCGACGACCTGGTCGAGCGCGGCTTCGCGGCCGCCGCCGTCCACGGTGACCTCGGCCAGGGCGCGCGCGAGCAGGCGCTGCGCGCGTTCCGCTCCGGCAAGGTCGACGTGCTGGTGGCGACCGACGTCGCGGCCCGCGGCATCGACATCGACGACGTCACCCACGTCATCAACTACCAGTGCCCGGACGACGAGAAGACCTACGTCCACCGCATCGGCCGCACCGGCCGCGCGGGCCGGACCGGCGTCGCCGTCACGCTCGTCGACTGGGACGAGATGCCGCGCTGGAAGCTCATTTCGGACACCCTGGGCCTCGACAAGCCGGAGCCGGTGGAGACGTACTCGTCGTCGCCGCACCTGTACGCCGACCTGGGCATCCCCGAGGGCACGAAGGGCCGGCTGCCACTGGCCAACCGCACCCGGGCCGGCCTGGCCGCCGAGGAGGAAGAGGACCTGGGCGGCAAGCGCCGCGGCCCGCGTGGCCGGGGCAAGCCGGGCGAGACCGTCTCGGAAGACGCGCCGCGCAAGCGCAACCGCACCCCGCGCAAGCGGACCCGCGGTGGCTCGCACGCGGCCGAGGCGATCGAGGCCGCGGACAACGCCGCTGCCTCGTCCCCCGACGACGCTCCCGCTGCCGAGGGACGCACCCGGTCGCGTCGCCGCACCCGCGGCACCGCGCCGGAAGCGACCGGCCCGGCCACCGAGAAGGAAGCCGGCGACAACGCCGAGCGGCCCGCTCGGCGGCGCCGCCGTCGCCGTCCCGCCGCGACGTCTGATACACCTGCGTCGGCAGACTGAACCTGAACGCGGGGGTCCGGGCACGTGAGCGACGTCGGGAAGGCGCCTGAAAACGCGCCTGAAGAGACCCCTGAGTACGGCTCGGAGGACGTCCTCGAGGACGCTTCCGAGGAGGCCGTGAGCTCTCCGCCCGCTCCGCGGGTCAAGGCGCGTCGTTCGCCTTGGAACCGCGGGCGGGACCGGGTGGCCGCGGCCTTGGTCGCGGTCGTCGCGGTCGCCACCGCGCTGGTCATCGGCGTGACGAGCGACAGCGCGGCGACCGACCGCACCGAGGCGGCGCCGCCCCCGCCGTTGCCGGCAGCGCCGGACAAGGTGCCCGGCTCGCTGGCCGAGATCTGGAGCGCCCGCAGCGGCGCGACGCCGGTCCCGGTGGTGGCGGGCGACGCGGTGGCGACGGCGGACGGCGGCGAGGTCGCCGCCCGCGACCCGTTGACCGGGCAGATCCGCTGGCACTACACGCGTGACCGGCCGTTGTGCACGATGAACGAGACGTGGGGTCGGCTGAACGCCGTCTACGCCAAGTCGGAGGGGTGCAGCGAAGTCACGCAGCTGGACCCGGGCACGGGCCGGATCACGGCGCAGCGCAACGGCAACGCGGAGCTGGGAACGCGCCTGGTCGGCGACGGCTCCCACGTGACGGCAACGGGCAAGAAGCTCCTCACGACGTGGCGCGACGACCTGGTGCAGAGCGCGGAGTACGGCCAGGTCCCGGCGCTGGTCAACGCGGGCAAGCAGCCCCGCACGGGCTGCACGTACGGCACGGTGGCGGCGGCGTCGGGCAAGGTCGGCGTGATCGAGCGCTGCCCGGGCGACCCGGCGGACCGCCTGACGGTCTACAAGGCGGCCCCGGAGAAGGACGACGAGCCATCGGTGGCGTTCAGCAGCGTGCTGGCCGGCAAGCGAGCACGCGTGATCGCGATGTCCGGCGACCTGACGGCGGTGGTCCTCCCGGACCAGAAGCTGCTGGTGGTCTACAACGGCGACGGTTCCCAGCGCGCGGCGTACCCGCTGGACGTGCCGGCCACGGACCTGGCGGCGGACCCGGCCGGCGGTGTCGAGGCGACGACCCAGACGACGCAGAACGTGTACTGGTTCAGCGGGTCGAAGATGCTGGCCCTTTCCCGCGACGACCTTTCGCCGCGCTGGACGTTGAGCAGCGCATCGGGGCCGGGGATCTTGTTCGCGGCACAGCTGGTGGTCCCGATCAAGGGCGGCTTGGCGGTGCTGAACGAGAATGACGGCTCCACGATCCGGACGGTCGGGGTGGACCGCCGGGGGTACGCGGGGGTAGTCCGCTTGGGCGCGGCGGGCCCGGTCCTGCTGGAAGAACGCGGCGACACCCTGACGGCCCTGAAGTAGCCGACGCGAGTCACGAGTTCGGCCCTCGATCACGCGAGTTCCGGCTTCGCTGTTCCGGCGCTGGTCACTCGCGTGATCGGGCGGGCTTTACGCGTGTCCGGAGCGGCATCTCGCGTGATTGCAGGGGCATCAAGCGTGCTCGGGCGACGGTTCAGGTGAGCCAGAAGAGAGTCAGGGCCGAGACGGTGAACAGCACCACCGCGACGCCCGCACCCACGGCGGGGGCACCGTTGCGGCGGTCCGCGACTCGCTGGGCCAGCAACGCCAGCACCGCCGCCACCGGGTGGCCGACCAGCAGCACCGCGCCGGGGCCCGGCGCGCCCGTGTTCAGGTCGATCGCCGCCACCACGAGGACGCCGATCGCCAGGACCGTGAGGCCGGCCGCGAGGGAGCCGGTGAAGCCGCGCCACCAGCGACCGCCCGGCTTGCCCGGCTCAGCGGGTTCTTCGGCATCGCTCTCCGGCGCAGCATCCGACGGCTCGACCCGCTCGGGCTCGACGCGTTCCTGAGGGACCGTCTGTGCCTCGGCCGGGCCGGGCCCGGCGGCGAACGGCTCAGTCTCCTGCGGAACGACCCGCGCGCCCGGCTCGGTCGCAAGCCACTCGGTCTGCCGCGACCTCGCCTCGGCCGGGCCGGATCCGGTCGCGAGCCGCTCCGTCTGTTGCGCCTCGGCCGGACCGGCTTCTGCGGCGAGCGGCTCGGCCTGCTTCCGCGACCCCGCCCGCGCCTCGGCCGCATCAGTCCCGGCCGAGGGGCGCTCCACCTCGGGCGCGCCCGTGGGCAGCGGGACCGTGGCCAGTTCGTCGGTTTCCGGTGAAGGCACTTTCCCTCCCTGTCAGGGCGCGAGCAGGTCCCATGGCTGCATCTGCGGGGCCGCTTCCTGCCCCGCCTTGCAGCTCGGCCTGAAGTCGCACCAGGCGCAACGGCGGTCCGGGCGGGGCGGGAACAGCTCGTCTCCGTCGCCGCCCGCGTCCAGGGTATCCGTGGCCAGCCTGAGGTCCGAGGCGGTCTCGCCGGCGCGTTGCAGCTGCCTCTGCAAGCTCTCCGGCGTGTGCTCGGCCGCCGCGATCGTGCCGGTCGGGAGGTGGTGCAGTTCCACCGTCGTGCACGGCATCCGCAGCGTCCGCGCCGCCGCCACCGCGTACAGCGCCAATGCCTGCGACGCCCGGGCCTCGTACTCGTCCGGCGGGCGCCGTCCCGTTTTGTAGTCCACGATCACCAACGCGCCGTCACGCGCGTCGATGCGGTCCGCGCGGCCCTCGATGATCATCGACGGCTTCTCCCCCGGTGACGGGCTCACCGGCGCCGACACCCATCGTTCGAGCCCGACCGGGTCGTGCGTGACGTCGTTGTCCTCGACGTACTCCGCCACCCACCCCTTGGCCCGCGCCCGGTAGCGCGCCGCCTGCTCCTCGCTCTCGAAGCCCGCGTCCTTCCAGAACTCCGCCACGAGCGCCACCGCCCGCTGCGGCACCCGCTTGAGCACCGGCAGGTCGAACAACGCCCGCAGCGCGTTGTGCACCACCGCGCCGAGCGTGCTGTGCGCCCACGGCCCCGTGCGCTGCGGGGTGGGCCGTTCGAGGTACGCGAGGCGGTACCGGCGCGGGCAGTCGTCGAAGGTGGCCAGCCGCGCCGGCGACACCTTCGTGAGCCGTACCGGTTGCGCGACGCCGAAGTCGAACCCCATCTGCTCCTTCACGGCTGCCACGCTACGCACCACCACCGACACTTTTTCCGGGGGTTCGGGTGGCGGAGCCCCCGACTTGGGGGCGAAGCCCCCAATGTCACCGACACTTTTTCCGGGGGTTCGGGTGGCGGAGCCCCCGGCTTGGGGGCGAAGCCCCCAATGTCACCGACACTTTCCGCGCGGGGCGCGACCGGCCCCGCGCGGAAAGAGCGGCTACTTCACCACGAGGACCGTGTGCGTCCCGCCGGATACAGGCAGGCCACCGGCCACGGCCCGCATCGGCCGCCCATCCAGCAGCACCAAGCGGCCCGACGGGACCACGAGCGAACCCGACGTCCCGCGCGGAGCCGTCACCGTCAACGAGAACACCGAACCCTGCTGAGTCCACGAAGCCGACAACGCGCCCTTCGGCGTCGGCACCGCTCCGCGCGCCCAGGCGACCGAACCCGGGTGCGGTGACACCGTCCACGTCGCGAAGCCCGGCGAAGCCGGCGAGACGCCCAGCAGCTCGTTCGTCAAAGCGGGCACGACGCCGGTCGACCAGCCGTGCGCCGCCGACGTGTACCCCTGCTCGTAGTGCGACCCGCCCTCGCCGATGCCCTCCCACGCCGTGATGCCCGGGTCGTGGGACGCCATCCAGCCGTACATCCGCTTGATCTGGTCGATCGCCGAGTCCGGCTGCCCGCTCCGGAACCGCGCCTGCAGCTCGGGGAACGACGTGAACGCGTACACGCGCTTCGTGCCATCGGAAACGAGAGTGTCGTTGTCCATGAACGGGTTCCCGTAGGGCAACGCACCCGCCGCGAGCCGCGCCAACGCCGAAGTGGCCTGCGAAGGCGACGCGATACCGGCCAAGATGGCCTGGCTGTTGCCGTCCTGGCCGTGGCGCACCGCGCCCGTCCCGGAGTCGAGGTACGCCCCCGCCGCGGGATCCCACAGGTAAGCGTTCACCGCGGACGCCACACCGGAAGCACGCGCGAGCCACCGGTCAGCGTCGGCGGAATGCCCGGTCGCCCGCGCCAGGCCCGCCGCGCCCTGAAGCGCCCGGACGTACAACGCGTTGTAGTAGGTCACTTCGCCCGTACGCGGCAGGAACGCGTAGTCGCCGTAGCCGCCCGTGCCGTTGAGGCCCTTCGCGAGCAACCCGCGCGAATCGGTGACCGACGGGTACCACGCGTCGAGCGTCTTCACGAGCTGCGAGTAGTACGAAGACGCGTACGCGGTGTCGCCCGTGTAGAGCACGTAGTCCCAACTCGACGTCACCCACCAGAGCGGATAGTCGAACAGCGGCAGCGTGTAGTCGTTGATCGACGCCGGCGGGATCCAGCCGTCCGCGCGCTGGTGGTCGGCCAGGTCGGCGAGCACATTGCGAGCCGCGGTGCCGTCCTGGTGGGTCAGGTACTCGGTCAGCCCGGAGACCGCGACGTCGCCGACGTACGGGTCCCGGTCGCGCTTCGCGCCGTCGTGCAGCACCAGTTTCCCGTCCAGCGACGGCGAGAACGCGCCGCGTGGGTCCACATCGGACTCGCGGAAGGTGTCCATCCCCAGCTCGTTGGTGTAGGACGCGGCGTACCAGTAGCGGTTCAAAGCGTCGTCGGACGACTCGAACCAGCCGCGGTAGGTGCTCGGCGTCCCGAGGAACGGCGTGAAGTCGAGCGAGACGCCGTTGATCCGCACCTCACCCGACGGCTGGGTGAGCGGCGCGTCCGACGCGAGCGCGTCGAGGCTGATCCGCAGGTAGCGGAAGCCGCGCAGGCCGTCCGCGCACACCTGCGTGCCGGAAGCACAGCCCTTCGTGTCCCGCCAGACGGTCGATGTCGCGGGCACCGCGATCTGGTCGCTGCCCGGCCCGCCGGAGAAGTCCGAGCGCGAGAAGTCGGAGCGTTCGCCCAGGTACTGCTGGGTTTCCGAGGTCGACACCCGGATGCCGGGGTGGTTCGCGGACGCACCCGCGAACGAGATCTTCGGATAGCCCGCGACGACCTTGCCGAAGTCTACCACCGCGACCGGCACCGGCGGGTCGGCGACCAGGCCGGGCCAGACCTCGGTGACGCGGCTGAACTCCCCCGACGGCGTGTTCTGGTCCTTCGTCACGGTGATCCGGACCTGCGTGGTCGTCACCGGCCGGTCGAACTGCACCGCGCGCTGGACGGCGGTGTTGCCGCTCACCGAAGCCGCGACGCGCCAGGCGCCACTGTCCAGGACCTCCACCGTGTAGTCCTGCGGCACACCGTCCACACTGGACAGGATCGTGACGCCGGGGAGCGCGACGGGCGCCGCCGAGGTGATGGTCAGGACGTCCGGGTAGGCGCCGATCGTGTCGTCGTTCCAGAAGGTGTCGGTGTTGCCGTCGACGGCGTTGCCGGGCGCGTACGTCCGCGGCTGGCCGTTCCCGCCGTTGTTCGGCGCGTGGAACGACGACGCGGCCGCCGTGGTCCCCGTGGGCCAGGCCGGCTTCGGCGGCGGGGCCTGCCGCTTGAACGTCGTGACGCCCCGGCCGAGCAGGCCGTCCGGGTTCGTGACGTCGCCGGCGGTCGACAGCACCTTGACCGGCCGCACGTCCCGGCTCGCCGGCGCTACGACGTACTTCTGCCAGCTCGGGGCGGCGTCGGCGGGTGCGGCGACCACGCCGCTCGCCACCAGCACCGTGACCGGCAGGAATGCTCTGAGCCACTTCATCGAGGCCTCCGAAAACCGACACAAGGCGGTTGAAACGATTCAAACGCTGGGCTGGGATTCAATCTGCGGGAGGCGTGCCAACGATGTCAACGAACCCGCCGGTTCCTGTCCGGCAGGACAACCCGAAAGGCGGGGTCAGCTGCCGCCGTCGATGAAGCCGCGCACGGAGTTCGCGACGAGCTCCACGGCGATCGCCGCGAGCAGCAGACCGGCCACCTTGGCCAGCAGCGTGATGCCGCTTTCCTTGATCAGCCGGATGACCACGCCGGAGTAGCGCATGCAGATGTAGATCACGAAGTGCGTCGTGACGATCGCCAGCGCCAGGGCGATGTACGCGCCGATGTGCCCGTCGGCCTGGCGGACGAACACGATGGTCGCGGCGATCGCGCCGGGCCCGGCCAGCAGCGGCGTACCGAGCGGGACGAGCGCGACGTTGACGTCTTCCGTGGCCGCTTCGGCCTCGTGGCCGCTGCCGGTGAGCAGCTGCAGCGCGATGAGCAGGAGCAGCAGGCCGCCGGCGCCCTGCAGCGCCGGGATGCCGATGCCGAGGTAGGCCAGGATCGCCTGGCCCGCGACCGCGAACAGGCTGATCACCAGCAGCGACACCAGGACGGCCTGCCGCGCGGCCTTCGCCCTGGTCGCGACCGGCTTGCGGCCGACGAGACTCAAGAACACCGGCACCGTGCCGGGCGGGTCCATGATGACGATCAAGGTGATCGTCGCGCTCATGAAGAGCTTGGCGTCGAAGAAGTCGGCGATGGCCATGTCAGCCCTTCACGACCTGGGACCCCGTCGCCCGCGAAACGAGTTCTTCGAACTGCCCGGGGTCGGTGGTGCACTCGCCGAGCGCGATCGTCTTGTTCGTGCCGTGGTAGTCGCTGGACCCGGTGACGAGCAGGCCGAGCTCGCCGGCCAGCGCGCGGGTGCGGGCGCGCGTCGGCTCGTCGTGGTTCGGGTGGTCGGCCTCGACGCCGGTGAGCCCGTGCGCGGCCAGCTCGGCGAGGGTTTCCTCGCTGATGGTGGCGCCGCGGCTGAAGGCGAAGGGGTGCGCGATGACCGTGACGCCGCCGGCCTCGGCGATCATGTCGATGGCCTCCTCGACCGGCGTGTCGCGTCGCGCGACGTAGTAGCCGCGGCGCGGGCTCAGGTAGTCGGCGAAGGCTTCGTCGACCGACTTGACCAGCCCGGCCCGGACCAGCGCCTGGGCCAGGTGCGGGCGCCCGGGCGGTGAGTCCTCGGGCAGCAGGCCGAAGATCTCGTCGGCGTCGATCGGGAGGCCGTCGGCGGCCATCCGCTCGGCCATCCGGCGCAGCCGCGTGCGGCGCTCGACGCGCAGCCGGGTCTGCTCGGTGACGACGGGCTCGGACGTCGGGTCGAAGAGGTAGGCCAGCAGGTGGACGCTGATCTGACGGCCGGTCTCGGGGTTGATCGAGACGGTCGAGAGCTCGGCGCCGGGCACCAGCGTCAGGCCTGGCGGGATGGCCGCGGTGGCCGGGGCCCAGCCCGCGGTGGTGTCGTGGTCGGTGATCGCGACGGCGTCGAGCCCGGCTTTCGCGGCCGCGGCGACGAGCCCGGCCGGCGAGTCGGTGCCGTCGGAAGCGGTGGAATGGGCGTGCAGGTCGATGCGCATCGGGTCCATTGTCGACGATGCGCTGCGTCACACGCGCGGCGGGATGAGGCTAGCCGACCGGCTTCTTGCCCCGGGCGGCTCGCTGGGCCTTGATCATCGAGAAGCGCTCGGCCTGCTTCTGCTTGTCGCCGAAGACCAGCTCCGAGATCGTGTCGTAGAACTCTTCGGGCCGCGGCAGGAAGTCGATCTTGTTGAGGGCCTGGATCTGACCGGCCGACTCGACGACCATCGTGCCGTAGCCCATCATGCGGCCGGTGGCGGTGCGCACGTAGCTGAGGTCGGTGACCTTGCTGATCGGCATCATCAGGACCTTGGTGGTGAACACGCCGGTGGTCATCACGAACCGCTTGTCGGTGACCACCAGCCGTTCGACCCACCACTCCATCACCACGTAGGCGAACCGCAGCACGACGAGGAGCGCGACGTACCAGAGGATGTTCTGGCCGATGTAAAGCGCCGGTGGCAGCAGGTAGGACACCAGGACGCAGACGGCCAGCAGGGCGGCCGCTTCGAAGGTGTCCCACAGCAGCACCGCCCAGTGGCGGCGGATCCGGATGACCCGCCGCTCGGTGTCGAGGAGGTACTCGTCGGGATCGCGAGGCGCGAACATGGTTCGAGGGTAGCCCCGCGATCAGCCCTTGAACACGTTGCTGACGAAGGTGATCACCGATTCGGCCGAGTCCCGGAGGAACTGGACGATGTTGCCGACAAGGCCCGCGGCCTGACCCGGCTGGGCAATGACGAAGAACAGCACCAACGCGATACCGGCGAGGCCCGCAATCTTCTTCACGTTCACCGCGATCAAATCCCGTCTCTTACGGTGACACCGGACAACAGCAGAAATCCTGACTTTTTACGTTGTACCGCACTGAACAGGCGGACGGGAGGTAAGTCCCGCGCTTGGGGCAGCACGTGGTCCGAAGTGTACCGTATGGCTACTCTCCGTGTACAGGACATCCGTTTTCAAGTCGGTCACGTCTACCCTTCGGGACATGGAAGCACCTGGGGACGCCACGATCCGCTGCGTCGGCGGCATAGCGTTCGACCCGCACGGCCGCTTGCTGCTCATCCGGCGCGCGAATGACCCCGGTTCGGGGCAATGGTCGCTGCCGGGTGGCCGAGTCGAACCGGGCGAAACGGACAAAGAGGCCGTGGTCAGGGAGCTCTCCGAAGAGACGGGACTCGACGTGATTCCCGGCACACTGGTCGGGACGGTGACCCGGGGGCGGTACGAAATCCACGACTACCGGTGCGCGGTCGCCGGCGGCGTCCTCACAGCGGGTGACGACGCAACGGACGCGCGCTGGTCCGATGCGGCAGACCTGTCGGCCCTGGAGGCGGGCGGGGAGCTGGTCGACCTGCTTTACGTGACGCTCCGCGACTGGAACGCCCTGCCTCGCGCCTGAAATGCCGTGATTCGCCACCTCCGCGGCTTTACAGCGGCAACCAGGTCATCCGCTGCCCGTGCGGAGCGGTCCGGGCCAACGCGTGCGCGTCGGCCTTCCCGCCCTCCCAGCGCACGACGCCCAGCGTCGCCAGCCCGTCACCCACCAGGTCGTCCCGCCCGGGCAGCACCGTCTCGAGCCCGGCACCGTAGAACTCCTCCGACACCCACCACAACGGCCGCGAAGCCGCCAGCGAAGCCAGCGCCGACACGAACGCGGCTCGCCGTGGCTCCGGGAAGTACGCCAGCGCGTGGCTCGTCACCACCACCAGCGGCCCCTCCAGCGACGAAGCGGCCGCCTCCAGGTCGTCGACCCCGTCCCCCGCGATGAGGCGGGGCCGGTGCTTCGCCTGCTCGGCCGCCGCGGTGCGGAGCAGCCGGATGCGGTCCGGCTGGTCGGCCCAGACGCAGGCCTCCAGCCACGCCAGCTCGTCCTCGTCCGAGAGGTCCACCGGCGCGCGGTCCAGGCCGGCCCGGTCGAGCAACGCGAGCTTCTTCGGCAGCTTCGGCGCGACGGCGCCCGGCGCCAGGTCCAACGCGCAGTGCAGGCCGACCGGGGTCTTCGCCGGGCCCGCCGTCAGCTGCTCGCCGCCGTCGCACTGGTAGCGGTAGCCGAAGCGGTCCAGCCCCAGCAGCAGGCCCGCGCTGCAGCCGACCTCCAGCAGGGAGACCTTGCCGCCCGCTTCCTTCGCCGCCCGCGCCACGCCCGGGTACAGCAGCGCCGCCCGGCGGACCTCGTTCGTCTGCGTGTACCGCGACGAAATCAGCGCCCTGGCCTTCTCGGACCGCTCCAGCAGGAACGACCGGAACAGCGGCCAGGTCTCCGAGTCGACGCCGTCGAAGCCGCCGAGCGACGGGTAGTACCGCGACAGCGGGTGGATCGGGTCGGCCTGCACGAGCCGGTGCGCGGTCGCCATCAGCAGCGTCGCGCGCACCTCGCCGTCGCGCGCCGAGGCCAGCAGCCCGGCGACGTCGTCGTCCTCGGCCGCCCGCAGGGCCAGGTGCTCGTACAGCGGCGAGACCCCGCGGGCCTCGACTTCCGCGAACGTGCGCAGTACTTCCTTGATCCCGTCCAGGTCCATCAGCGCCTCATCCGTGTACACAGCCTCATTCGTGCGGCACCGGCCGGCCCGGCTGCTCCCCGCCCCGAGTTTCCCCGTACGAGCGCTTCGGCACCATCACCTTCCGCCGGAAGGTGCACACGATCAGGCCATCCTGCTTGTACCCGCGCGTCTCGACGTACACGACGCCGCGATCGTCCTTCGACTTCGACGGCGTCTTGTCCAGCACCTCGGTCTCGCCGTAGATGGTGTCGCCGTGGAAGGTCGGCTTGACGTGCTTGAGCGACTCGACCTCGAGGTTCGCGATGGCCTTGCCGGAGACGTCGGGCACGGACATCCCGAGCAGCAGCGAATAGACGTAGTTCCCGACCACGACGTTCTTGCCGAAGTCCGTGGTCTCCTCGGCGTAGTGCGCGTCGAGGTGCAGCGGGTGGTGGTTCATGGTGATCAGGCAGAAGAGGTGGTCGTCGTATTCGGTGACCGTTTTGCCCGGCCAGTGCTTGTAGACCGCACCGACCTCGAACTCCTCGTAGTACCGACCGAACTGCACTCGTCTCTCCCTGTTCCGCGTACTGTGCCGTTGGTTACCAATCCGACCACAGCCACGGCCATCCAGCTGTGTGGCAACGGTTACCTACCGCTGAGGGGCGGCCTGCATTTGGTCGGATCGGTAACGCCGCGTGAGGCTGGTACGACACGCATCCGTAGTGAGGAGTACCCTCAACCATTGGTGTTCGCGCGTCAACGCGAGCCCCACCACTCTGGACCCGGCCCGAAGGAGGTGAGGAACCCCGATGAGTAGTGGCGATAGTCCGCTCCCTAGTACTCCCAGCGTTCCCACCACACCCGCCGGCCGGCTCATCTCCTGGTAGGCCTTTTCCCGGGAACGCTGGTGTCGCCGGGCGGACGCGTTCCGCCCCTGGTCAGTCGTCTTCGCACGACCACGCACGACGCCCAGGAGATCCCATGCCTGCCATTCCCTCGCTCGGCGGCCTTCGCGGCCGCGGCAACAAGGGCGCCGTCCCCGTCCGCCCGGTCCCGGTGCCGCTGTCCGCGTACGTCGTGGACTGCGCGGTGTACGTCGCGGGCGAGCGCCTGCCCGGCCGCTGGACGCACATCGAAGCGATCAAAGAGGTCCGCAAGCGGCACGAGGGGTTCGTCTGGATCGGGCTGCACGAGCCCGACTCCCAGCAGATCCAGGGCATCGCGGAGACGTTCGGGCTGCACGAGCTGGCCGTCGAGGACGCCCTCGAAGCGCACCAGCGCCCGAAGCTGGAGCGCTACGACGACACGCTCTTCCTGGTGGTCAAGACCGTCCGTTACGTCGAACACGAGTCCCCCACCACGGCGAACGAGATCGTCGAGACCGGCGAGCTGATGGTGTTCCTCGGCCGGGACTTCGTGATCACCGTCCGCCACGGGAACCACTCCGGCCTGGCGCGCCTGCGCCGTGAGCTGGACGACGATTCCGAGCGCCTGCAGCTCGGCCCGGCCGCGGTCGTGCACGCGATCACCGACCACGTCGTCGACCACTACCTCGACGTCACGGGCCGGATCGAGAACGACATCGACGTCATGGAGGCGCAGGTCTTCGCGCCCCGGTCGCAGGTCAGCGCCGAGCAGATCTACCTGATGAAGCGGGAGGTCCTCGAGCTGCGGCGGGCGGTGATGCCGCTCGCGACGCCGATCCAGCGGCTGGCCGAGGGCTACACGCGACTGGTGCCGGACGAGGTCCGCTCCTACTTCCGCGACGTCGCCGACCACCTCACGACCGTGTCCGAGCGGGTGGCGGCGTTCGACGAGCTGCTGTCCACCCTGGTCGACGCGACGGTCGCGAAGATCTCCCTGCAGCAGAACACCGACATGCGCAAGATCACGTCGTGGGCGGCGATCATCACCGTGCCGACGATGATCGCGGGCATCTACGGGATGAACTTCGACTACCTGCCCGAGCTGCACTGGAAGTTCGGGTACCCGCTGGTGATCACCGTGATCCTGGCGATCTGCCTGTTGCTGTACCGAATATTCCGGAAGAACGGCTGGCTCTAGGTCCCCTCTTCCCCCACTGGAGTGTTCGTGATGCCTCGCATGCTGTCCAACCTCAAGTTCTGGGCCCTCGCGCTCAGCCTCGTCTGGATCTTCGTCATCACCTTCGTCATCGTCGCCGACCCGGGGTTCGCACACGGGATGAAGTGACGCCCGGCGTCGTACCCTGGGTGCGTGCCGAAAGCGCTGGTGGTCTCCGACGAGGTCGACGAGCGGCTGTGGACCGACGCGGTCCGCGCCGTCTCCGTCGACCTGGTCATCGGCGCCGGCGATCTTCCCTACGACTACCTGGCGTTCCTGGCGAGCGCGCTCGACGCACCGTGCGTGTTCGTGCCCGGGAACCACGACCCCGACCTGAGCGGCTACACGCGCTACGGCGGGCTGTCCATGAAGGACGGTTTCCCCACGGCCTGGCCGGGCCCGGCGGGCGGCGTCAACGCCGACGGCCGGGTCGTCGACGTCGCCGGGATCCGGTTCGCCGGGCTCGGCGGCTCGATCCGCTACAACGACGGACCGAACCAGTGGACGCAGCGCCAGCAGGCGCGCCGGGCCCGCGGCCTGGTGCGGCGCGCGAAGTGGCGGCGCCGTCGCGACGGCCACGACGTCGACGTCCTGCTGACGCATTCGCCGCCGCTGGACCTCGGCGACCGGGCGGACCCGCCGCACCGCGGGTTCGCGTGCCTGCACCGGACGATCGACGTGCTGCGCCCGAAGTGGTTGCTGCACGGGCACATCCACCCCCACGGCGAGCCGGTACCGGACCGGGTCGTCGGCGAAACCCGGATCCGCAACGTGGTGGGCCACCGGATCATGGAGTTCTCATGAAAGAGACGGGGTTTCCCCGCGCCGACGCGGAAAACGACTTCCTCCGCGCTCGCCGGAGCCAGGTGCTCTCGCGGCTTTCGACGTGGCTGCGGCGCGAGCCCGACGACGTCAACATCATGCTGCCGTTCCACGAGGTCGTGGAGGCGCTCGGGTACGCGGGCGAGCACCGGATCGGGTTGCGGGTGATCAAGCTGGACTCGATCGTCGGCACGGTCGACCGCAGCCGCGACTTCGACCGCCGCTTCCGTCCGACGACCGGCCGCGTCCGCGAGCGCTGGGAGCGCCTGGCGTTGGCGGCACGGCGGGGCGAGGAGATCCCGCCGATCGAGGTGTACCGGGTGGGCGAGCTGCACTTCATCATCGACGGCCACCACCGCGTGTCGGTGGCGCTCGCCCAGGGGCTGTCCACAATAGAGGCATTCGTGACGGTGGTCCGGACCAAGCTGGACCCGAGCGGCATCCGCCACCGGGGCGACCTGATCGTCAAGGACTACCGGAGGTTGTTCCTGGAGCGCGTGCCGCTGACCGGCCACGCGCGGGCGTCGGTGATCGTGTCGGACCCGTGGGACTACGCGAAGCTGGGCGAACACGTGGAGGCGTGGGGCTTCCGGCTGATGCAGGACGAGGGCAAGTTCTGCGACCGGGCGAGCGTGGCGCAGCGCTGGTTCGACGAGGAGTTCGTGCCGGTGGTGGGGATGCTCCGGCAGGCGGAGATGATCGGCGACCGGACGGACGCCGAGGCGTACATGTGGGTGGCGGCGGAGCGGTACCGGCTGATCCGGACCCACCGCTGGGACGACGAAGTCATCGAAACCCTCCGCTCCCGCCAGTCGTGAGTGGGAAACAGTGTTCTAACCCTGTTTCCCACTCACGACGCGGTGCTCACATGTGCACGGCGCCGGGGGCGGCTTCGCCCTTCGGGACGCCCGACTGGAGCAGCAGGCCGCTGATCACCGCACCCGCGGCGAAGATCACCGCCGCCCAGGTGAACGCCGTCGTGTAGCTCTCGATCGCCGCCTCGGCCGCCAGCTGCGGGGTCGGGACCTTGTCCGCGAGGTACGACGTCGCCGCGTTGCCGGCCAGCGTCGACAGCAGCGCCGTGCCGATCGAGCCGCCGACCTGCTGCATCGTGTTGACCGCGGCCGACGCGACACCCGCGTCGTGCGCCTCGACGCCGAACGTCGCGACGCTCATCGCCGGCGCCATCGCCAGGCCGATGCCGAAGCCCATCACCAGCAGCGGGCCGAGGACGCCGGACGCGTACGTGCTCTCGAGCCCGATGCCGCTCAGCCAGAACAGCCCGACGGCCGCGATCGCCATGCCCGTCGGGACCAGCGGACGCGGGCCGAAGCGCGGCAGCAGCACCGCCGTCGCCGTCGTCGCGGCCAGCATCAGCGTCGCGACCATCGGCAGGAAACCGACGCCGCTCTCGATCGGCGTGAACTTCAGGTTCTGCTGCACGTAGAACGTCAGGAACAGGAAGATCGCGAACATGCCGATGGCGAGCAGGAACATCGCCAGGTACGAGCCGCCGCGGTTGCGGTCCAGCAGCACGCGCAGCGGGAGCAGCGGGTGCGAGACGCGCTGCTGCAGCCACACGAACACACCCAGCAGCACGACGCCCGCCGTGAGGAAGCCCCACACCGAAACCGACGACCACGAGTCCGACTCGGCGTTCGCGAAGCCGTAGACCAGCGCGAACAGGCCGGCCGACGCGGTGACCGTGCCCGGCAGGTCGAGCTTCGGGCGCGGGCCGCCGTCCCGCTCGTTGCGCAGCAGGACCGAGCTGCCGACGAAGGCGACGACCGCGAAGATGATGTTCACGAACATGCACCAGCGCCAGTCGAGGTACTCGGTGAGCACGCCGCCGAGCAGCAGCCCGACCGCCGCGCCGCCACCGCCGATGGCGCCGAACACGCCGAACGCGCGGCCGCGTTCCTTCGGGTCGGTGAACGTCGTGGTGAGCAGCGAGAGTGCGGCCGGCGCGAGCAGGGCGCCGAACACGCCCTGGGCCGCGCGGGCGATCAGCAGCATTTCGATGTTGGCGGCCGCGCCCCCGAGCGCCGACACCGCGGCGAAGCCGGCCAGGCCGACGAGCAGGGCGTTCTTGCGGCCGAAGACGTCCGCGAGCCGCCCGCCGAGCAGCAGCAGGCTGCCGAACGCGAGCGCGTACGCCGTCACGACCCACTGGCGGGCGTCGTTGGAAAAGCCCAGGTCGACCTGGGCGGACGGCAGCGCGATGTTCACGACGGTCGCGTCCAGCACGACCATCAGCTGCGCCAGGCCGATCATCACCAGGATCAGCCACCGTCTGGCGTGGTGGGGGTTCTCGGCGGCGCGCACGTCCCCCGGCGGCGCGACCTCGAGAGTGGATTCGGACATGGGTGTCCCCTCACTGGGAGTGATCAGGAAGCTATGTGGAGTAGGTATCTCCCCTTACGCGACCCAAGGTACACACAAACCGGAGAAGGTGCCTCTACTTTGTGAGCTAGACTGGGGGAATGACACGGGACGCAGGTCCCGCCGCACCGGCGCGGCCGCTGCGGCGCGACGCCGAACTCAACCGCCGCCGCATCCTCGCCTCGGCCCGGGTGGTCTTCGGCCAGCGAGGGCTCGAAGCCACGCTCGACGACATCGCCCACCACGCCGGCCTCGGCGTCGGCACCGTCTACCGCCGGTTCCCCAGCAAGGAACACCTGGTCGAGGCCATGTTCGCCGAGCGGATGGAAGAAATCGGCGACCTCGCCGAGGAAGCGCTGAAGGCCGACGACCCCTGGCAGGCGTTCGTCGACTTCACCTGGAAGTCGATCGAGCTTCACTCGGGCGACCGCGGGCTGCGCGAGATCATGCTGTCCAACAAGTTCGGCCACGAGCACGTCGCGGAAGAGAAAGCCCGCATGGTGCCGTTGATCACACAGCTCGTCGAGCGGGCGAAGGCGGCGGGCGGCCTGCGCGCCGACTTCGCCCCGACGGACATCCCGCTGCTGCACATGATGATCGGCTCGGCGATCGAGTTCACGTCCGCGGTCGAGCCCGACCTGTGGCGCCGCTGCCTCGCGATGCTGCTGGACGGCCTGCGCGCCCAGCCCGGCAAGCCGTCGGAGCTGCCCCACCCGCCGCTCGGCGTGGACGAAGTCGACGAAGCGATGTCCTGCTGGCGCCCCTGATGGGGTGATCGGCGCGGGATCCCGGCGCCGACCTCCCGCCCGGACACTGCTGCCCGCGCGATCATGGCGACGGGGAGGTGCGCGGGTTGGCGTATTACAGCGTTCCGGCGATTCGACGGCTGCAGCTGGGCCGGGAGCTGAAGGCCTGGCGGGAGAAGGCCGGCCTGACGCTGGAGCAGGCGGGCGGCGACCTCGACATTTCGAAGAGCACGCTGTCCCGGCTGGAGAAGGGGCAGGGGGCGATCCACCCGCTGCACGCCCGGGCGATGGCGGAGCTGTACCGCGTGCCCGAGGACGAGCTGGTGGAGCTGGTCGAGATCGCCCGCGAAGCGCGGCGGCCCAACCAGAACCGGATCGAAGGGGTGTCGGTCAACAGCTACCCGGCGCTGGAGGCGGAAGCGGTCTCGGTCCGCAACTTCGAGGTCGCGACGGTGCCCGGCTTGTTGCAGACCGAGGACTACGCCGCTGCCTTCTTCGCCGAGAGCGGCACTCGCGAGCGCAACCGCAACCTCAACGTGCGCATGCACCGCGCGAAGCGGCTTCACGCCGAAGATCCACTTCAGCTCCACACGATCATCGACGAGGTGGCCCTTCGCCGCCGGATCGCGAAACCGAGCGCCCTCGTCGCGCAGATGCTGCACATTGTCGAGCTCTCCGAGCTCGACAATGTGCAGGTGCAGGTGGTTTCCGCCGCGGTCGGGGCGCACCCGGGCCTCCGGGGTGCGTTTTCGGTGCTGCGGTTCCCGGAGGACACCATCAGCGATCTCGGCTACGTGGACCACGCGGGCGGCCATCTGCAACTGGTCAAGCAGACCCAGGTCGCCGAACTCATCCGCCAGTTCCGCAAGCTGGGTAGGATGGCCCTCGGCGAAACCGAGTCGAGGAATCTGGTTTTCGCGCTGGCCAACGAGATGAGCGGTTGAGGTGGGCTGTGGACCCGAGCAAGTCAGGCTGGTTCAAGAGCAGCTATAGCCAGGGCGAAAACACCGCCTGCGTCGAGGTCGCCTTCGCCACACCCGCCGTGGCGGTGCGGGACTCGAAGGATCCCTCCGGCCCGCACCTCGCCGTCGACTCTTCTTCCTGGCTCGGCTTCCTCACCTCGATCACTACCGCCGTCACTCGGACGGGATGATCGCCCACAGGATCAGGTAGGCCACGAACTGCGGCCCGGGCAGCAGGCACGACAGCACGGCCAGCAGCCGCACGGTGCTCGTCTTCATGCCCCACCGCTGGGCGAGACCCGCGCACACACCACCGATCATGCGGCCGTAGCGGGGACGGGACAGCCGTCGGGTGGTGACCGGTGCGCTCATCGTCTTTCCCTTTCTTCGTGCCTCGGAGAACTTCCGATATCTCCACTTCACCACCGGAGCACCCTCTTCCGCATCGCTCGCGGGAAGGATCTCTCCCTTAGGGGACGGTAAAAGCGAAATTCGTTCGGAGGCCGCCGTCGCACCCGGGAAACCGCCGTGGAATCCGGTGACCTGCACGTTCTCCGGGCCGGGCGCGAAAAACAGTGAGAGATGTCCCCGTCAGGGCTGGTTTTTCGCTTCGATACCGCGATACTTGCTCACCGTGTACCCGCGTCTGAACGTCTTGGTCGTCGCACTGCTCTGCGCCCTGCTCACCGCCGGGTGCGCGACGACCCAGGCCGCTCCCGAGCCGTCGTCGGGGCCCACGCCGCTGACGGCGTCCGCCGCGCTCGGGGACTTCGCCACCGTCGACTACTGCAGCCTGCTCGACGTGCCGGCGGTCGCGCCCGGCGCAGTCACCACCCCGACGTTCGAGAACTGCCGGGCCGACGCCGGCGGGCGCACGATCCTCGTCGGGCCGCTGGCCTTCGACTCCGACCCGAACATCAAGCCCTACGACTACCTCGGGCCGGTGCCCGACGGCGTCGCGGTGCAGCAATCGATGTTCAACGACCGCAGCACGTGCACCCGCGCGATCACCTTCGCCGACGGCAACCGGCTCGACCTCTCGGTCACTGACGGCGGCGGCGACCAGGCCGGCCGCTGCGGCGTCGCGGACGCGGCCGTCGGGTCGGTGCTGAGCACCGTCACCGCGAACAAGGTGAAGCGGCTGAACTTCCCGGACCGTTCGTGGGGCCTGGTGGCGCCGTGCGTGCTGCTGGACAAACCCGATCTCGAAGCCGTCGCGGGCGCCGGCAGCCGGCCCGCGACCGGGCTGTCCGGGCACAGCTGCATCCGGGGCAAGGTGAGCTTCAAGCTGACCGTGGAGACGGACGAGGCGGCGGCCCCGCCCGAGCAGCTCGGCGGCCGCGAGGCCCGGGTCCGGCTCGCGGGCGCGTTCTGCCTGGTCGACACGACCCAGCCGGCGCGAGGCCTGCCGGGCCACCGCGAGCTGGCGGAGCTCAGCGTGGTGGAGACGGCGGGCACCGCGGGCGACGGCACGTGCGCCCTGGCCAGGACGGCGGCGAACACGATCCTGCCCCTGCTCCCGCGGGGATAGGTGCTCAGGCTCGCGAGCCTCCCGAAAAATTCTTCCGCGGCGATGTCGAATGGCGTCGAGCCGGTTCGTAGCCAGGGTGAGAGCCGCTCGCCCGATCCCGCAGAAGGAGCCCGAGATGATGCAGTACCTCCTCGCCGTCCAGTTCGACGAAAGCGCGCCGCCGGAGCCCGAAGAGGACGTGCGGGCCATGATGGCCCGGACCGGCGAGGTCACCGACGAGATGAAGGACGCCGGGGTGTGGGTCTTCGTCGGCGGGCTGCAGCACTCGGACGCCACGACGGTCGTCCGCACCGCCGGCGGCACGACCGCGTTCACCGACGGCCCGTTCGCCGAAACCAAGGAACAGCTCGGCGGGTTCTGGGTGATCCAGGCCGAGGACCTCGACCAGGCGCTCGTCTGGGCCGAGAAGTGCTCGGTGGCCTGCGGGCAGCCGATCGAGGTGCGCCCGTTCGACGACGGTTCGCGCCGGCGCTGATGGATCTCGACGACGTCTACCGGGCGGAGTACGGCCGGTGCGTGGCCACGCTGACGCGTCTCCTCGGGGACATCGGGCTCGCCGAAGAGGCCGTGCAGGACGCGTTCGCGGTGGCCGTCACGCACTGGCACGACGCGCTGCCGCCCAACCCCGGCGCGTGGATCGTCACCACCGCCCGCAACCGGGCGATCGACCGCCTGCGCCGGGAGTCCACCCGCGAAGCCCGGCACGCGCAGGCGTTGCTGCTGCACCGATCCGACGAGCTCCCGGAGGAGGGACCCGTGCGCGACGACCAGCTCCGCCTGATCTTCACCTGCTGCCACCCGGCACTCTCGCCGCTCGCGCAGACGGCGCTCACCCTGCGGCTGCTCGGCGGCCTGGAGGTGCCGGAGATCGCCCGCGCCTACCTCGTGCCGGAGGCGACCATCTCGCAGCGGATCGTCCGCGCGAAGAAGAAGATCCGCGACGCCCGCATCCCCTACCGGGTGCCGGACGCCGCCGCGCTCCCCGACCGGCTGGCCTCGGTGCTGACCGTGCTGTACCTGGTGTTCAACGAGGGGTACGCGTCGACTTCCGGCGAGCTGCTGCGGACGGACCTGTGCGCCGACGCCGTCCGCCTGGCGCGGGCGCTCGCCGAGCTGATGCCGGACGAGCCGGAGGTCCTCGGGCTGCTCGCGCTGCTCCTGCTCACCGAAGCCCGGCGGCCCGCGCGCGTGGGCCCCTCGGGGGAGCTGGTCGTGCTCGCGGAGCAGGACCGGTCGCGGTGGAACCGGGAGCTGATCGCCGAGGGGCACGAGCTGGTGCGGCGGTGCCTGCGCCGCAACCGGCCCGGGCCGTACCAGCTGCAGGCGGCGGTCAACGCCGTGCACACGGACGGGCCGTCGACCGACTGGACGCAGGTGCTGGCGCTCTACGACCAGCTGCTGGCGCAGACGTCGTCGCCGATCGTCGCGCTCAACCGCGCGGTGGCCGTCGCCGAGGTCCACGGCCCGGCGCAAGCGTTGGCCGCCATTGAAGACCTGGACCTGCCGGGCTACCACCTGCTGCCCGCCACCCGCGCGGACCTGCTCGCCCGGCTGGGCCGGACCGCCGAGGCGGTCGCCGCCTACGACGAGGCGATCACCTTGGCCCGCAACGAAACCGAACGAACCTTCCTGGAGAGCCGGCGGGCGCGCTTGGCCCCCGAAGAAAGGAACCGGCCATGACCGCCACGTACACCTTCGACGTCTTCTCCAGCCTCGACGGCTTCGGCAGCCACCACGGCGACTGGGGCGGCTACTGGGGCAAGCAGGGGCCGGAACTGCTCGCGCACCGCCTCGCCCAGTACGAGGAGGACCAGCGGATGGTCTTCGGCGCCACCACCTTCCGGACCAACGCCGAGATGCTGAACGCCGTTCCCGAGGACGACCTCGACCCGTGGGTGAAGCGGCTGCGGAACCTGCCCGCCACGGTCGTGTCGACCACACTCGAAGAACCGCTCGCCTGGCCGGACGCGACGATCCTGAGGGGCGACGCCGTCGACGTCGTGGCCCGGCTCAAGGAGGAGTCCGACGTTCCGCTGCGCTCGCACGGCAGCCTCTCGCTGAACCGCGCGCTGCTGGCCGCCGGGCTGGTCGACCGCGTCCAGGTGACGCTCTACCCGGTGATCACCGGCCGGACCGGGGAGGGCCCGATCTTCGCCGGCGCGGAAGACTTCGACCTCGAACTGCTCGAGACCCGGACGCTGGACGGCGACATCCAGGAACTCGTCTACCGGCCCACCCGGCACTGAACGCCGGGAAGGGCGCCCCCCATGAGTCCATGAGGGCGCCCTTCCCGGGTCTCGTGGCTAGTCCTCGTAGGTGAGGTTCTTGCCGTTGGACGGGTCGAACAGCTTGATCTTGTCCGCGTCGTACCAGACCTCGAGGTCCTCGTTCTCCTTCGCCGACGACTCCGCCGAGAGGCGGGCCACGATCTGGGACTCCGAGCCGGGGACGTCGGCCGAACCGCTGTCCGCGGCCAGTTCCGCCAGCTCCGCGGACGTCGCCGTCTCACCGTCCACCGTGAAGTGGGCGAACTTCTCCGAGCCCATCGACTCGAGGACGTCGATGTGCGCGGTGAACGTGCCGCCGCCGGACTTCTGGGCCGCGTCGACGAGCGCCGCGTCCTCGAAGTGCTCCGGCCGGATGCCGACCAGCACCTCGCGCGGGGCGTCCGCCTTCTCCACCAGCTGCCGGATCCGGTCCGTCAGCGGCGTGACCCCGAGTGGCGTCCGCAGTTCGTTGTTCTCCAGCGTGGCCGGCACGAAGTTCATCGACGGCGAGCCGATGAACCCCGCGACGAACAGGTTCGCCGGGTTCTCGTAGAGGAACTGCGGGGCGCCGATCTGCTGCACGAAACCGCCGCGCAGCACCACGACCCGGTCGCCGAGGGTCATGGCCTCGGTCTGGTCGTGCGTGACGTACAGCGTCGTCGTGCCGAGCTGCTTCTGGATCTTCGACACCGACGTCCGCATCTGGCCGCGGAGCTTGGCGTCCAGGTTGGACAGTGGCTCGTCCATCAGGAACGCCTTCGGGTTCCGGACGATCGCCCGGCCCATCGCCACGCGCTGGCGCTGGCCACCGGAGAGGTTGGCCGGCTTGCGGTCCAGGTGCGCGGTCAGGTCGAGGATCGTCGCCGCTTCCTCCACCTTCGCCCGCACCGTCTGGTCGTCGACCTTGGCCAGCCGCAGCGGGAAGGCCATGTTCTCCCGCACGCTCATGTGCGGGTAGAGCGCGTAGGACTGGAACACCATCGCGATGTCCCGGTCCTTCGGGGCCTTCTCGTTGACGCGCTTGCCGTCGATGCGCAGCTCGCCGGAGGAGATGTCCTCCAGGCCCGCCACCATGTTCAGCATGGTCGACTTCCCGCAGCCGGACGGCCCGACCAGCACCAGGAACTCGCCGTCGGCGATGGTGATGTCCACTTCGGACACCGCGAGCGCGCCGTCGGGGTACTTCTTCGACACCTTGTCGAGGACGATTTCTGCCATGACTACCCCTTCACCGCACCGGAGGTCAGCCCCGCCACGATGCGACGCTGGAAGAACAACACGAACACAATGATCGGGATGGTGATGACGACCGCGGCCGCGCTCACCTGTCCCGTCGGGTCCTCGAACTGCGAGGACCCGGTGAAGAACGACAGCGCCGCCGGCACCGTGCGCGACGCCGTGGTCGACGTCAGCGAGATGGCGAACAGGAAGTCGTTCCAGCAGAAGATGAACACCAGGATCGCGGTGGTGAACACACCCGGCGCGGCCAGCGGCGCGATCACCTTCCGGAACGCCTGGGCCGGCGTCGCGCCGTCCATCTTCGCCGCTTTTTCCAGCTCCCACGGGATTTCCCGGAAGAACGCCGACAGCGTGTAGATCGACAGCGGCAGGGCGAACGTGATGTAGGGCAGGATCAGCCCCGGCCAGGTGTCGAACAGCGCCAGGTTCCGCTCGATGTTGAACAGCGGGGTCACCAGCGACACCTGCGGGAACATCGCGATCAGCAGCGAAAGCCCGACCAGCAGCTGCTTGCCGGGGAACTCCAGCCGCGCGATCGCGTACGCGGCCATCGTGCCCAGCACCACCGCGATCACCGTGGAGATGATCGCGATGCCGATCGAGTTGACCAGCGCCAGCAGGAACTCCGACGTCTGGAAGATGTCCGCGTAGTTCTGCCAGGTCCACGACTGCGGGATGAACGACCCGTCGGTCAGCGTGTCCTTGGTCTTGAACGACAGCGAGACGACCCAGAGCACCGGCACCAGCGCGAACACCAGCACGAGGATGTCGACCAGGCCCCACCTGAGCTTGCGGCCCGTCGTGACGGTTCCCATCACCATCAGCGCTTACCCCCGTCGTCCGAACCCGGTGCGGCCGTGCCGAACACCTTGATGAAGATGAAGGCGATGATCGCCACGGTGATGAAGATCAGCACCGCCATCGTCGACCCGATCCCGAGGTTGAGCCCCTTGACCAGGTTGTCGTAGGTCTGCATGGACACCGAGCCGGTGTCCTGCGCGCCGCCGGTGAGCACGTAGATGTTGTCGAAGATCCGGAAGGCGTCGAGCGTGCGGAACAGCAGCGCCACCAGGATCGCCGGCTTCATCACCGGCAGCATCACCTTCGTGAACCGCTGCCACGCGCTCGCGCCGTCCATCGACGCGGCCTTGAGCAGGTCGTCCGGCACCAGCGCGAGGCCGGCCATCAGCAGCAGCGCCATGAACGGCGTGGTCTTCCACACCTCGGCGAGGATGATGATGAACATCGACGGCCACTGGTCGGTCAGCGGCGCCGCGTCCGCGGCCAGCCAGTTCGCCAGGTAGCCGGTCTTCGGCGTCCACGCGTAGTACCAGGAGAACGCCGCGACGACCGTGACGATGCCGTACGGGATCAGGGCGACCGTGCGGACCAGGCCGCGCCCGACGAGCGTGCGGTGCATGACCAGCGCCAGCGCCATGCCGAGCACGAACTCGATCGCCACCGACACCACGGTCAGGAACATCGTGGTGCCGAACGCCGTCCACCAGTACGAGTTGGACAGCACGGCCCCGTAGTTGTCGAGGCCGACGAACTCCTGCTGCGCGGGGAACCTCAGGTCGTACCGCTGCAGCGACAGCCAGATCGAGTAGACGATCGGGTAGCCGGTGACGGCGATCATCACGAGGAACGCGGGCGCGCACAGCCACAGCCCGAGCTTCCGTTCGGCCTTCTTCCCTTCCGAGAGGGCGGGCTTGCCCTTCTTGCCGGAGGTCGCCTCGGCGACCGTGGCCCCGGAGGTGTCCGCCGGGGTCGAGTCCTGGACGGTCACGGGATCACTCCCTTCGACTGGAGCGCGTCGTTGAGCTGCTCGCGCAGCTTGTCCGCGGTGGCCTTCGGGTCGATTTCACCCGGCGGGGAAAGGACTTTCGACATCACCGTCGACATGTTCTGGTACGCCGGGGTCAGCGGCCGCACCGCCGAGTCCTTGATGGCGTCGATGATCGAGTCGCGCATCGGGTACTTGAGCGCCATGTTCGGGTTGTCGGCGCTCGCCGGCTTCGACGGGTCCAGCGGCGTGTCGTTGTGGTACACCGATTCGATGGTCGGCGGCACCCCGTCGTTGATCGCCGAGAACTTCTGGTTCTCCGCGTTGCGCAGGCACAGCGCCGCTTCGAACGCCTCGGGCTTGTGCTGCGACAGCGAGCTGACGCCGAGGTCGTACCCGCCGATCGTGGTCTTGGCCGGCGTGCCTGCCTGCGCCTCGGGGTAGACGGCCCACTTGAAGTGCGAGACGTCCTGCGGCTTTTCCTTGGCGTAGGAGGCGTAGACGAACGGCCAGTTGAGCTCGAACGCGGCGTCACCGCGCTGGAACGTCTGGCGGACGTCGTCCTCCTTCGAGTTGGTCAGCGACGGGTCGGTGATGCCCGAGGAAGCGATCTGCTTCAGCAGGGCGAGCGCCTTGACCGCGCCGTCGTCCAGGACGACGGACTTGCCGTCGTCGGACAGGATGTGCCCGCCCATGGACTCCACGAGCGTGTTGTAGAAGACGACGAGACCTTCGTACTGCGCGCCGGTGAAGACGATGCTGTACGGCTTGCCCTGCGCCTTGAGCTCCTTCGACTTGGCGATCATCTCGTCCCACGTCTTCGGCGGCGTGGGCGTGATGCGGTCGTCGTACCAGAGCAGCTGGACGTTGGTGTTCTTCGTGGCCGCGTAGAGCTTCCCGTTGTAGGTCGCCGTTTCCAGCGGGCCCTGCAGGACGCCTTCGGTCGCCGCCGTCTTGTTCTGGTCCTTCCACTCCTCGACCCAGCCGGCTTCGGCGAACTCCGAAACCCAGGTCACGTCGAGGCCGAGGACGTCCATCGCGGTGTCCCCGGCGGCGAGCCGCCGGGCCATCTGCAGGCGCTGGTCGTCCGCGCCGCGCTGGAGCTTGTTGTAGACGATCTCGTACTTGCCGTTCGCCGCCGCGTTGCAGTTGTCGACGACTTTCTGGAAGCTGTCCTCGGGCGCGTAGTAGACGTTGATCTTGAGCCCGCCGCTCGAACCGCAACCGGCCAGCATGCCGGTCACCAGAGCCCCTGCCCCCAGCAGGACCGCGGTACGGCCGGGCGAGCGCCCCCGTTTGCCCGCGCCGATCCTCTTCCCCATAAGGCCTCCTCACCCGCATGCACGCCGGAAACCGCGGCACCCGGCGGGCACCACGACGCGATGAGGCGAACCGCGCCAGCACCCCGACGTGCTAGTGATCGGGCCGCCGCGCTGGTTGGGCGAGGCCGCCCGACTGGTGTCGGACAACTTATGCCGGGCGATCACACCCCGCAAGCAGTATCGGTAACGATTCAGCCCACTGCAGCTCGAACTGTGATTTTCCCCTGATAATGGCCGTCTTTTTCAGGTCGTGGCCGGAGGTGGTTTGAGGGCGAGCCGGGCGAGCAGCTCACGGGCCTGCTCGGCCGAGCGCGGCTGGCACAGGACGTCGTAGCGGCCGGCGACGAGCTGGCTCGCCGAGGAGAAGTCCCGCCGCTGCCCCCGCGACATGCTGTACCCGATGGCGGCGAACATCAGCCCGGAGAGGACGCCCAGCACGAGCCCGGTGAGCAGCTGCAGCGCGAAGCCCTGGTTGACGAACAGGCCGAGCAGCAGCCCGGCGAACAGGCCGAACCAGGCACCCGAGACGGCGCCGGTGCCGAGCACGCGGCCCCAGCTGAGCTTCCCGATGACGCGCTCGACGAGCATCAGGTCCACGCCGACGATCGTGACGTCGCTGACGGAGAACTCGCTCTCCGCGAGGAAGTCGACGGCCTGCTGCGCCTCGCCGTAGGTCGCGTACGACCCGATCGGCCAGCCGGTCGGCGGGGTCGGCAGCCGCGGGAGGCCACCTTGCGCCCGGCCCCCGCCAAAGGGACTACTCACCATCATCACCTGCGCACTCGTGGGTCTGGGCGTCCATCTTGTCAAGAACGCCCGGACCGTGCGAGCCGCTTACCCCGAAAGGCCGGGCGCCGATTGTCGCTGTATCGACAATCGGCGCCTTCCTTCAGGAGCGGGACTTGTACTCGCGCAGCAGACCGCGGCTGATGATGGTCTTCTGGATCTCGCTCGTGCCCTCGCCGATCAGCAGGAACGGCGCCTCGCGCATCAGGCGCTCGATCTCGTACTCCTTCGAGTACCCGTAACCGCCGTGGATGCGGAACGAGTCCTGCGTGACCTCCGCGCAGTACTCCGACGCGATCAGCTTCGCCATGCCCGCCTCGACGTCGTTGCGCTCGCCGGAGTCCTTCAGCCGGGCCGCGTTCACCATCATCAGGTGGGCCGCCTCGACCTTGGTCGCCATCTCGGCCAGCTTGAACGCCACGGCCTGGTGCTCGGCGATCGCCTTGCCGAACGTCTTGCGCTGCTGGGCGTACTCCACCGCCAGCTCGAACGCGCGGATCGCGATGCCGCACGCCCGCGCCGCGACGTTCACGCGACCGACCTCGACACCGTCCATCATGTACGCGAAGCCCTTGCCCGGCGCCTCGCCGAGGACCATGTCGGCGCCGATCTTGTAGCCGTCGAAGACCGCTTCGGTCGTGTCGACGCCCTTGTAGCCCATCTTGTCGATCTTGCCGGGAATGGTCAGCCCGGGCGCGACCTCGCCGAAGCCCTCCGGTTTCTCGACGAGGAACGCCGTCAGGTTCTGGTGGGCCTTCTCCGCCCCTTCGTCCGTCTTGACCAGCAGCGCGATCAGGTTCGACGAGCCGCCGTTGGTCAGCCACATCTTGGCGCCGTCGATGACGTAGCCGTCGTCGGTCTTCTTCGCCTTGGTCTTGATCGCCGCGACGTCCGAGCCGAGGTCCGGCTCCGACATCGAGAACGAGCCGCGCACCTCGCCGGTCGCCATCCGCGGCAGGAAGTGCCGCTTCTGCGCTTCGGTGCCGTGGCGGGTGATCATGTGCGCCACGATGAAGTGGGTGTTGATCACGCCGGACACGCTCATCCAGCCGCGCGCGATCTCCTCGACGACGAGCGCGTAGGTCAGCAGCGACTCGCCGAGCCCGCCGTACTCCTCGGGGATGGTGATCCCGAACAGGCCCATCTCCTTCATGCCCTCGACGATGTCCGCCGGGTACGTGTCGGAGTGCTCGAGCTCCTGCGCGTGCGGGATGACCTCCTTGTCCACGAACGAGCGGACGGTCGCGAGGATCTCCGACTGCACGTCGGTCAGGCCGGCGGTCTGGGCGAGACGGGCCATCACGGCTCCCTTTCCGGATACGACGCCGGCTCGCGGCGCTGGGTTACCGGGGAGTATGACCCGAAAGCCGCAACCCTGCTATGAGGGCGCTCACGATCCGCGCCGTAAAGTCCCCCGGGGGAGGAAGCCGATCTTGAGCCACCCGTACGACCCGGACGACCCCTTCGGCAGGCGGTCCCCGGCCGGCGGTTCCACGCCGGACCCCGGCGAAGAACCGGGTCCGGGTCTCGCGGCCGGGGCGCTGCTCTGCTCGATCGCCGGCAGCTTCGTGTGCTTGCCGGCCGGTATCGCGGGCGTCGCCATGGGCCACGTCGCCCACGGCCGGGCCAAGCGCGGCGAAGCGACCGGGCGAGGCCTCGCGATCGCCGCGTTCGTCGTGGGCTACCTCGGGATCGCACTGAACGCCGTCGCGCTCGTGCTCCTCTTCCGGTTCGGCGTCGCGCACGGGCACTTCCGCTGACCGGCTAGGTTGAGGTCCTGAACGCACCGAGGGGACCCGCCATGACCGACCCGTCCGGGGACAAGGACCGTCCGGCCGATCCGACCGCTTCGTACGACCCGCCGCCCACCGCGGAGCCCGCGCCGTACGCACCGGAGAACTACGACCCGCCGTCGGCCGACAGCACGATCGCCGACGTCCCCGCCCCCGAGCGAGCCACCTCCGAGCAGCCCGCCCCGGAGCAGCCCGGTGAGCTGCCGCCCGGCGCGTTCGAGGCTCCCGCCGCGCACATCCCCGGCACGCCCTACGTCGCGCCCGGCCAGCCGCAACCGTCGTACGCCCACCCGTACCACCAGCAGCCGTACCCGCCGGCCTACGGCCAGCCGTACGGCGGCCCGGCGCCCTACGTCCAGCCGCCGTACGTCCCCGTCGCGCCCCGGCCGGACAACGCGCTGGCGATCGGTGCGCTGGTCTGCTCGATCCTCGGCTTCTGCTCCGGCATCACCGCGATCGCCGGGCTGGTCATGGGCCACATCGCGCTGAGCAGGACGAACCGCGGCGAAGCGGGCGGCCGCGGCCTGGCCACGGCCGCCGTGATCGTCGGCTACGTCGTGGTCGCGCTGTACGTGGGCTTCTTCACGACCCTCATCATCCTGGCCGCGAACGGCCAGCTGAGCTAGTCGGCGGGCTGCACCGCGTCGCCGGGGCTGCGCGGTGACGGCGTCACGTGACCGTTCTCCTCCGGCTTGGCTTCCCCGAGTTCGAGCTCCGGCTCCGGAGCCGCGGGAGCCGGCTCGGGTGCGGCGGGCGCCGCGGGCCTCGGCGTCTGCGCGTCGAGGAACCTCAGCAGCTCCACCGGGAACGGCAGCACCAGCGTCGAGTTCTTCTCCGACGACACCTGCACGACGGTCTCCAGCAGCCGCAGCTGCAGTGCCGCCGGGGTGTCGGCCATCTGCGCGGCGGCCTGCGAGAGCTTGTACGACGCCTGCAGCTCACCGTCGGCGGAGATGACGCGCGCGCGCCGTTCCCGCTCCGCCTCGGCCTGCCGCGACATCGAGCGCTTCATCGCCTCCGGCAGCGCGACGTCCTTGATCTCGACGCGGTCGATGTGGATGCCCCAGTCCAGCGCCGGGCTGTCGATCATCAGCTCCAGTCCCTCGTTGAGGCGTTCGCGGTTGGAGAGCAGGTCGTCGAGGTCGCTCTTGCCGATGATCGAGCGCAGTGACGTCTGCGCGACCTGGCCGACCGCCGACCGGTAGTCCTGGACGTTGACCGCCGCGACGACCGGGTCGATGACCTTGAAGTAGACGACCGCGTCGACCCGGACGGTGACGTTGTCCCGGGTGATGCCGTCCTGGGCGGGCACCGGCAGGGTCACGATCTGCATGTTGACCTTCTGCATCCGGTCCACGAACGGCACCAGCAGCGTCAGGCCGGGCTCCGACACGCGGGACCGCACCCGGCCGAACCGGAAGACGAGGCCCCGTTCGTACTGCTTGACGACGCGCACGCCGGCCGCGAGCCAGGCTCCGCCCGCGACGACTACGGCGCTGAGGATCTCCACCACCATGGCTGCTCCCGGGGTTGCGTTTTCCCCTGAAAACCCAGCGTACGCCCGTCTCGACCAGGGCGAAACGCGCTGGACGCGCCCACCAGACTGGGGTGGTGAACGATCTCCGCGTGCCACCGCTGTTCGCCGGCCGGGCGCCCCGGGTGCTCGGCCCGGAGGCCGTCCCGTGGCTCACGGCCTTGCCGGACCTCGCCGCCGGGTACGCGCGCGAGTGGGGGCTGACGTTCGAGGGCGAGGCGATGCACGGCTACGTCGGCGTCGTGCAGCCCGCCCGGCTCGCCGACGGCACGCCGGTGGCGCTGAAACTGGGCTGGCGCGACGAAGAGTCCGCCGACGAGCCGCTCGCACTGTCCACATGGGCCGGCCGGGGTGCGGTGCTGCTGCTGGAGTCCGCGCCGGAGGACGGCGTCCTGCTGCTGGAGCGGCTCGACGCCGCGCGCACCCTCGACGACCTCCCGCTGCGCGAGGCCGTCCCGCTGCTCGGCTCGCTGGCGCGGCGCCTCGCCGTCCCCGCGCCGCCGTCGTTGCGCCGGAACCTGCGCACCGAAGCCGGAAGGCTCGCCGAGGAGCTTCCCCGGCGGTGGGCCGCGCTCGGCGAGCCGTTCGAGCGGCGGCTCGTCGACGACGCCGTCGCGATCTGCCGCGAACTCGGGCCGTCGGCGCGTGAGCTGCTGGTGAACGAGGACCTGCACTTCCAGAACGTGCTGGCCGGTACGCGCGAGCCGTGGCTCGTCATCGACCCGAAACCCCTGGCGGGTGACCCCGAGTGGGGCGTGATCCCGTTGTTCTGGAACCGCTTCACGGAGTCCACACTGGACGAACGGTTCGCCATGATCGTCGCTTCACAGGAGCTGGACGCCGAGAAAGCCCGCGCGTGGACGCTCGTGCGAGCCGTCCAGAACTGGATCTGGATGGCGGAGGAGCTCGCGGACTCCGGCGAGGACAGCGACGACCCGGCGTTCGTCACCGTGGCGGAAATCGCTCCCTGGGCAGCCAGCCGATAGGGTCGGCGGCATGGCCGCGGTCAACAGGGTTTTCGCAGCTCAGCTGTCGGGTTTGCCGGTCTTCGGCCCCGACGGCGAGTCCATCGGCCGGGTCCGCGACCTCGTCGCCGGCCTGCGCCTGGACGCGCAGCCGCCGCGGATCCTCGGCGTGGTCGTCGAGCTGACCACGCGGCGGCGGGTCTTCGTGCCGATGCTGCGCGTCACCTCCATCGAGCCGAGCGCCGTCACGCTCGCCACCGGCTCGGTCAACATGCGCCAGTTCAACCAGCGCCCCAACGAGGTCCTGGTGCTCGGCCAGCTGCTCGACGCGCACGCGACGCTGGCCGGGTCGGACACGCGGATCACCGTCGTCGACGCCGCGATGGAGCCGACCCGCACCCGCGACTGGGTGCTGGCGAAGCTCGCCATCCGCGAGCGGCGCGTCGGGCTGGGGCGCCGCCGGTCGGCGATGCAGGTGCTGCGCTGGGAGGAGGTCGCCGGCCTGGGCCTGGCCGACCTGGCGAAGCAGCCACAGGGCGCGGGCCAGCTGCTCATGCTGTTCGACACCATGCGCTCGGTCGACGTGGCCGCGACCGTCCGCGACCTGCCGCTCAAGCGCCGTCACGAGGTCGCCGACGCGATGGACGACGAGCGGCTCGCCGACGTCCTGGAAGAGCTGCCGGACGACGACCAGAAGGAACTGCTGTCCTACCTCGCCGAGGAGCGCGCGGCCGACATCCTCGAGGCGATGAACCCGGACGACGCGGCCGATCTGCTCGCCGAGCTCGCTCCCGCGGAGCAGAGCCGGCTGCTGGAGCTGATGGAGCCGGAGGAGTCCGCGCCGGTCCGGCGGCTGCTGGCCTATTCGTCCGACACCGCGGGCGGCCTGATGACGCCCGAGCCGGTGGTGCTGACGCCCGACACCACGATCGCCGAGGCGCTGGCCCACATCCGCAACGCCGAGCTGCCGCCCGCGCTGGCCAGCATGGTGTTCGTCTGCCGGCCGCCGACCGCGACGCCGACCGGGCGCTTCGTCGGCGTCGTGCACTTCCAGCGGCTGCTGCGCGAGCCGCCGGCGGAGCTCGTGGCCAGCGCCGTCGACACCGGGCTGGCGGCCCTGCGGCCGAACGCGACCCTGCCCGAGGTCACGCGCTACTTCGCGGCCTACAACCTGACCTGCGGGCCGGTCGTCGACACCGAAGACCACCTGCTCGGCGCGGTCACCGTGGACGACGTCCTCGACCACCTGCTGCCCGAGGACTGGCGCGAGACCGGCCTGCACGACACCACCGGCGAGACCGGCGAGCACCTGGAGGCCGACCGTGCCTGAACCGACGTCCCGACGGCGGCTGGACCAGCCGCGCAGCCAGAGCCGGTTCAAGCTGAACATCGACCCCGACACCTTCGGCCGCTTCACCGAGCGGATCGCGCGGTTCCTCGGCACCGGGAAGTACCTCTTCTGGCAGACGCTGCTGGTGTTCATCTGGATCGTGCTGAACCTCACCGCGGTGTCGCTGCAGTGGGACCCGTATCCGTTCATCCTGCTCAACCTGGCCTTTTCGACGCAGGCGGCGTACGCGGCGCCGCTGATCCTGCTCGCGCAGAACCGCCAGGACGACCGCGACCGCGTCTCCCTGGAGGAGGACCGGAACCGGGCGCTGCAGACGAAGGCCGACACGGAGTACCTGGCCCGGGAGCTGGCGGCGCTGCGGCTGGCGGTCGGCGAGGTGGCGACGCGGGACTACCTGCGCAGCGAGCTGGACCGGCTGCGGGAGGACCTCGACGTCCAGCCCCGGAAGGCCAAGCCCAACCGCACTCCTACCGGGTCGTAACATCGACGGGGTGACCAGCACTCAGCAGCTCCCCAGCGTCGACGACGTCCGCAGCGCGCTGAAGAGCGTGCAAGATCCCGAGATCCACAAACCCATCACGGACCTGGGGATGGTGAAGGACGTCGTCGTCGGCGAAGACGGTGTCGTCACCGTCGGGATCTACCTGACGGTGGCCGGCTGCCCGCTGAAGGCGACGCTGACCAACGACACCCGCGAGGCCGTCGCGAAGCTCCCGGGCGTGGTCGACGTGCGGGTCGAGCTGGACGTCATGAGTGACGAACAGCGCTCCGAGCTGCGGAAGTCGCTGCGCGGGGACGCCGCGGAGCCGGTCATCCCGTTCGCGCAGCCGGGCTCGATGACGCGGGTGTACTGCGTCGCGTCCGGCAAGGGCGGCGTCGGCAAGTCGTCGGTCACGGTGAACCTGGCCGCGGCGATGGCTTCCCGCGGGTTGTCGGTCGGCGTCGTGGACGCGGACATCTACGGCCACTCGATCCCCCGCATGCTGGGCACGCGCGAGAAGCCGACCAAGGTCGACACGATGATCATGCCGCCGCAGGCGCACGGCGTGAAGGTGATCTCGATCGGCATGTTCACCCCGGGCAACACGCCGGTGGTGTGGCGCGGGCCGATGCTGCACCGCGCGCTGCAGCAGTTCCTGGCGGACGTCTTCTGGGGCGACCTCGACATCCTGCTGCTGGACCTGCCGCCGGGCACCGGCGACATCGCGATCTCGGTGGCCCAGCTGATCCCGAACGCGGAGATCCTGGTCGTCACCACCCCGCAGCAGGCCGCGGCCGAGGTGGCCGAGCGGGCCGGCGCGATCGCGCTGCAGACGCGTCAGCGCGTCGCCGGCGTCATCGAGAACATGTCGTGGCTGGAGCAGGAAGACGGCTCCCGCCTGGAGATCTTCGGCTCGGGCGGCGGGCAGGCGGTGGCCGAGTCGCTGACGAAGTCGATCGGCTCCGAGGTGCCGCTGCTGGGCCAGGTGCCGCTGGACCCGCGCCTGCGCGAGCAGGGCGACGCGGGGACGCCGCTGGTGCTGTCCGCGCCGGACGCGCCGGCGTCGGTGGTGCTCAAGGAGACGGCGAAGAAGCTGACGGTCCGGGCGCGCGGCCTGGCCGGGATGATGCTGAACGTCACCCCGGCCGGCCGCTGAGCCGTCCCTAGGAGCAGCGCCAGACGTAGGCGGTCGAGTGCTGCGTGGCGGAGTCGTAGCGGAAGCCGCCCGCGGTGCCGTCGTCGCCGATGACGACGGGCAGGTCGGCCTTGAGGTCGCCGAACTTCGAGACGAAGGTGCCCTGGTTCCAGACGCCGTAGCCGGTGCCGGCCGCGTCGTTGCCGCCGTTCGCTTCGTCGATCCGGCCGGTGATCAGGCCGTTCGCGTTGATCGTGAAGCCCGGGTTGCCGTTGGACAGGTTGTAGCTGGACTTCGGCAGGACGTGGGCCGCGTGCTGCTGGTCCCAGTAGACGCCGACCTTCTTGCCGTTGTAGACGCCGTAGCCGACGACGCGGCCGTTCTTGATGGCCTCGGGCCACGCGTACTCGAGGCCCGGCAGGGTGCCGAGGTGGGTCAGCGTCCCGTCGCGCCAGATGTCCCCGCTGTTCAGCACGATCGAGCCGTCCGTGTCGACCGCGGCCAGGCCCGACGGCAGGCCGGTCAGCAGCGTCACGGTGCCCGGCTGGGCGGCGGGCCAGCGGACCGGGGTCGTGCCCGAGCCGTTCTGCTTGCGCACGACACCGATGACGTCGCCGGAGTCGGTGATGCCGAGGGCGCTCGAGAGCGTGTAGCCCGCGGGCAGCTGGCTCGAAGTCGGGAAGGGCAGCTGCACGAGGGTGCCGCCGGAGCTCTTGAAGGCCTTCTGGAAGAGGAAGCCGGACCCGAAGAGCGAGTAGGTCGCGGTCCCGGCGACGGCGCCCGAGCGGTTCTCGGCGGTCACGGCGGCACCGGCGGTCCCCGCCGTGCCGAGGTCGGTGTAGGTCCCGTTGGTCCAGGAAGCGGCACGGCGGGTCTCGCCGAACTCGTCGGTCGGCAGTGTCCAGCCGGCGAAGTTCCCCTTGTCGTCGGTGGCGGTCACCTGCGCGCTGACGGAGGTGCCCGCCCCGAGGGCGGTGGGCTTCCAGGTGCAGGCGGCGGCTTGCGTGGCGGCGGTCGCCTGCTGCCCCGATCCCAGCAGGCCGACGGCGAGCAGCGCACAGCCCAGCGATCTGAATTTCATCTCTCTCCCCTTCGTTTGCGAGCGGCGGACAGCCGCCCCCACTTCGAACGTAGGAGGAAACGATCACTCGGCCGGGGCTCGCGACCCGGGACTAGGGAAATCCCCGGAAACGGTGCGCAAACGGGCGTTCGTGCTTAGTTGGTCCACAGTGGACCCGACGACGTGGCACCCGGCCCGTCTCCTGTTCACGGGTGACGGCCGCAGCCACCCACCCAAAAACAGCCCCCGCCCTCTCCGGGGGTCCGGCCCCGCACCAATTTTATCGGGGCCGGCAGACAAAAAGCTCTGAATGGCCGAGCCGCAGCCGAATTGTCCACATTGCGGCAGGGCTGGGGATAACTGCGACGCCTACGTGGCGTCCGGGTCGATCGGCGGGCGCTCCCCCGGCTTGAGTGGCTCCGGCTGCTTAGCCTGGGCCGTGTAGCCGTTCGAGCCATTCGTCCCGTTGGTCCCGTTGGTACCGCCCAGGTTCGGGCTGCCGTTCGTGATGCCCTTGAGGCCGAGCGGGTCCGCGTCGCCGTCGAACAGGTGCTGCGTCACCACCCGCTTCGGGTCGAAGTTGCGCAGCCCGCGCAGGTCTTCCAAGGGTTTGCGGAGCTGGTCGAACTCCGGGCCCATCTCCTCGCGGAGCTGTTCCCGCGCACCGGTCGCGAAGTCGCGGACCTTCTTCACGCTCTTCGCCATCCAGGACGCCGCTTCGGGAAGCCGTTCCGGGCCGAGGATGAAGAGACCGGCGATGATGAGGACGAGGATTTCCCCCCATCCGACACTGTCGAACACCGTCTACCTCCGCTCGGAACCTACCCGCCCAGGGTACCCGCCCCGGCCCGCGCTCCGGCAGGCCGAACGCGGGAACTCAGTCGGAAGCCAGGGTTACGTCGACGACGAAGCTCGCGCCGTCCCGGACCAGTTGCACCGGGACGACCTGGCCGACGTCGTGGGCGCGCACCGCGACCGTCATCTCGGCCGAGTCCCGGACCAGGCGGCCGCCGATCTTCGTGATGACGTCGCCCTCCTTGATGCCGGCGTTCGCGGCCGGCCCGCCGGGCGCGACGTTCTTCACCTGCGCGCCCATGGTGGACGAGCCGGCGACGGTCGACGAGGCGTTGATGCCGATGTCGGCGTGCTGGACCTTGCCGTCCTTGATCAGCGCTTTCGCGATCTTGACGGCGTAGTCGCTGGGGATCGCGAACCCGATGCCGATGCTGCCGCCGTCGGCGCCGGAGGAGCGGATCGAGGAGTTGATCCCGACGAGCGCGCCGGTGGCGTCGACGAGCGCGCCGCCCGAGTTGCCGTGGTTGATGGCGGCGTCGGTCTGGATGGCTTCGTAGGTGACCGGCGGCGCGCCGTTGTCGCCGCCCGCGGTGATCGGGCGGTTGAGGGCGCTGACGATGCCGGCGGTCACGGAGTTCTGCAGCGCGAGCGGCGAGCCGATGGCCATCACGGTGTCGCCGACCTGCAGGTCCGACGACTTGCCGATCTGCAGGACGGTCGGGTTGGTGACGTTGACCTTGACGACGGCGAGGTCGGTCTTCTGGTCGGAGCCGACGAGCTTGGCTTCGGTGCGGGTGCCGTCGATGAAGATGGCGGTGATCTTGACGCCTTGGTCGGCGCTCGCGGAGGAGATGACGTGCTCGTTGGTGAGGATGTAGCCCTGCGGGTCGATCATGACGCCGGAGCCCTGCTCACCGGAGTCGGCCCCGGGCTTGTAGACCTCGAGCGAGACGACGGCGGGTGCGACGCGCTTGGCGATCTCGGCGACCGAGCCGGCGGGACGCTCCTTGGCGGCCTCGGCTTCGGAGATGGTGGCGGAGCCGGTGAGCTCGTTCCCGGTGTCGGCGACCCACCAGCCGACGAGTCCCCCGACGGCCCCGACGAGCAGCGCGACGACGCCGAGCAGGCCGAGCGCCTTGGGCTGGACGCGCCGGCCGAAGAGCACCTCGGGCAGGCTGAGCAGGGCACCGGGCGGGCGCTGGGCGGGCTTTTCCTCGTCTTCGGCCGGCATCGCGGGCCCGGCGAGAACGGCACCGGCGCCGGGATCGCGCCAGGGATCGCTGGTGCTGTGCCAGAGGGGCGGGTCTTGTTCTTTCGGTTCCCCGGTGGCCTCGCGCGGCCGTTCGAGCAGCACGCCCTCGGCCCCGGGCGGCCGCCGGAAGGCTTCGGCGAGCGATTCGGGAGCGGGCGGCGCGAGCCGGACACCGTTGGATTTCTGCGGGGAGTAGAGCTGGTCGAACGCCCCGTCGACCCCACTCGGCCTGCCGAAGACGGCGGCCTGAGCCGGATCGACGGCGGGCCGCGCGAGCGGCCGCGGACCCAGCCGGTCGGCATCACGCGCGCCGGGCTGCTCGGGATTCTCGTTCGGCTCGGTCATCATTCCCCGGTGCAGAAGATCAGGTGGCTGGGCGTGACGATACCCAAGCCCAGTGCTCCGAGTCTGCCGGTACGTCAGTGAAATGGCTGTTGCTTGGGCCGGCTGTCCCCAGGGGGCGGGCATTGTGGACAAACGGACGGCTCAGCCGCTGATCAGGGCTTTCCGTCAGCGGGCGGCGATAGACTGGACTCGGGGTCGCCCCCCTGGGACGGGCGGGGGCTGCGTTCCGGGGCCTGATGGGGGCTTGCCCCGGGCTGGGGCCCGTACTTCGGGAGCGCCATCCGCCCTCGGACATGCAAAAGCCGCCGTTGGAACCGGCGGGAGCCGCTCCAGGGCTCGCACTCCCTGATCGCTTCAGCCGAGCAGCCCAGGACATGGCGAAGGCCGCCCCGAGGAATTCCTCGTGGCGGCCTTCGCGGGAAACAAGTCTCAGCGGATGCCCGCCGGCACCGCGGCCGGCGAACTCACCGGAGTCGACGTCGGGACCGCCACCGGCTGCGGCACCGCCATCTGGGCCGGCAGCAGGTTCGCCTGCTGCGGCGCTCCGCCCCCGGTTTCCGGGGTTCCGTCACCGCTGTCCGCGGTCGTCCCCACCAGCGCCAGCGCGCTCAACACCAGCCCGGACACCACCACTCCGGCGCCCTGTGCCGCGCGGCGCTTCAACCGGCCGCCGCCCAGGACGTTCGGGGACTGGCCCAGCGGGGCCGCTGTTCCCAACGGCGACACACCGCCCAGGACGCCCGTGTCCCGCAGCCCGGCGACCCGGTCCGGGCGCTGGACCGCGACCAGCTGACCGTCGGCCGTGATGGCCAGGTTGTCCGGGGCGCTCGGGACGTCCGTGTGCTCCGGGATCGACTGCAGGCTCGCCAGGAACCCCGCCGACATCGACGGCGCACCCGCGCGGCGGATCGCGTCGACCGTCTGGCGCTGGGCGCGCACCTCGGCGGCGCACCCGGCGCAGCGCGTGATGTGCGACGCCGCGCGATCGCGGGCGCCGTGCGACAGTTCCCCGTCGACGAACGCCACCACGGCGTCCGGCAGCAAGTGCGACTCGGGGAGTGCCCAGCCTCGGGGAGCGGTCATACCGACACCTTCGCAGACTCGCGGTCGTGAGCGCGCCGGCGCTCGAGCGACGCGCGCAGCGCCTGGCGCCCGCGGTGGATCCGGCTGCGGACGGTGCCCAGCTTGACACCGAGCGTCGCGCCGATCTCCTCGTACGAGAGCCCTTCGACGTCACACAGCACCACGGCGGCGCGGAACTCCGGCGGCAGCTCGTCGAGCGCGGCCTGCAGGTCCGGGTCCAGGTGCGTGTCGGAGAAGACCTGCTCGGGGCTCGGGTCGTCACCGACGATGCGGTCGGTGTCGTCCGGCAGGCCTTCCATCCGTACGCGCGAGCGGCGGCGGGCCATGTCGAGGAAGAGGTTGGTGGTGATGCGGTGCAGCCAGCCCTCGAACGTGCCGGGCTTGTAGGACGCCAGCGACCGGAAGACCCGGATGAAGGTCTCCTGGGTGAGGTCCTCGGCGTCGTGCGTGTTGCCGGTCAGGCGGTAGGCGAGCCGGTAGACCCGGTCGCTGTGCTCTCGGACGACCTCGTCCCAGGACGGCGGCGTCCAGACCGCCTCGTCCAGGGACACGGGCTGAGCCGCGTCGGCGTCGTCATCGGCAACGGCGTTCTGCATCGCGGGAGCAGGCACCTCCATCTGTGTTCTCCTGTCTGCTCCACCCAACGCGGGCTGTCGCCACGGTGTTCCCCGTGGCCTCGGATTTCAGTCTGTCCGGACTCCTTATGGTTCTAGTGAGACTGGACTGAGAGCAGGCTGAGAACTTCTTCCGGGGTGCTTACCAGGGAGCCTGCGCGGATTTATCGACAACCAACGCTAACCTCCGTGCGTGAACACGCCCACCCCCGCGGCCGCACCGGCCGACTCCGGGTTCGTCGACGGGTACCTGCCCGACGACGAGGTGCTGTCTTCGGCGCGCGCACGGGCCGATGACCTGGGCTGCAGCTCGCTGAGCGCGGGCGCGGGCGCGACCTTGCGCTTCCTGGCCGCGACGCTGTGCGCGAAGGCCGTCGTCGAGGTCGGCACGGGCGCCGGGGTGAGCGGGCTGAGCCTGCTGCGCGGCATGGCCCCCGACGGCATCCTGACCTCGATCGACGTCGAGCCGGAGTACCAGCGGGCGGCGCGCGCGACGTTCCGCGAGGCCGGCTTCGCACCGGGCCGCACGCGCTTGATCGTCGGGCGCGCGCTGGACGTGCTCCAGCGGCTCACCCCGGGCGGCTACGACCTGGTGTTCGTCGACTCGGCGCACATCGAGTACCCCGGCTGCTACGAGCTGGGCGTGTCCTTGCTGCGGCGCGGCGGGATCATCGCGTTCCACAACGTGCTGGCCGGCGGCCGCGTGATCGACCCGTCCCACCGTGATCCGGAGACGCTGGCGCTGCGCGAGGTGGCCCGGGCCTTCCGGGAGGACGAACGCCTGGTCCCGGCGTTGCTACCGGTGGGCGGCGGACTGCTGGTCGCGGCGGCGACCTGAGTACTTGTCCACAGGTCCGCCGGACTGTGGACAACTCGCCGGTTCCGGCCGGTTGTGTCGGCCCACGCCGATAGACTGGAACGGGGACGCCCCCCAGGGACGGGCGGGGGCTGTCCAGGCGCCGACCGCCGCTGCCGCCAGCAGGAGCCACACCGTCACCAGGGCGATCAGCCACGGCCAGCCCGCGTGCCCGTAGACCCACGCTCCCGCCGCGCCGCCGACGCTGCTGCCCAGGTAGTACGTCGCCGTGTACATGCCGCCCACCTGGCCGCGGGCGTTCTCGGGGGCGTCGGCCGCCGCCCAGCCGTTCGCCACCGCGTGCGCGGCGAAGAACGCGCAGGTCAGCACCAGGAAACCGGCGATGACCAGCGGTAGTGAGTTCGGCAGTGTCAGCGCCGCACCCACCGCCGTCAGCAGCAGCGCGCCGATCAGCGCGCGGCGCCGGCCGACGCGCGCCACCAGCCTTCCCGCCGCGGCCGACGACACCGATCCCGTCGCGTAGGCGAGGAAGACCAGCGACGCGATCGCCGGCGACAGGTCCAGCGGGTGGCCGGTCAGCCGGAACCCGGCCGCGTTGTACAGCGCGACGAACGAGCCCATCGCGAGCAGCGCGACCGCGTACTGGGCGAGCAGCACCCGCTTGCTCAACGCCGTGACGAGCCCCCGGGCGACCGCGCGAAGCTGGGCGTCGCCGCGTGGGCGCGTCCCCGGCGGCAGCGTCACGACCGTGATCGCCGAGCAGATCGCGCCCACGCCCGCGACGACGAACAGCGCGCCGCGCCAGCTGAGCGGCCCGGCGGTGAACCCGCTGGCCAGCCGGCCGAGCATGCCGCCGATCGTGTTGCCCGCGATCATCGCGCCGACCGCGGCGGCGACGCCCGCGCGGCCGAGGCGTTCGGCCAGGTAGGCCGCCGCGACGCCGGGGAAGCCCGCGATGGCGACGCCCTGGAGCGCGCGCAGGACGAGCAGCGCGGGGTACGTCGGCATCAGCGGCAGCAGCAGGCCGAAGACGACGGACGCGATCACCGAAGTCAGGATCACCGGGCGCCGGCCGATCACCTCGGACAGCGCGGCGATCGGCAGGACGGCGATGGCGAGCGCGCCGGTCGCGACGCTGACCGCGAGCGCCGCGCCGCCGGGGTCGAGGTGGTACTGCGCGGCGAGCTGGGGCAGCACCGGCTGCGGCGCGTAGAGCAGGGCGAAGGAGGAGATCCCGGCCGCGGCGACGGCGGTCTTGACTCGGCGCGTGGAAGTCACGACCTGAAAGTAAGCAGCGCTAACCAATACGTCCAATGCGCTGAACTGGCATGATTGATGCGATGACGTATGACTCGCTGACGGCGCAGGTGGCGCCGCACCTGCCGCTGCTCGCCGCGCTGCGCGAGACGAGGAACGTCACACGCGCGGCGGAGCTGCTGGGGGTGCCGCAGCCGACGGTGAGCCGCCGGCTCGCGGCGCTGGCCGACGCGCTGGGGGCGCCGTTGACGGTTCCGGACGGCCGCGGCATCCGTCTCACGCGCGCGGCGGAACTGCTGGCCGAAGCGGCCGAGCGCGGGTTGGCGGCGGTGGACACGGGCGTCCGGCTGGCGCGCGAGGAGGTGGCGCCGGAGTCGGGGCACGTCGTGCTGGGGTTCCTGCACCTGCTCGGGCGGTCGCTGGTGCCGTCGCTGCTGCGCGGGCACCGGGCGCGGTACCCGGGAGTGCGGTTCACGCTGGTCCAGGGCTCGCGGCAGGAGATGGTCGACCGTCTGGTGGGCGGCGAGCTGGACCTGGCCCTGCTGGCACCGCTTCCCGCGGCGGCTTCGCTGGCCACGGCGGGCTTGGTGGACGAGGAGATCCTGCTGTCGGTCCCGGCGGGCCACCACCTGGCGGGCCGGGCTTCGGTGCGGGTGGCGGAGCTGGCCGACGAGGAGTTCGTGCTGCTGGAGCCGGGGTACGGCGTGCGAACCCTGACCGACGAGCTGTGCGCGGCGGCGGGATTCACCCCGCGGATCGCGTTCGAGGGCCAGGAGTCGGACACGGTCCGGGGACTGGTGGCGGCGGGGCTCGGAGTGGCGCTGCTGCCGCGGTTCGGTCCGGGGACGCCGGCGGGGGTGGCCGAGGTGCCGTTGGAGCCGCGGCCGTACCGGACGATCGGGCTGGTGTGGCGGGCCGACGAGCCGATGACCCCGGCGGTCACCGGCTTCCGCGACCACGTCCTGACGACGGCGGCCGAGCGCTGAGGCCGACCCCACCCCCGGCAAAGTCGCGGTGGCTCGCTCACCCGCAGCTCCGCCAACGTCTGCGGCCACACCAGCGCCGTCGAAACCGCCCCCTTCGAGGCCGACCCCTCGACTTTGCCGCGGCCCCCACCCGTCCCTGGGGGGCGTCCCTGCTCCAGCCTATCGGCCCCCACCGACGACACTGGCTGCGAACAACGAGTTGTCCACAGATCCGCTGACCTGTGGACAACCACGGAACCCCAGGTCAGCCGCACGAAGCCGGGCTCAGGCCAGCGAAGCTGCCAGCTCCACCAAAGTCCGCGCCGCGAAACCGGTCGCCCCCGGGACCACGTCGTCGTAGTTCTTCTCCGACCGCGCCGGTCCCGCGATGTCCAAGTGCGCCCACGGCAGTCCCGCCGTGAACTCCCTCAAGAACAGGGCCGCCGTGATGCCGCCCGGGCCGGCCGGGGTCTGGCGGACGTCGCCGAACTCGCCGCGGACGTTCTCCGCGTAGTCCTCCGTCAGCGGCATGCGCCACCACGCCTCGCCCACGCGCGCACCCGCCTCCACCACCGAAGCCGCCAGGTCGGAATCCGTGGCGAACAGGCCGCCCGTACGCAGCCCCAGCGACACCTTCATCGCGCCCGTCAGCGTGGCCGCGTCCACCACCAGGTCCGGGTTGAAGCGGCGGATCCCGTAGACCAGCGCGTCGGCCAGGACCATGCGGCCCTCCGCGTCCGTGTTGCCGACCTCGGTCGTCTTGCCGCCGTAGTGGCGGACGATGTCGCCCGGCCGGTACGCCGATCCCGACACGTGATTCTCCGCCGCCGGCACCAGCGCCGTCACGCGCACCGGCAGCTCCAGCGCCGCGATCCCGCGGATGGCCGCGATCACCGCCGCGCCGCCCGCCATGTCCGTGCGCATCAGGTGCATGCCGTCGGCCGGCTTGATCGACAGGCCGCCCGTGTCGAACGTGATGCCCTTGCCCACCAGCAGCAGGTGCTTCGCCGCCCCCGACGGCTTGTACGTCATCTCGATCAGCCGCGGCGGCCGCGACGACCCGCCGCCGACCGCCAGGACGCCGCCGAAGCCCTGCGCCGTCAGCCACTTCTCGTCCCGGATCGCCACCTCGACGCGCGGGCCCGCCACCCGGGCCGCCGTGTCCGCGAGCCAGGCCGGAGTCTTGATGTTGGACGGGGTGTTCGCGAGGTCGCGCGTCAGCGCCGTCGACGCCGCCAGCACCGACGCCCGCGAGACCAGCTCGGTGAAAGTGGGGACCGCCCGGTCGTGCGCCACCAGCCGCACCGTGCGGACGGACGGCGCAGCGTCCTCGCCCGTCACCTTGAACTTGTAACCCCCGAGCAGCAGCCCCAGTGCCAGTTCCGTCACGTGCTCGCCGGAAGCCTCCTCCGGCAGCACCAGCTGCACCACGCGGAACGCCTTGCCGCCATGGTCGACGTCGTCCGCAAGGCCCGCGTTCACCGCGCGGACCAGCGCCGCGCCCGCCTTCCGGTACTGCTTCGGCTCGCCGTTGCCCAGGCCCGCGATCCAGCGGGCCTCCCCGGCGGGGACCGTCTGCACGTCGCCCGCCTTGCCGGTGATCCGGACGCCGCCGATCTCCAGCGGCTCGGACTCGACGTCGTCGGCGGGGGCCGTCACCAGCCGGGCGACCGGGGCGCCGCGACGGAGGTCGCCCGCCACCTCGATGTCGAGCAGACTGGTCGGAACGGGGGGTAGCGGATTACGCACAGTGAGCAACCTTCGGGCGCAGAGGAACCGCGACCCCGGCCTCCGAAGGGAGACCGGGGTGCGACGGAAGGACGGTTCGAGGGGGTCGGCTCAGCCGGTGACCTCCGCCAAAGCGGCGCCGAGGTCCTTCGCTTCTTCCGCGGAAAGTTCGACGACGAGTCGCCCACCGCCCTCGAGCGGTACGCGCATCACGAGGCCCCGCCCCTCCTTAGTCACTTCGAGGGGACCATCTCCGGTCCGGGGCTTCATGGCCGCCATAGCGTGCTCCCTCCGTCTCAACCGGCGCGCCCGGGTCGCGCTCGCGTGAAAGCCAGCCGGGTCTGGTGTCCATTGTCCCTCATCAGCGGCCGGGCGCATCAGCGGACCGATCTTTTGCCGCCGTATCGGTGCTGGTATGCGGCTCGCGCGGGGTGGAAGACTGTCGGACGACCGATGTTTCCGCGCAAGGAGAAGACGTGACCACATCCGACGTCCTGCTGTCCGCCGACGCCGACGGGGTGCGCACCCTCACGCTCAACCGGCCGCAGGCGTACAACTCGCTGACCGTCGAGCTGAAGGAAGCACTGCTCGCGGCGCTGCGCGAGGCGTCCGGCGATGCAGCCGTCCGCGCGGTCGTGCTGACCGGTTCCGGCAAGGCGTTCTGCGCCGGCCAGGATTTGAAGGAGCACGTGGGACTGCTCCAGGCGGGTGACCCCGCCCCGCTACACACGGTGAAGGAGCACTACAACCCGATCGTCCAGGCGATCGTGTCGATGGAGAAGCCGGTGATCGCGGCGATCAACGGCACCGCCGCGGGCGCCGGGGCGGCCTTCGCCTACGCCAGTGACCTGCGGATCGCCGCCGAGTCGTCGTCGTTCCTGATGGCCTTCGCCAACGTCGGGCTCGGCCCGGACTCCGGTGCGTCCTGGACGCTGCAGCGGCTGGTCGGCTACGGCCGCGCGGCCGAGCTGATGCTGCTGGCCCGGACCGTCGACGCCGCCGAAGCGCTGCGGCTCGGCCTGGTCGGCGAGGTCGTGCCGGACGAGGAACTGCCCGCCCGCGCCCAGAAGATCGCGGCGAAGCTGGCGAACGGGCCGACCGTGGCCTACGCGAAGATCAAGAGCGTGCTCAACCTGGCCGCGCAGTCGACGTTCGACGAGGCGCTCGCCGCCGAGGACGCCGCCCAGACCGCGCTCGGCGCGACCGCCGACCACACCGAGGCCGTCGAAGCCTTCGTCGGCAAGCGCAAGCCGGTCTTCCAGGGCAAGTGAGCGTCGTGAGTGAGAAACAGTGTTCTAACCCTGTTTCTCACTCACGACCGGCCCGGAAGCAGCCCTTGACGTGGTCGTCGACCATGCCGGTCGCCTGCATCAGCGCGTAGCACGTCGTCGGGCCGAGGAAGACGAAGCCGCGCTTCTTCAGCTCCTTGGCCATGGCCTTGGACTCGTCCGTGATCGCCGGGACGTCCGCCATCGTCCGCGGGCGCTTGTGCGACGAAGGCGCGAACGACCACAGCAGGTCGTCCAGCGGGGTGTCCAGGGAAGCGATCGCCTTCGCGTTGTTGATCGCGGCCAGGATCTTCGCCCGGTTCCGCACGATCGACGCGTCCTGCATCAGGCGCTCGACGTCGGCGTCGCCGAACTTGGCCACCTTCGCCGGCTTGAACTGCTTGAACGCCTTCCGGAAGCCGTCCCGCTTGCGCAGGATCGTGATCCACGAAAGCCCCGACTGGAACGACTCGAGGCACAACCGCTCGTACAGCTCGTCCTGCCCGTGGAGCGGCGTGCCCCACTCTTCGTCGTGGTACGACGCGTAGTCCGGGGTCGAATTGCCCCAGCTGCACCGCGCGACGCCGTCGGCGCCGAGAAGCTCACTCATCCCCACCCACCGAATAGTCCTCCGCGAACCGCGCGAACCGCCGCAGCGACTGGCGCACCCCGAGCGCGAACGCCGGCCGCACCACCGGCCAGCCGAGCCGACCCAAGGGCCCGAACGGCAGCCGCAGGTGCTCGGCCCAGACGAACGTCGAGTGCGTCGCGCCCTTGGGCACCACCTGGAACACGCCCGTGCCCTGCACGAAGCTGCCGAGGTGGCGGACCCCGCACCGCACCGGCGGCTCCCAGCTGGTGATCTCCATCGTGTCGGTGAAGCCGACCCCGGCGACGCCGGTGAACGCCGACAGGCGCGACCCGACGCTGCGGCCGTTGCCCTCGACGACCTCGACCTCGGTGCCGAGCATCCACTCGCCCTGGCGCGTCCAGTCCGTCAGCGCGAGCCAGGTCGTCCCGGCCGGCGCGCGGACGTCGACCGACAGGATCAGGTCCGTCACTGGGCGCCTTCGGGCGAGCTCTCCCGCTCGTGTTCGCGCTGCTCCAGCTCGGCGACCCGGGTGCGCAGCTCGTCGAGCTCGACGCCGAGGCGCCGCATCACCCAGTCCACTTCGGACATCTTGTAGCCGCGCAGGACCTGCTGGAAGCGGACCTCCCGCAGGTCCTCGCCGGTGATGTCCTCGGCGGGCAGCCGCGTCGGCGAGCTGCCCGGCGGCAGCGGGGCGAGCTCCTCACCCCGGCCGAAGACCACGGCGGCGAGCAGGAACACCACGGCGGCCACCAGCAGCATGACTACGAGGTAGATCAGCGCGGTCGTCACGCGACGATCGTGGCATACCCACCCCAGGATCGTCTCGCGAGCACGACGAGCCGGAGCGAAAGCAGCACCCACGCGACCATCAACAGGACGCACGGGACGCTCAGGAACAGCCTCGAGACGTCGACCAAGCCGGTCGAGCCGATGACCAGCCCGACCGAGGCGAGGTTGATGCCGACGGCCAGCGCGATCAGGACGCCGCAGAACCGGGCGAGCCGGACGGCGTCGAGGCGGCGGCTGAGCCAGCGGGTGCCGAGCAGGGCGATCAGGCCGATCACCGGCACCACGAAGACGGCGCCGTGGGTGGCGTGGGCGATCACCTTGTACCACTCCGGCGTGGGCGTCGACAGCTTCGTCCACTCGCCGAAGGTGAGGATCCGGGCGTAGTCCCAGGAGGCCTGCATCAGCGGGACGCCGATGACGAGCTTCCACAGCGTCCGGACGCCGCTGAGCATGCCGAGCTCGGCCTGGTAGTCGCGGGCGACGACGGCCGCCGGGCCGAAGTCGGCGACCGCGCGGCGTTCGGCGTCCTCGTCGCTCCAGCCGCCCGCGCGGTAGGCGTCGGCGGCGTCGTGCAGCCCGTCGCGGGCCTCTTCGAGGAGGTCGGCCTTGAACCTGCCGCAGCCGTGCAGCCGCTGGTCGAGGTCCCCCAGGTACTCGTCGATCATGCTCCCAGCACTCCCCCGATGACCGTGGTGAACTCCCGCCATTCGGTGCGTTCGGCGGCCAGGGCCTGCTCGCCGGAGCGGGTGAGGCGGTAGGTGCGGCGCTTGCGGCCGGACACGACGTCCCATTCGCTGCTCAGCCAGCCGGCCCGCTCGAGCCGGCGCAGCGCCGGGTAGACGGTGCCGGTGGGCAGGTCGAGCGCGCCGTCGCTGCGCAGCTGGAGCGCCTCGATGATCGCGTAGCCGTGGAGCTTCCGGCCGTCGAGCACGGCCAGCAGCAGCGCGTCGAGGTGGCCGCGCAGGGTGTCCGCCTTCATGAGTACGCAGTCTACACGTCGCCTTGCTACATGTAGCCAGTCTATGTGTAGCCTGACTACATGAACGCCCTCCCGGTCGCGAGACTCCAGTTCGCGACGACGACTTCGTTCCACTTCTTGTTCGTGCTGCTCACACTGGGGTTGGTCACGCTGGTGGCCGTGATGCAGACGCGCTGGACGCTCGGCGGCAGGCCCGAACTGCTGCGGATGACGCGCTTCTGGGGCCGCCTCTACGTCATCAACTACGCGCTGGGGATCGTCACCGGCATCGTGATGGAGTTCCAGTTCGGGCTCACTTGGACCGGGCTGTCCGCCTTCGCCGGGGACGTCTTCGGCGCGCCGCTGGCCATCGAGACGCTGGTCGCGTTCTTCCTCGAGTCGACCTTCCTCGGCCTGTGGATCTTCGGCTTCGGGCGCATGAACAAGTGGCTGCACCTGGCGCTGATCTGGCTGGTCACGCTGACCGCGTACGCGTCGGCGCTGTTCATCATGCTGGCCAACTCGTTCCTGCAGAACCCGGTCGGCAGCCGCCTCGAAGGCGGCACGCTGCACCTCGACGACTTCGGCGCGCTGTTCTCGAACCCGGCCCTGGCCGCGTCGCTGCCGCACGTGCTCAGCGCCGCGCTGGTGACCGGCGGGTTCTTCGTCGTCGGCGTCAGCGCGTGGCACTTCCTCAAGCGCACCAACGAAGTCGAGTTCTTCCGCCGCTCGATGCGGATCGGCGTCGTCGCGGCGCTCGTCGGCTCGATCTTCGTGGTCAACCAGGGCTTCGCGCAGTTCGGCCAGCTGAAGATGTACCAGCCGGACAAGCTGGACGAGAGCGTGGTCGGCATGCCGCTGGGCGCGATGATCGGGCTCGGGTTCCTCATGTTCGTCTGCGCGATCCTCGGCACGCTGCTGCTGGTCCGGAACTGGATCACCCGGGCGCGGTTCCTGCACTACCTGATGGTCGCGGCGATCCCGTTGCCCTTCCTCGCGGCGATCATGGGGTGGCTGGTGCGCGAGCTCGGCCGTCAGCCGTGGCTGGTCTGGGGGAAGCTGCGCACCGCGGACGCGATCGCGGACGTCCCCGCCGGCCAGATCCTGTTCTCCTTCATCGCCTTTTCCCTGCTGTTCGCCGCGCTCGCGGTCGCCGACTGGGTGCTCATGGCGCGGGTCGCCAAGCGCGGCCCGGAGCCGGTGGACGAGCCCGCCGAGCTGCCCGTCCTGAGCGGAGTCTGACCGATGGCGACCTTCTTCTGGTGCCTGCTGGGCCTGCTGACCTGCGGCTACTTCGCGCTGGCCGGCTACGACTACGGCGTCGGCATGCTGCTGCCCGCGTTCGAAGCCGACGAGCGGCGGCGACGGCAGACGCTCGGCGCGCTCGGGCCGTTCTTCCTGGCCAACGAGGTGTGGCTGGTGGCCGCGGTCGGCCTGCTGTTCGGCGCGTTCCCGCACCTGGAGGGCAAGGTGTTCGCCGGGGCGTACGTGCTGGTCGTGACGCTGCTGCTCGGCCTGGTCACGTTCACGGCGTCGGTGCAGCTGCGCAGCCGCCGCCCGGACGCGCGGCGCGGCGCCTGGACGGCGGGCATCGTCGGCGGTGCGCTGGTCACCGCGCTGTCGTGGGGCCTGTTCCTGGGCAACCTGGTGCTCGGCCTGCCACCGACCGACGATGTCTTGGCGTTCTTCAGCCCGTACGCGGCGCTGTGGGGGCTGGGGTTCGTCGCGCTGTTCTGCTTGCAGGGGGCGGCGTTCCTCGCGGTGCGCGCGCCGGCGGAGCTGACCGGCCGCGCGGTGCGGCTGGCGCGTGCCTTCTCGGCGCCGGTGCTCGCTTTCCTCGTGATCGCCACGGGGTGGGGGTTCTTCACCCTTTCCGGAGTTACCGCGCTCGGCATCGGCGTGGTCGTGCTGGCGTTCTTGGCACTCGCCGTTTCGCGGCTGGGGCTGGCTTCGCGGCGGCATCGGGTGGCGCTCGTCGCGTCGATGGTGCTGTCGGCCTGCCCGGCGCTGCTCGCGGGCACGCTGCGGTTCCCGACGGTGCTGGTTTCCCCGACGTCAACGCTGACCGTCGAGCAGGCGGCGACGGCGTCCGGCACGTTCGCGGTGCTGGGCTGGTTCGCCGTGCCGGCGGTGGTGGTGCTCCTGGTGGTGCAGTGGCTGACCTGGCGCGCGCACCGGCATCCCCTCGACCAGCGCTCGCTGCTGCACTTCTAGGGGGTTTCGGTGCCTGCTCTGCCCGGACTCCGGCGGTACCTGGTCGTGCTGGCCGTGCTCGGAGTGCTCTCGGCGATCCTGGTTCTGATCCAGGCCGAAGGGCTGGCCACGCTGCTCACCGGCGGTGGCGTGTCGGTCTTCCTGGTCGTGGCTGTCGCCTCGCGGGTCTTGGTGACCTGGGGTCACGGCGTCCTCAGTGGACGGTTCGCGGCCACGGTCCGCGCCGGCCTGCGGCGCCGGCTGCTCGGCTCGGCCGCCGAGCGCGCCGGCGTCGTCGCCACGCAGATCACGCGGGGTGTCGACGCGACGGACAGCTACCTGACCGGGTACCTGCCGTCGCTGGTCGTCTCGGCGGTGGTGCCGATCGCGGTGATCGTGCGGCTGTTCACGACGGACGTCGTGTCGGCGCTGGTGGTGACGGCGACGCTGCCGCTGATCCCGGTGTTCGCGATCCTGGTCGGCAAGCACACGGCGGCGCGCACGGCGCGGCAGTGGTCGTCGCTGACGAAGCTGGGCGGGCACTTCCTCGACGTCGTCCGCGGGCTGGAGACCCTTCGGCTGTTCGGCCGGGCATCGGCGCAGGCGTCGACGGTCCGGGCGATGGCTTCCGCCCACGCCGACGCGACGGTGAAGACGCTGCGGGTGGCGTTCCTGTCGTCGCTGGTGCTGGAGCTGGTCGCGACGATGTCGGTGGCCCTGGTCGCGGTCCCGATCGGGTTCCGGCTGCTGTCCGGCTCCCTCGACCCCCGGACGGCTCTGCTGGTGTTGGTCCTGGCGCCGGAGGCGTACCTGCCGCTGCGGGCGGCGGGCGCGAAGTTCCACGCGGCGGCGGAGGGGTTGACGGCGCTGCGGGAGGCACTCGCGGTACCGGTGGTCTCGTCGCGCTCGGCTGTCTTCACTCGACGACGAGGTGCGCCTTCGGTCGCCTTCGAGCGGGTGTCCGTTTCCTACGACGGGGTTCCCGCTCTGTCCGAAGTGGACTTTTCGGTGCCCGCCGGTTCGCGGGTGGCTCTGGTCGGGCCCAGCGGGTCGGGGAAGAGCACCGTGCTGGCTGTCTTGCTGGGGTTCGTGACGCCGTCTTCGGGGCGGGTGCTCGTGGACGGCGTGGACCTGCGTTCTTTGTCTCCTTCGGACTGGCTGGCCGACGTGGCCTGGGTCCCGCAGCGGCCGACGCTGTTCCGGGGATCGTTGGCGTCGAACATCTCGCTGGGTACATCGACCGACTTCTCGGCGGCGGCCCGGGCGGCTTCGTTGGACTCGGTGGCTGCCGGCTTGCCGGGCGGGTTCTCCACCGCGGTGGGCGAGCTGGGTGAGGTGCTGTCGGCGGGCCAGCGGCAGCGGGTGGGGCTGGCGCGGGCGTTGGCGCGGACTTCGGCGGGGCTGGTGCTGCTGGACGAGCCGACGGCCCGGCTGGACTCCCGAACAGAGGCGGCGGTGCTGTCGGCGACGCGACGGTTGTTGCCGGGCCGTACGGCGGTGCTGGTCGCGCACCGGCCGGCGATGGTCTCGCTGGCGGACCGGGTGATCGAGCTGCGGGGTGGCCGGGTGTGCTCGGAGGTGGCGGCGTGATGGGTTTGTCAACTTTTCTGTCCACAGGAGGTCAGTTGTCCACAGATCGCCGAGCGGCCCCTTTTTGCACCCCGGCGCCAGTAGGCTGGGATCGGGGACGCCCCCCGGGATGGGTGGGGGCTGCTCTGGAGGTCTGGGCCCTGTCCCCCAAAGACATCCTCCGGCTTCTCCGCGCCGCCCTTCTCGGTGCCGGCGCCGAACTCGCCGCCCTCGCGCTCATGGCCACCGCCGCGTGGCTGCTCCTCCGCGCCGCCGAACAGCCTCCGCTCGGTGCCCTGACCGTCGCCATCGTCGGCGTCCGGACCCTCGCCCTGCTCCGCGGTGGTCTCCGATATGCCGAACGGCTCGCCGGGCACGAAGTCGTCCTGCGCTGGCTCGGCGCCCTCCGGACCCGCGTCTACCGGGCACTCATCCCCGGCTCACGGTTCTCCGGCGGTGACCTCGTCACGCGGCTCGTGTCCGATGTGGACGCTCTGCAGGACGCCGTCCTGCGGTGGCTGCTGCCCTCCGGAGTCGCTGCGCTCGTCGGGACCGCCGCCGTCGCGGTCACGCTGACCGCGTCCGTGTCCGCCGCCGTCGCGCTCGCGGGCGGGCTGGCGGTCGCCGGGGTGCTGCTGCCGTGGCTGGTCGTCCGGATCACCCGGCGGGCCGCTCGGGACGACGCTCCGAAACGGGCCGAACTTGCCGAACGGGCCGTTGAACTCGTCACCGGGCACCGGGAACTCGTGGCCGCCGGGGCCCTCGACGAACACCTCGCCGGGGCGACCGGCGTTGTCGACGAAATCGCCGTGAGTGACCGAACCGCGTCGGGAAAGACCGCCGCGCTCACCGCCGCCGGGGTGCTCGTCCAACTGGTGACCACCGCCGCCGTCGCGCTGCTCGCCCACGCCTCCGTGCCCTGGACCGCCGCGCTCACCCTGGGCGCCATGACCGCCTTCGAAGTCGTCCTGCCGCTCGTCGGCGCCGCCCGCCGCGTTCCCGAGATCCGCGCGTCGGCCGCCCGCGTGAAGGACGTGCTGACCGGACCCGCCGGGCCACAGCACACCCGGGAAGTCCACAATGGACACATTGAATTCCGGAAAGCCGTTGTCCGGTACCCGGGCCGGGCGCCCGCGCTGAGGGACGTCGACCTCGACCTCCCGCCCGGCAAGCGCGTCGGGATCCTCGGCCCCAGTGGTGCCGGCAAGACGACCCTGCTCCGGCTCCTCCTCGGCCTCGAAACCCCCATGGACGGCCAGGTGCTCCTCGACGGCCATCCGCTCGCCGAGTACGCGGCCCTGCCCCAACTGATAAGCGCAGCACTCGCCGACGCCCACGTCTTCCACACGACCGTCCGCGAAAACCTCCTGCTCGCGAAGCCCGACGCCACCGACGAAGAGCTGCGAGAAGCCTGCGCGACCGCGGATTTCGACCTCGACCTGGACCGCGACACCGGCCCGGACGGCGACGCGCTCTCCGGCGGTCAACGTCAGCGGCTGATCCTCGCCCGCGCGGTCCTGGCCGCGCCGGAGGTCCTCGTGCTCGACGAGCCGGTCGAGGGCCTCGACCCCGCTCACGGCGACGCCGTCCTGAAGAACGTCCTCGCGCACGCGAAAGGCACCGTCGTCCTCGTGACGCACCGCCCCGAGCACCTCGAAGGCTTCGACCAGGTCCTCACCCTCGAGGACGGGCGAGCACTTCCCGCATCGGCGGCCGGTCCGCGACCCGGACCTCGGTGACGTCCGGCAGCCACTCCTCGTCGACCTGCACGAACTGCGTGAGCGGCGCGTCGGCGGCCGGGATCCCGCAGCGCGCCAGCGCCGTGCCCAGGATCTGCCGGGACATCGCGCCCAGCTGCAGCAGTGACCGGTTCCGGTGCTTGCGGACGCCGAGGTTGACCTGCGCGAGCCCGTCGAGGCCGTAGCGCGCCTCGGCGTCGAGCAGCAGCCCGATCTCGACGCCGTACCCGGCGGCGAACGGCACCGACTCCAGGAACGCGCGCGTGCCCGCGTACTCGCCCCCGAGGGGCTGGATCAGCCCGCCGAGCGACGGGCGCAACGCCGAGAGCACCGGCCGCGCCAGCAGCTCGGTGACGCGGCCGCCGCCGCTGCTCTCCAGTCGCAGCGGACGGCGGTAGAAGCCCTTCACCAGGTGGACGCCGTTTTCGGAGACCAGTGGCCCGAGCAGCGACGGCACGAACGCCGGGTCCGGGTCGACGAGGTCGGAGTCGAGGAACACGACGAAGTCGCCGCTGGTCGCGGCCAGCGAACGCCACAGCACCTCGCCCTTGCCGGGCACCGGCGGCAGGTCCGGCAGGACGTCCTCACGGCGGACGACCCGCGCGCCGGCGGCCTCGGCGGTTTGCGCGGTCGCGTCCGTGGAACCCGAATCCATGACGACCAGCTCGTCGACGACGCTGCCGACCAGCGGACGCACGGACGCGACGACGTCGCCCACCGTCCGCTCTTCGTCCAGCGCCGGTAGCACGACCGAAACCGTCCGGTCACCCTTCGCGGTCACGATGTCCTCGGGCGTCCACCCGGGCTCCTGCCACGTACGCCGCTCGAACCAACTCACGAGTAACGATCGTGCCATGCTGGGGTCACCGCACCCGAGGAGGAGGACCACTTGATCGCGCTGCTTGTCCGGTTCGTGCTGGGACCGCTGGCCAGGGCGGTGTACCGGCCGGAGGTGCACGGCGTCGAAAACGTGCCCACCACGGGCCCGGTGATCTTGGCGGCCAACCACCGGGCCGCGCTCGACACCGGCGTGATCACGTTCGCGACGCCGCGGCAGGTCAAGTTCCTCGGCAAGGCCGAGTACTTCACCGGCAAGGGCCCCAAGGGCAAGCTGATGGCCGGGTTCGTCGGCGGGCTCGGCTACATCCCGGTCGAGCGCGGCAACGCCCAAGCCGGGCTGGCCGCCCTCGAAGCGGCGCGCAAGGTGCTCGACGCGGGAGGCGTCTTCGCGATCTACCCGGAGGGCACGCGTTCCCTGGACGGCCGGCTGCACCGCGGCCACACCGGCGTCGCGGCGCTGGCCCTCGCGACCGGCGCGAAGGTGGTGCCGGTCGCGCTGACCGGCACCGAAAAGCTCCAGCCCGCCGGGAAGCGGATCCCCCGCCCGGCGAAGATCGCCATCACGTTCGGCAAGCCCCTCGACTTCTCGCGCTACGAGGGCCAGGACTACTCGCCGGCGATCCGCCGGTCGGTCACCGACGAGGTGATGTACCAGATCCTGGAGATCTCGGGGCAGGAGTACGTGGACACCTACCACAAGCGGCCGAGCGAGGGCGTCGCCTAGTTCGCGATCCAGATCAGCGAACTGGTGATCTTCGCGAAGTCGTACTTCGGCGCCAGCGGACCTCGCCAGTCGCGGCCGATCAGCAGCTGGCGACCGCCTCCGCGTTCGTAGTCGATGTTCTCGTACAGGCCCCACAGACGGGGGCCGGCAGGACGGCCGCCAGCCGCCGGACCGCGCGCTTGCTCGACTCGATCATGGTGGGTTCCTCCCCTTCGGTTCACCCCCAGCACGCGCGGACCGGCCCGCCGGTTTAGGCCGTCACCACGGCACCGGGCCCTCGTCGTCGACAAAAGTGCCCGTCGGGCCGTCCGCTCCGATCGTCGCCATCCGGACCGCCGCCACCGCGCCTTGCGCCGGTGTCCGGAACCCCGAGTGGCCGTTCAGGTCCGTCGCGCAGTAGCCCGGGCAGACCGCGTTGACCAGGATGCCGTCGCCGCGCAGCTCCCTCGCGTACTGCAAGGTCAGCGACGTCAACGCCGTCTTCGACGGGGTGTAGCCCGCCGAGATCGGCAGCTCGACGGCCGGATCGGCGTTGCGGGTCAGGGACGCGGCGCTGCTGGAGACGTTGACGATGCGCGGCGCGGCCGACCGGCGCAGCAGCGGCAGCAGCGCGTTCGTGACCGTGATGACGCCGAAGAAGTTCGTCTCGAAGATCGTGCGCAGCGTGCCCAGGTCGGCCGTGCTGGGGGTCTGGTGGGCCAGGTCGGTGCCCGGTGGGCGGGCGATGGCGGCGTTGTTGACCAGCACGTCGAGCCGGCCGTAGCGCTCCTCGAGAGCCGAAGCCGCCGCGGCGACCGAAGCGGGGTCGGTGACGTCGAGGACCACCGAGTCCGTGCCCAGCTCCGCGGCCGCCTTCTCGCCCAGTTCCGCGCTGCGGGCGCCGATGACGACGGTGTGCCCGAGGGTGGCGAGCTGCGCGGCGATCTCGCGGCCGATGCCCTTGTTCGCGCCGGTGACCAAAGTGATTCCGTCCATGACTCCAGCACACCAGCGAGCCGCACACGCGAGCCAACACCGATGCCGCATCGGCCGATACTCTGGCGGTATGGAGACGCGGGAGCTCGCGTATTTCGTGGCCGTCGCCGAGGAACTGCACTTCGGCCGCGCCGCGCAGCGCCTCGGCATGGCGCAGCCTCCGCTGTCGCGCGCCATCCAGCAGCTCGAACGCCGCATGGGCGTGCCGCTGCTGAACCGCACGAGCCGCGGCGTGAGCCTGACGCCCGCGGGCGCGGTTTTCCTTGCGGAGAGCCGCAAAGCGCTCGACGCGGTGGACGCCGCGGTGCGCCGGGCGCAGCGCGCGGGACAGGAGGTGCCGAAGCTGCTCGTGGCGATGAAGCCCGACGGCGACGCCGGCCTGCTCGAGCGGATCCTCCCCGGGTACCGGGCCGACCCGGACGCGATCGAGGTCGAGGTCGTCGTGGGCGGGATCGGCGAGCAGTCCCGCATGCTGCGCGACGGCCGCGTCGACCTGGCGTTCCTGCACGGCCCGCACGACGACTCCGTCGGGTTCGACACCGAGCTGCTGCTGGAGCAGGACCAGGTGGCGATGCTCGCGCGCGGGCACCGCCTGGCCGACCGGTCGGCGCTGGTGCTCGCCGACCTGGACGGCGAGCCGCTCCCCCGGTGGCCCGGCAGCGACGTGCGCGGGCCCGAGGTGCGGGACGCGGGGCAGCTGCTCCAGCTCGTGGCGCTGGGCCAGGTCGTCGCGGTGGTCCCGGAGTCGGCCCGCCGCCACGTGCGCGCGGACGTCGTGTGCCTGCCGGTGCTCGACGCGCCCCGGACGTCGGTGCTGCTGGCGTGGCCCGACCGGACGCGCTCGCGGGCGGTGGCCGCGTTCGTCCGGGCGAGCACCGACGTCAGATCCCCGGCGGCTCCGTCGCCCACTTAGGCGGCGCGGGCGGCTCGTACGTCGCGAACCGGTCGAGCAGCACCGCCGGGTCGGTGTCGGTCATCAGCAGCTGCCGGTACTCCGGCTTGACGAACCCCTCGGTCACCATGTGGTCGGCGAACGCCACCAGCGGCCCGTAGTACCCGTCGACGTCGACCAGGCCGATCGGCTTGCCGTGCAGGCCGAGCTGGGCCCACGTCCAGACCTCGAACAGCTCCTCCAGCGTCCCGGCGCCGCCGGGCAGCGCGAGGAAGCCGTCGGACAGGGCCGCCATCTTGGCCTTGCGCTCGTGCATGTCCTTCACGACGTGCAGCTCGGACAGCCCGGCGTGCGAAATCTCTACGCTCGAGAGCGCCTCCGGGATCACGCCGATCACCTCGCCGCCCGCGGCCAGCGCCGCGTCGGCGACCACGCCCATCGTGCCGACGCTCGCGCCGCCGTAGACCAGGCCGATGCCGCGCTGGGCCAGGAGCTTGCCCAGCGCAGCCGCCTGCTCGGCGTAGCGCGGCGAGAACCCCATCGACGAGCCGCAGAAGACACAGATCCGGCTCATCAGTGGGTGTCCTCCCAGGCCTGGTAGGACTCCTGCACGACGCGGACGGCGTCGTCGATGTCGTCGGTGACGTGCAGCAGGTCCAGGTCGTGCGGGCTGACCTTGCCCTCGGCCTGCACGGTCTTGGCGATCCAGTCGTAGAGCCCGCCCCAGTAGTCGCTGCCGAACAGCACCACCGGGAACTTCGTGACCTTCTTGGTCTGCACCAGCGTCAGCGCCTCGAACAGCTCGTCGAGCGTGCCGAAGCCGCCGGGCAGGCAGATGAAGGCCTGCGAATACTTGATGAACATCGTCTTCCGGGCGAAGAAGTACCGGAAGTTGACGCCGAGGTCGACCCACGGGTTCAGGCCCTGCTCGAACGGCAGCTCGATGCCCAGCCCGACGGAGAAGCCGCCGGCCTCGGCCGCGCCGCGGTTCACGGCCTCCATCGCGCCCGGGCCGCCGCCGGTCATCACGGCGAACCCGGCGTCGGCCAGCGCCGCGCCGATCTTGCGGCCGAGCTCGTACTCCGGGTGGTCGCGCTTGGTGCGGGCCGAACCGAACACCGTGACCGCGCGCGGGACCTCGGCGAGCGCGCCGAAGCCTTCGACGAACTCGGCCTGGATGCGCAGCACGCGCCACGGGTCGGTGTGCACCCAGTCGCTCGGGCCGCGCGCGTCCAGGAGCCGCTGGTCGGTGGTGCTGCCCTGGTCGCGGCGGTCGCGGCGCAGCACGACCGGGCCCTTGTGGCGCTCTACCGGGCGTTCGGGGTACTGGCCGTCCGGCCATTCAGACTGTTCGCTCACTTCCCCATGCTACGGCCTGCCCGCCAGCGAGAATGCCAACGTCGCCGTGGAGGTGAAGTCGATGGCGGGCTCGTTACTGGGCCATGAACTGAGGTCGTCGGCGTAGCGACTTCCCTGGCCGTCGAAGGATTCATACGGACGGGTGCATTCCTTCGCGCCCGCCGGGAAGGGCAGATCGGCGAAGTTGTCCGCTCCGTTGGGGCCGTTGACGACCGCGCCGTACAGCACTTTCGAAGGTCCGGCGAGGTTCGCGGCCTGGTGGTGCGGGCACTGCGGGGACGTCGTCCCGACGCCGACCACGAGCGACACTCCCCACGCGTTCGCGCCGAGCGTGAAGTTCCGCTGTTGCGCGCCGAAGGCCGCGTAGCGGGTGTCGCCGGTGACGCGCTGGTAGAGCCGCGCGGTGGCGGCGAAGCCGAAGCTCTTGCTGGCGGCGTCGAAGTCGGTGACGTCGACGGCGGTCCGGAATGGACTCTTCTTCGCCGACTCGACCCCCGCGTCCAGCTGACGGCGCAGATCCGCGGCCAGCTCGCGGACGCCGAGCGCGGCGCCGGGGACGCCGGTGCGCAGCAGGCCGGCGAGGTCGGCGTGGGCGAGCGCGCTGGTGTCGTAGAGGTTCAACGTGCTCGTGTCGTCGCTGCCGATGTAGGCCTTCGCCCACTTCGCCGCTTCGCGGACCCAGCCGTTCGCGCGGGGGTCTCCGAGGGCTCGCGCCGCGAGCGCCAGCTGCGTCGCACCGAGTTCCAGGTCGTCCTCCCAGGATGACTCCGGGTAGTAGGCGTGCGGGAACGCGCTGACGAGTTCGCCGACGTCCGCCGTCTTGGCCTGGGCGAACACCGCGGCCGCCTCGGCCAGGTAGTGGCGGGCCAGGCGCGGGTCCCGGTGGGCCTGGACCTGCGCGCCGAGCGCGAAGGCGGCGGCGACGCGGCCGGCGAGGTTCGGCGACAGCGGCGCGCCGGCGGGAGCGGCCGGGAAGACCGGGCGGTACTTGACGAAGTAGGCGGGGTCGCCGGGCTTGACGTCGAGGGCGTCGTCGTCCTGGGGGTTGCGCCAGACGTCGTGGTCGCCGAGGAAGCCGAACTCCTCGCTGCCGGTGCCGATGCCGACCTGGGCGTAGAGGGTCTTCGTCCGGCCGTCCCACATCTTGTCGAGCCAGTCGAGGCCGAAGCGGACCTCCTTCGCCAGCACCGCGTCGGGGTCGTCGCGGAGTACGAAGCCCAGTTCGGCCAGGGAATACGCGGTGTTGGAGGTGAACTTGACGAAGTCGCCGGCGTCGACCCAGCCGCCTTCGACGTCGACCGGGCCGCCCTGGGCTTTCAGCGGTTCGACGATTTCGTCGCCGCCTTCGCCTTGGAACTTCGGCTCCGCGTACACGGTCGCCTTCCGGTCCGCGAGGTGCGACGGCCGGCGGTCGAGACGGCCGGGGATGACGTCGTGGCCGTCGCGCTGGGCCTGGAAGAACTCGGTGGTGGCGCGCACGAGCGGGCGGAACAGGCGCCTCGCGGTGTCGATCCGGAACGGCGGCGACGTCGCTCCGGCGGCCTTGACGCGATAGGTGCCTGGGCGGTCCACAGTGGACAGGTCGAGATCGAACACGTTGTTGTACCGCGCGTTCCAGGCACCGAGACTGACACCGGTGCGGCCCTCACGGACCGTACGGCCGCGCTCGTCGACGACGGTGAACTTCCCCGCGGCGCCGCCGAGCAGGTAGGCGTGCTTCGCCTCGCCCAGCGCGTAGCCGACTTGGTCGACGCGCACCTCGGCGGGAGTCGCCGCCTCGGCCGGGGTGGCGGCGAGGGGCACGGCGAGCGCGGCCGCTGTCGCGAGGGGAAGCAGGCGCATGGTCGCCCTCCACTTTGTTAGGAAAGTTTCCTATTTAGCGAGAGAACGCTATCCCGGCGCGGGCGAGGCGTCAATATGTCCGTTTCCGCGGTCCCGCCGACGACCGCGCCGGGGCATCACGCGTGACTGGGCGGGCATCACGCGTGATGCCCCTCTGATCACGGGTGTGGGGTTGCCCCTTGGGGCCGGACACCTTGATTCCAGACAGTGGTCTGGAGGGAGGATGTCCTGGTGTCTCGCAGGTCGAAGTACCCGGAGCAGTTCCGTCGTGACGCCATCGAGTTGGTGAACTCGAGTGATCGTCCGTTGCGGCAGATCGCCCGCGAACTGGGGGTCAACCACGAGACCCTGCGGTCGTGGGTGAACGTGGCCAAGCAGGAAGCTGCGGCCGGGCCGATGGTGGAGGATCCGGCGGTGACCGATGAAGTCCAGCGGTTGCGGAAGCAGGTCGCTGAGCTGCAGAAAGAGAAGGAGATCCTGCGGAAAGCGGCCGCCTATTTTGCGCGCGAGATGGATCGATGATCTACCGCTACCGGTTCATCTCCGAACACCGCACCACCTTCGGTGTCCAGCGGTTGTGCCAGGTCCTCGGGCTGCGCCGGCAAGGCTTCCACGAGTGGGTCGCGGCCGAGTCAGATCGGGCCCGGCGGGCGGAGGCTGAAGTCGAACTGGTCAGGTTGATCACCAGCATCCACGCCGAGCACCGTGGCGCCTACGGCGTTCCGCGGGTGACTGCGGAACTGCACCGCCGCGGCCACACGATCAACCACAAACGGGTGGAGCGGCTGATGCGCGAGCACGGTCTGGCCGGGATCACCCGCCGCAAACGCCGCGTCACCACCCGGCCCGCGGCCGGCCCGGTCACCCCGGTGGGTGATCTGATCCGCCGCGACTTCACCGCCACCGCCCCAGGGACAAGGCTGGTCGGGGACATCACCTGCCTGCCCACCTTCCAAGGCTGGCTCTACCTGGCCACCGTCATCGACCTGCACACCCGCGAAATCGTCGGCCACGCCATGGCCAGCCATATGCGCACCGACCTGGTCTGCGACGCGATCGACCTCGCTGCGGCCCGCGGCCTCATCCAGCCCGATGCGGTGTTTCACACCGACCGCGGCGTCCAATACACCTCCGGCCAGTTCCGCACCGCCCTCGCCGAACACCAGATCCGGCCATCGGTCGGGCGGGTCGGGTCCTGCTACGACAACGCCGTCGCCGAAGCCTTCTTCGCCACGTTGAAGACCGAAATCGGCACCACGATCTGGCGCACCCGGGCCCAGGCCCGCCAGGACGTGTTCCGCTATCTGCGCTACTACAACCACGCAAGGTTGCACTCCACCATCGGCCAGAACACCCCGGCCGAAGCCAGAACCACCTACTACGCTCAAGCCTCAGCTGCCTAAACCCCGTGTCCGCCTCACCGGGGCAACTCCAGGTGATGCCTCCGTGGACACACGTGATGCCCGTCCGGGCACGCCCGCGTCTCTGACGTGACGGCTCCGCGAGGCCATGACCTACCGTGGGGAGATGACCGAACCGCTCGGCGCGCGGATCCGCCGGCTGCGCGCCGAGCGCGGGTGGACTCAGCGCGAGCTGGCCGAGCCGGGGTACGACCGGGGGTTCCTGGCCAAGGTCGAGACCGGCAGCCGGCCGCCGTCGGAGGAGATGCTCGCCTACCTGGCCCGGCGGCTCGGCCTGACCGTCGACGACCTGCGGTTCGGCCGCCCTCCCGGCGTCGCCGACGAGCTGCGCGCGTCCCTCGACGAGGGCTATCGCGACCTCGAACAGGGCCGCGTCGCGCTCGCGGAAGAACGGTTCGCCCTCGCCGGGAAGCAGGCGGCGGACTACCGGCTCGGCGACGTCGAGTGCTACGCGCGCTTCTGCCTCGCCGAGGTGAAGTGGCAGCTGTTCGACGTCTCGGGCGCGCAGAAGGCCCTCGAACACGCGTCGGAACGGGCCGATGCCGCGCCGCCGTGGCTGCGGGCGATGATCGTGCACCGCTGGTCGGGCTGCCGGTACCTGAGCGGCGACGCCGGCACGGCGATCGCGCGCGTCGAGGAGGCGCTGGCCTCTCCGGAACTCGACCCGGATGCCGAGCTGTGCCTGCTCAGCGCGTTGATCCACCCGCTGATGGAGATGGGCGGGCTGCACCGGGCCCAGCGCGCGGCCCTTTCCGGCGTGCGCCTGACCCGCGTGGCCACCCGGCCGGACTTCGTGGCGCGGTTCCACCGGCAGGCGTCGCAGGTGTGGCAGGCGACGGGGCAGTCCGCCCGGGCGGAGCAGGACCTCATCGAGGCCTGCCGCCTGTTCGCGTCGGTGGGTTTCGACCGCGACGCGGCCCGCTGCCGCTGGGCTCGTGGGTACCTGCTGCGCCGGCTGGGCCGCCTGGACGAGGCCCGCGCGGAGCTGACGTCGGCCCGCGACCAGCTGGCGGCGATCGGCGCGGAGGAAGGCGTCGCGGGCGCGACCCTGGAGCTGGCCGAGGTCCGCCTCCGCCAGGGCGCCCCCGCCGAAGCGGCGTCGCTGGTCTCGGAAGTCTGGCCACTGCTGGCCCGCGACGTCGAGTCCCTCGGCGAGGCGACGGGCCTGCTGGGCCAGGTCGCGCAGTCCCGCGACGACCTTCCCGAGGCCACCCGCCTCCTGCGCGAGGCGGCGGAGATCCAGACCCGCGCGTCCCTGCACGGCGCGGCGGTCTCGACGTCCCTGCGCCTCGGCGACGTCCTCCGACAACGTGGTCATCTCGACGAGGCGATCCAGGCCTACCAGCGCGGCCTCGACTCCGCCGCCGGCACCGACTCGTAGCCGTGTCGACCCTCCAGACACGCGTGTCGACCCTCTAGACACGCGAGATGACCCTTCAATCACGCGAGCGCACCGCCGATCACCGAACAGCGCGTGATCGGGAGGTCGACTCGCGTGATTCAAGGGTCGACACGCGTGATTGAGGGGTCGACACGGCGGACCTGCGGGGCGAGTGGTCCGGGTGGGGCAAGTTTCCTACCAAAGTTGGTGAATTGGTTCAGACCAGTCGCCAAGACCCCGTTTTCCTGGGGTTTGCCGGGAACCGGCGTGATCTTGTCCGGCCCGCGCTGGGCCGTTCGGCCCATTGACCCGCTGACGAGCGGAACCTTTACTCGGACGCGTCCGGCGCAATAACAGCAGTTATTCCGCTGGGCACACTCCCCGTGTCCCCGGAAAGGTTCCCCATGAGATCCCCACGAGGGCTGGCGGCGATCGCCGGCCTCGCCCTGACCTTCGCAGCGGTGCCGGCGATCCCGGCCACCGCGCACGCCCAGCCACAAGCCGTCCCGCCCGAGGCGCTCGCCGCCCGCGCCGCCGACCAGGCCGCCCTCACCGGCGCCGACCGGCTCGCCAAGGGCGCCGGGGAGGCCTTCGTCCGCACCGGGGTCACCCCGGGTGGCGGCGGGCTCTACTACGCCTCCTACCAGCGCACTTACCACGGCCTACCGGTCGTCGGCGGGGACGCGGTCGTCGTCGCCGACGGCGCCGGGCGCGTCCGCGGCACCGAAGCCGCCCACACCGCACCGATCGCCGTCGGCACCAGCGCCGCGCTCAAAGCCGAGCAGGCCACCAAGATCGCCGCGGCCAAGGTGTCCACAGTAGACACCGCCACCACGCCGAAGCTCGTCGTCCTCGCCGGAGACGCACCAAAGCTCGCCTACGAGGTCGTCGTCAGCGGCCGCGACCACGGCAAACCCACCAAGTTGCACGTCTTCGTCGACAGCACCACCGGCAAGGTCCTCGACACCCGCGACGACGTCCGCGAAGCCGGCACCGGCAACTCCTACTACGCCGGGACCGTCTCGATCGACACGTCCGGCTCCGGCAGCTCCTACTCGATGACCGACCCGGGCCGCCGAGGCATCGCCTGCGGCCGCGAGGGCGGCGCGATCTTCACCAAGAACACGAACACCTGGGGCAACGGCTCCGGCACCGACCTCGAAACCGGCTGCGTCGACACGCTCTACAGCGTCCAGACCGAGTGGAAGATGCTCGGCGAGTGGCTGGGCCGCAACGGCATCGACGGCGCCGGCGGCGGCTTCCGCGCCAGCGTCGGCCTCAACGACGTCAACGCCTACTGGGACGGCTCCTCGACCCACTTCGGGCACTCGCAGGACAACCGCCGCCAGGCGACGCCGATGGACGTCGTCGGCCACGAGTTCGGGCACGCGATCTTCCAGACGACCCCGGGTGGCGCCGGTTCCGGCAACGAGAACGGTGGCCTCAACGAGTCCACCGGTGACATCTTCGGCGCGCTGACCGAGTTCTACGCCAACAACCCGAAGGACACCCCGGACTTCACCGTCGGCGAGGGCGTCAACCTCGTCGGCCAGGGCCCGATCCGCTACATGGACAACCCGTCGAAGGTCGGCGACCCGAACTGCTACTCGTCGTCGATTCCCAGCACCGAGGTGCACGCCGCCGCCGGCCCGCAGAACCACTGGTTCTACCTCCTCTCGCAAGGCAGCGGCGCCAGCCCGACGTGCAACAACAGCACCGTCACCGGCGTCGGTATTCAGAAGGCCGGCAAGATCTTCTACAACGGCCTCCTCAAGAAGACGTCGTCGTGGAACCACAAGGCCGCCCGCAAGGCCACGCTCGAAGCCGCGATCGCGCTCTTCCCGGGCAGCTGCACCGAGTTCACCGCCACCAAGGCCGCCTGGGACGCGGTGAGCGTGACGGCCGTCAGCGGTGAGCCGACCTGCAGCGGCCAGCCGCCGGCGGGCAACGACTACTCGCTGACGCTCTCCCCGGCGTCCGCGTCCGTCCAACCCGGACAGACGGCGACGACCACGGTGACCACCCGGATCACGCAAGGTAGCGCCCAGACTGTCCAGCTGCTCGCGACCGGTCTCCCCGAAGGCGCCAAGGCGACCTTCAGCCCGGCGAGCGTCCAGTCCGGTGGCACGTCGACGCTGACCATCACCACCTCGGCGACCACGCCGCAGGGCACCAGCCAGGTGACGGTCACCGGCGACGGCACCGACGCGGACCACACCGCGCAGTTCTCGCTCACCGTCGGCACCGGCACCCCGCCGACCGGCTGCGACGGTATCGCCGAGTGGGACTCCGCGAAGGCGTACGTGCCCAACGACGTCGTCGGCCACAACGGTCACAAGTGGACGTCGCTGTGGTACTCGACCGGCGCCGAGCCCGGCGCGCCCGGCTCGTGGGCCGTGTGGAGCGACGCCGGCGCCTGCTGATCCCGGTCGCGCGGCGGCGGGCGACTCCCCCGCCGCCGCGCGGCCTACCCTGAACCGGTGGAAGGGCGACCCGAGTGAGCGAGAGCGTCGGCGAACGCCTGCGTGAGCTGCGCACCGAGCGCGGGCTCACGCAGCGCGAACTGGCCGGGCCGCAGTACTCCGCGGCGTACGTGTCGTCGGTCGAAACCGGCGCGCGGACGCCGTCGGGCGACGCGCTGCGGTTCTTCGCCCAGCAGCTGGGCATCGACCCGGACGAGCTGCTCGGCGGCAGCTCACCCCGGGAGCTGCTCGAGCTCGACCTCGAGCTGATCGAGACGGCGGACCGGTTCCTGTCCGGTGACGCCCGCCGCGCGACCCCGCGGATGCAGCGGATCCGGCGCCACGCCGAACGCCTGGACCGGCCGCGGCAGGCGGGCATCGCCCTGCTGTGGCTGGCCGGGTACTCCTCCGGCGACGTCCGCACGAAGTACGTCGCGGAGGCCGAGACGACGTTGTCGGGCGAGCCGCCGCCGGTCCGCGCGATGGTCGTCCCGCTGCGCGCGGCGGTGCTGAGCGACTGGGGCGAGGCGCAGTATTCCTTGCACCTGCTGGAAACCTGCCACGCGGAGCTGCTGCGCGACGGGTACCCGCAGCCGTCGATGCTGCTGACGCTGCGGGCGTGCCTGGCCGAGCGGCACCTGCGCCAGGGCGACCTGGAGCGGGCCGCGGAGTACGCCGAGGCGGCACTGCGGCTCACCCGGGGCGGGCCGGCGGTATTGGCCGAGCTGACCCGCAGCCACGTCGAGGTGTGCCGCAGCCACCTGGCGGCCGACCGGTTCGCCGACGCGGCGGCGTCGGTCGCCGCGGCGTACGACCTGATGCAGGAACGGGCCCTGCACCCGGCGATGGCGCACTGCCTGCTGGCCAGGGCCCGCGTCCGCGGCCGCGCGGGCGACGTCGAAGGCGCGCTGGCCGACCTCGGCGCGGCGCGGGAGACGGCGTGGCCCGACGACGTCCCGGCGATCACGGTCGAGCTGGCGTCGGAGTACCTGGCGGCGGGCCGGCTGGAGACGGCGGGCACGCTGCTCGACCAGGTCCGCCCGGCCGTCGTGGCGGGCACGCCGCTGGCCGCGGAACTCCGGTTGCAGCTGGGGTCACTCGCCCGCGCCCGCGGTGACGCGCGCGGCGCGGCGGAGTACCTGCGGGCGGCGGTCGAGCTGGCCACCGGGCTCGGCGCACGGAGTGTGCTGGTGCGGGCCCTGCGGCCGCTGAGCGAGCTGCTGGGCGAGACCGGGCGGCAGGAAGAAGCCGCGAACGTGCTGCGGAACGGGCTGATCGCGTTGGGCGCCGAAGCCGACTGACATCGTTTTCCCGAGCAGTACTGACGATTCCCGTTGATCGAGATCTTCCGGCGTTCGGATGGTGTCCGGAACAGTCCCTACGAAAGTCGTTCCGGTGCGGAACGCGCGGAGAATCCCCAGCACCGGCGGGGTTTGTACGAATTGACCGCCGAATCCGGAACGCGGCATTGGTCCGTTCGGCGCATTGACGCCCCGATCCGCTGATCCTTTACTCGGATGCGTCCGGACGCATACCTGGTGTTAGCACGCCGGACACGTCCCCCTTTTCCCCGCACCGCACCCCATCGTCCTGCCTTCGTGGAAGGAAGACCTCGATGACCCATCGTGGGTTCAGAACGGGCTTGGCGGCCGCCGCCGGGCTCGCCATGACACTCGCGCTGCCGGTAGCCCCGGCCAGCGCGGCTCCCCAGGCACAACCCGCCGCACCCGACGTCGCGGCCGCCCGCGCCGCCGACCAGGCCGCGGCTTCCGGACTGGACGCGCTCAAGCGCGGACCGGCGGAATCGTTCCAGCGCATCGGGCTCACCGCCGGTGGCGGCGGCCTGTTCTACGGCGCCTACCAGCGGACCTACCAGGGCCTGCGGGTCGTGGGCGGGGACGCGGTCGTCGTCGCCGACGGCGCCGGGCGCGTCCGCGGGACCAGCGCCGCCGAGACCGCGGCCATCACCGTCGGGACGCAGGCCGCGCTCGACGCCGCGAAGGCCGCGGCCACCGCGCGCGCCCAACTGCCCACTGTGGACAGTGTGAGCACGCCGGAGAAGGTCGTGCTGGCCGGGGCGAGCCCCAAGCTGGCCTACGAGGTCGTCGTCGCCGGGCGCACCGCCACGGCGCCGAGCAACCTGCACGTGTTCGTCGACGCCGCCACCGGCGCGGTGCTCGACAAGCGAGACGACGTCAAGACGTTCGCTTCCGGGGCGAAGACCCAGGCCCAGCCGGGCACCGTGAACGTGGCCGGCACGGGCAACAGCTACTACGTCGGCAACGTCTCCATCGACACGACGCAGTCCGGCACCACCTACACCATGCGCGACCCGGGCCGCACCGGCATCAGCTGCGGCCGTGAAGGCGGTTCCGTCTACAGCGGCACCGACAACGCCTGGGGCAACGGCACCGGCACCGACCTCGAGACCGCCTGCGTCGACACGCTCTTCGGCGTGCAGACCGAGTGGAAGATGCTCGCCGACTGGCTCGGCCGCAACGGCATCAACGGCAGCGGCACCGGCTACCCGGCGTCGGTCGGCCTGAGCGACGTCAACGCCTACTGGAACGGCTCCTCCACGCACTTCGGGCACTCGCAGGACAACCAGCGCCAGGCCACCTCGATGGACGTCGTCGGCCACGAGTTCGGCCACGGCATCTTCCAGTTCACCCCGGGCGGTGCCGGTTCCGGCAACGAGAACGGCGGGATGAACGAGTCGACCGGTGACATCTTCGGCGCGCTGACCGAGGCCTACGCCAACAACCCGAAGGACGTCCCGGACTACCAGGTCGGCGAGGGCGTCAACCTGGTCGGCCAGGGCCCGATCCGCTACATGTACCAGCCGTCGCTGGTCGGCGACCCGAACTGCTACTCGTCGTCGATCCCGAGCACCGAGGTGCACGCCGCGGCCGGCCCGCAGAACCACTGGTTCTACCTGCTCGCCGAGGGCTCCGCGCCCGGCGGCGGCAAGCCGAACAGCCCGACGTGCAACAACTCCAGCGTCACCGGCGTCGGCATCCAGAAGGCAGGCAAGATCTTCTACAACGGCCTGCTGAAGAAGACCTCGTCGTGGAACCACAAGGCCGCCCGCAAGGCGACCCTCGAAGCCGCGATCGCGCTCTTCCCGGGCAGCTGCACCGAGTACAACGCCACCAAGGCCGCGTGGGACGCCGTCTCGGTCACCACCGCGACCGGCGAGCCCACCTCGTGCAGCGGTGGCGGTCCGGACTTCTCCGTCGCGCTGAACCCGGCTTCGGGTTCCGTGCAGCCGGGTGCCTCGGCGACGACCACGATCAGCACCGCGATCACCTCCGGCGCGGCGCAGTCGGTCACGCTGTCCGCCTCGGGCCTCCCGGCCGGCGCGACCGCGACGTTCAGCCCGGCGACCATCCAGTCCGGCGGCAGCTCGACGCTGACGATCGCGACGACGTCGTCGACCCCGACCGGCAGCTTCCCGATCACCATCACCGCCGACGGGGCCAGCACCGACCACACAGCGCAGTACACGCTGTCGGTCGGGACCACGGGCTCCTGCGCCGCGGTGACCAACTCGACCCGGCTGGACATCCCGGACTACCCGGGCGCCGCGGTCAGCAGCACCAGCACCGTGGCCGGCTGCGCGCGCAACGCGTCGTCGACCACCAAGGTCGAGGTGCACATCACCCACACCTACAGCGGTGACCTGGTCCTCGACCTGGTCGCGCCGGACGGCACCGCCTACCGGCTGAAGAACTCCAGCAGCAACTCGACGCCGAACATCAACACCACGTACACCGTCAACGCTTCTTCGGAAGCCGCGAACGGCGCGTGGCAGCTCCGCATCCGAGACGTCGGCCCCGCCGACACCGGTTACCTGTCCACCTGGACGTTGACCGTGTAGCAGTTCCCCACCCGTGAAGGCCGCACCAGCCCGGTGCGGCCTTCACGGCCGTTCTCCCAACCCCCACCGAAGGAATCACCGCCATGAAGTGGAAGAGCAAGATCGGCGCCGGGGTCACCGCCCTGGCGGCCGTCCTGGGTGTCGTGACGGCCCCGGCGGCCACCGCCGCGCCCGCCACGGCGCTCGCCGCGCCGGACATCTCCCTGGCCAACATCAAGACCCACCTCAACCAGCTGCAGACCATCGCGAACAACAACGGCGGCACGCGCTCGGCGCGTGGCGGCGGGTACGCGGCGTCGGTGTCCTATGTGGAGAACCTGCTGAAGAACGCGGGTTTCACCACGACGCGCCAGACGTGCACCAGCTGCCTCGGGCAGTCGCAGAACCTGATCGCGGAGTGGCCGCAGGGTGACGCGAGCCAGGTCATCATGCTCGGCGCGCACCTCGACAGCGTCAGCGCCGGCCCCGGCATCAACGACAACGGCTCCGGCAGCGCGTCGATCCTCGAGACCGCGCTGACGCTGGCCCGCACCAACCCGGCGATGGCCAAGCGCGTCCGGTTCGCCTGGTGGGCCGACGAGGAGTCCGGCCTGGTCGGCTCGAAGTACTACGTCAACAACCTGCCGAGCAGCGAGCGCACGAAGATCAAGACCTACCTCAACTTCGACATGATCGGTTCGAAGAACTGGGGTTACTTCGTCTATGACGACGTCGCGTCGGTCAAGGCGATCTTCGACGAGTACTTCTCCTCCATCGGCATCCAGACCGAGGGCGACAGCGAAGGCGACGGCCGCTCCGACCACGCGTCGTTCAAGAGCGCGGGCATCCCGGTCGGCGGCCTGGCCACCGGCGCCGGCGACATCAAGAGCTCGGCGCAGGCCCAGAAGTGGGGCGGCACCGCGGGTGCGGCGTTCGACAACTGCTACCACCGCGCGTGCGACACGACGGCGAACATCCCGGACACCCCGCTGGAGAAGAACTCCGACGCCATCGGGTACGCGCTCTGGAAGCTGGCCGTCGCCACGACGCAGGGCAACGACTTCTCGGTGAGCTTGAACCCGACCGCCGGAACCGTCCAACCCGGACAGTCGCTGCAGGTCGCGGTGAGCACCGCGACGACGTCCGGCAGCGCGCAGTCCATCTCGCTGTCGGCTTCGGGCCTGCCCGCGGGCGCGACGGCGTCGTTCAGCCCGGCGACCGTCCAGTCGGGCGGTTCTTCGACGCTGACGATCACGACGTCTTCAAGCACTCCGACCGGCAGTTTCCCGGTGACCGTGACCGCCGATGGCGCCAGCGTCGACCACACGGCGTCGTTCACCCTCGGGGTCGGGACGTCCTCGTGCGCCCCGGTGACCAACGGGACCCGGCTGGACATCCCGGATTATCCCGGTGCCGCGGTGAACAGCACGGCGACCGTCGGCGGCTGCGCGCGCAACGCGTCCGGCACCACCAAGGTCGAGGTGCACATCACCCACACCTACCGCGGTGACCTGGTCATCGACCTCGTCGCCCCGGACGGCACGGCGTACCGGCTGAAGAACTCCAGCAGCGACTCGACGCCGAACCTCGACACCACCTACACCGTCAACGCCTCTTCGGAGGCCGCGAACGGGGCCTGGCAGCTGCGGCTGCGGGACGTCGGCCCGGCCGACACCGGTTACCTGTCCTCCTGGACGCTGACCGTCTGACCCCTCGGCCTGGGGCGCCCCTCACCGGGCGCCCCAGGTTGTCTAGACCACCCGTTCGTAGGTAGTCAGCGCTTTCCCCGGTTCCCTATCGTGGACGCCACACGCCGCGTTCGCCCTCAACGACGATGGGAGCCGGTATGTCCGGTCGCAGAACCCGCCTGTTCGGAACCCTCCTGGCAGCGGTCTTGGCCGTCCCGCTGCTCGTGTCGGCCCCCGCGCAGGGGGCGGTGCAGGCCGACACGTGCGCGGTGAAATCCCGGCCCACCGGCAAGGTCCTCCAGGGCTACTGGGAAAACTGGGACGGCGCCGCGAACGGCGTCCACCCCGGGATGGGCTGGGTACCGATCACCGACACACGCATGGCCCAGCACGGCTACAACGTCATCAACGCCGCCTTCCCGGTGATCCGGTCCGACGGGACCGTGTTGTGGGAGAACGGGATGGACGCCGGCGTCAAGGTGTCGACGCCCGCCGAGATGTGCGCGGCGAAGGCCGCGGGCGCGACGCTCCTGATGTCGATCGGGGGCGCGGCGGCCGGGATCGACCTGTCGTCGTCCGCGGTGGCCGACAAGTTCGTCGCGACGGTCGTGCCGATCCTGAAGGCGTACAACTTCGACGGGATCGACATCGACATCGAGACCGGGCTGACCGGCAGCGGCAACATCAAGACGTTGTCGGCGTCGCAGTCCAACCTGATCCGGATCATCGACGGCGTGCTGGCGAAGATGCCGTCGAACTTCGGGCTGACGATGGCGCCGGAGACCGCGTACGTCACCGGCGGCAGCATCACCTACGGCTCGATCTGGGGCGCGTACCTGCCGATCATCAAGAAGTACGCGGACAACGGCCGCCTGTGGTGGCTGAACATGCAGTACTACAACGGATCGATGTACGGCTGCTCGGGTGACTCGTACCAGGCCGGGACCGTGCAGGGCTTCACCGTGCAGACGCAGTGCCTGAACAACGGCCTGGTGGTGCAGGGCACGACGATCCGCGTCCCGTACGACAAGCAGGTCCCGGGGTTGCCCGCCCAGCCCGGCGCGGGCGGCGGGTACATGTCGCCGAGCCTGGTTTCCCAGGCGTGGCGGTCGGTTCCGGGGCTCAAGGGCCTGATGGACTGGTCGATCAACTGGGACGGTTCGAAGGGCTGGACGTTCGGCGACAACGTCAAGTCGTTGCAGGGCCGCTAGGAGTCGCACCGGCCCGGACCCGTTCCGGGCCGGTGCTCCCGGTCAGCGTCCCGCGAGCTCCGACCGCACCAGCTCCAGCAGGCGCCCCACCCAGTTGGCGCCGCCGGAGCTCCAGTACCGCGAACCCCAATCCCCGTAGAGCAGCCGGGCGTCGCCGGTTTCCCGCAGCCGCTGTGCCATCGCCGGATGCCGGTCGAACTTGTCCCGCAGGAGCGCGGCCATCACCCCGAGCCGCACCGCGGACCAGCCGTCCCGGCGGGGTGCCCGCTCGGCGAGGATCCGGGCTTCGCGGCCGAGCTCGACGGCGGCGATCCGATCGTGCCAGGCGGCGTCGTCGGTGGACAGCGCCCAGTAAGCGTGCATGACCGTCCGGTACTCCCGGCCGTCGTGCACAACCGGTGCCGGGTAGTCGATCTGCAACACCTCGGGACCCGGTGGCTCCGGCCAGCCGGTCGGGTAGACCCCGGCGCCGATCCGCAGCGGGATCGCGCCCGGTGTCTCCGGCCCGTCCGCCGCGTTCCGCTGCCGCGACTCGGCGACACCGCGCTCGCCGCGGCGGAAGTACTCCAGCGCCCACTCTTGCTTCTCCGGCGTCACGGTGATCGTGCGGTCCGGGTGCCGGGCGGGGATCGTCTCGCCCACTTCGGCAAGCAGGATCCGCACCGGCACGTCGTTCTGGTCCATGTCGCCGAGCACGTAGATCCGCCGGTGCTCGGGCACCGCGTGGTACCGCTCGCGGACGATCTCCAGGGTGGCGGGGCTCGGCTCGGCGGCGTACGCGACCAGTGCGTCCCGGCAGCGCCCGGAGGAATCCGGCCGGTCGTTGAGCCGATCCACCTCGTCGGCGAGGTCCGCGATGAGCAGTTCGGGCGTCAACCAGGATTCCAGCCGCGCGGTGCCGGCGGCGGTGCCGTTCACGATGACCCTCACGTCCTCGGGTGGGGTCAGGGTCAGGGTGCCGTCGGCGAAAGCGGTGCGAAGGCCGTCGAAGTCGGTCGTCTCCCACGGCCAGGCGACGACGCCGTCGGCGTAGACGGCGAGAGTGGTCAGGACGCACCTGTCGTGTTCGCGGACGAAGATCAGGCGTTGCCGCCCCTGAACGACGTCGCCCTCGACGGGCCGCCAGGTCGGAGTGGTGTCCGGCATGCGGCAAGCCTAGGAGTCGCCGGCCGGGATCGGGTCGTTGTACTCGCCGGACGGGCCGGCGTACTCGCGGCCGTCGGGGAACGGCCAGGGGTTCGGGACGCAGCCGTGCAGCCCGAGCGTCTGCTGCTCCATCACCGGCGCCGGCCGGCCCGCGCCCGGGCACAGCTCGTGGCCGTGGCCGAGCCGGTGCCCGGTCTCGTGGGTGACCATGTACTGCCGGTAGACGTCGAGCGGGGCACCGTAGTTCGGGACGGCGTTGGCCCAGCGGGCGACGTTCAGCACGACGTTGCTTCCGTTGCGGCAGGAGGTGTAGCTGTCCGCCGTGCCGCCGCAGAGCTTGTCGCGGCTGGCCGGCGTCGCCAGGTAGATGGTGAAGTCGGCGGGGTCCTCGGGCCCGACCTCCTGCAGCCGCCACTCGCCGCCGCCGGTCCAGCCGCGCGGGTCGCCGAGGATGCCGCGGATGGCCTTGGCGAACGCGGCCGGCCCGACGCCGTCGATGTCGGTCTCGAGGGCGATCCGGTAGCGCATGAGCTTGCCCTGGGTGCCGGCCACCTCGTCGCTGCCGGGGGTGAACATCCACTGGCCGGAGCCGGTGCGCGGGAAGGTGATCTGCTGCGCGGCCTGCGTCACCGGCTGCTGCTGTTGCGGCTGTTCGGCGGGCGGCGGCGGCAGCGAGGTGGCATCCCCGATGGCGGTGACGATCGGCCCGGCCGCCGGCGCGGCGACGGGCTGCTGTTCACAGGCGGTCAGCGCACCGACGACCGCCAGGGCCAGCGCGGCAACGGCCGCGGCCCGTCTCGCGGTTTTCGGCATGGGTCCTCCCGAACATGCGGCTTCACCAGGGAATACGGCTCCCGCCGGGGAAAAGTTGCGCGGTTCGGGTTCCGGTTCGCGCACCAGGGTGTCACCGCAGCTCAGCACACGCGAGTGTGACAGTCGCCACTGAGCCGGCCCACTCAGGACAGGAACTTGCGCAGGACCTCGGTCACCTGACGGATCTCCGCCGTCCGGACGTTCTCCTGCTTCGTGTGCGCCAGCGTCGGGTTGCCCGGGCCGAAGTTCACCGCCGGCATCCCCAACGCCGCGAAACGCGCCACGTCCGTCCAGCCCAGCTTCGCCGCCGCGTGGCCGCCCGCCGCCGCCACCAGCTCCGCCGCCGCCGGGGCCGACAGGCCCGGCAGGGCTCCCGGTGACATGTCCACAACGGACAGTTCGTAGCCGTCGAACACCTCGCGCACGTGGCGTTCCGCCGTCTCCGGGGTGCGGTCGGGTGCGAAGCGGAAGTTCACCGTCAGCACCGCCGAATCCGGGACGACGTTGCCCGCGACGCCGCCGCCGATCTTCGTCGCCTGCAGGCCTTCGCGGTAGGTCAGCCCGTCGATGTCGACGACGCGCGGCGCGTACTCCGCCAGCCGCCGCATCGGCTCGGCCAGCGCGTGGATCGCGTTCTCCCCCATCCACGCCCGCGCGGTGTGCGCGCGCTTGCCGGTGGTCCGCAGCTCGACGCGCATCGTGCCCTGGCAGCCCGCCTCGATCACGCCGTTCGACGGCTCGCCGACGATCGCCAGGTCGCCGGCCAGCCACTCCGGCAGCTCGCGCTCGATCCGGCCGAGGCCGTTCTTGACCGCTTCGACCTCTTCGTTGTCGTAGAAGACGAACGTGATGTCGTGCCGGGGCGAGGACAGGGTCGCGGCGAGGTGCAGGAACACCGCGTCGCCGCTCTTCATGTCGACCGTGCCGAGGCCGTGCAGGATCTCGTCGGCGCCGGTGCCTTCGCGCCGCGAAGGCAGATTTCCGTTTTCCGGCACGGTGTCCAGGTGCCCGGCGAGCACGACCCGTGACGGGCGGCCGAGGTTCGTGCGCGCGAGGACGGCGTCGCCGTTGCGGATCACCTCGAGGTGCGGCGCCTGCTTCTCCAGCGCTTCACGCACCAGCGTCGCCAGCTCGGCCTCGGATCCGGACACGCTGAAGACGTCCACCAAGGCCGCGGTCAGGTCGACGGGGTCGGCGCGCAGGTCGAGGCTCATGCCCGGCACGCTACCGTGAGGGTGTGCGTAGGTTCCCGGTCGCCGTGGGCGGCGCGTTGCTGGTCCTGGTCCTGTCCGGCTGCGGAAACGAAGCCGGCCCGACCCCCAAGCAGGGCGGCGAGCCGGGGCCGGACGCGCTCCCGACGAAGCTGGACGCGCTGACCGCCGACCAGTGCTACGCCAGCCCGCGCACCCAGCTGCCGAAGGGCTGTGAGAAGTACGTCACGGAGGTCGCCAACGTGCCGGGCACGGCCCGCAAGCGCGCGGACGACCGCGACCCGCAGCTGGTCGCCGAAGCGGACAAGCTCGACCAGGCGATCAAGTCCTTCCGGAGCGCGGGCTGCACGACCGTGCCCGAAGCGGGCGGCCCCTGCACCCAGGCGCTGGTCGACGTCGCCGCCGCCCTCGACGGCCTGAAGAAGCAGGTAGCCGCCCGGCCCACGAGTGGTTGACGCGCGTCACCCCCGATCTTTCGGGGGTCCAGGGGGCTTGCCCCCGGCTGGGGTCTGGGGCTTGGCCCCAGAGGTTACGGACTACCGTGAGGGCCGTGAGCGAGCAGAGCCCGAACCCCGAAACGACCGGCGCCAGCGGCGTCGGGCTGGCCACCGTCGCGACCGACGGGACGGTCCTCGACACCTGGTACCCGCACCCGAAGCTGATCGAGACCGGGTCCCCCGGCACCGAGCGCCTGAGTACCGAAGAGGCCACCGAGCTGCTCGGCGAAGCCGCCGCGGCGCTGCTCGGCCCGGACACCGACCGCGGGGTCGAGGTCGTCGCCGTCCGCACCACGATCGGCAAGCTGGCCGACGCGCCCGCGGACACCCACGACATGTACCTGCGGCTGCACCTGCTCTCGCACCGGCTGGTCCGCCCGCACGGCCAGAACCTCGACGGGATGTTCGGCCTGCTCGCGAACGTCGTGTGGACCAACCACGGCCCGTGCCCGGTCGAGGGCTTCGAGACGACGCGGCTGCGGCTGCGCTCGCGCGGCGCGGTGACCGTCTACAGCGTCGACAAGTTCCCGCGGATGGTCGACTACGTGCTGCCGTCCGGCGTCCGGATCGGCGACGCGGACCGCGTGCGGCTCGGCGCGCACCTGGCATCCGGCACGACCGTGATGCACGAGGGCTTCGTGAACTTCAACGCCGGCACGCTCGGCGCGTCGATGGTCGAGGGCCGGATCTCGGCCGGCGTCGTGGTCGGCGACGGCTCGGACGTCGGCGGCGGCGCGTCGATCATGGGCACGCTGTCGGGCGGCGGCAAGGAGACGATCTCGCTGGGCGAGCGCTGCCTGATCGGCGCGAACGGCGGCGTCGGGATCTCGCTGGGCGACGACACGGTCGTCGAGGCCGGGCTGTACGTGACGGCGGGGACGAAGGTCGTCGTCGACGGCAAGGTCGTCAAGGCTCGCGAGCTCAACGGCGTCTCGGGCGCGGTCTTCCGCCGCAACTCGGCGACCGGCGCGGTCGAGGTCGTGCCGCGGACGGGGTCCGGCGTCGAGCTGAACTCGATGCTGCACGCCAACGACTGAGCGGCGGAATTCACTTAGTATTCATGGTGTGACCACCGAATCGTTGCCTCGCACCCCGGCCGAACTGGGTCTGCCGGAGCTCCCGGTCGAGGCGCGCCCGGCTGATCCGGCGGCCCACCACGTGCGGGCCAAGCTCGACCGGGAGATCCGCGCGCTGCTCGCGTACGAACCCGGCACGCGCTCGGGCGCCGATCCCGAGGACCTGCACCAGATGCGCGTCGCCCTGCGGCGGATGCGCAGCGTGCTGAAGCTGTCCGGCGCGCTGGTCGGGGACGGCGCCGAGCCGGTGCGCGCGGAGCTGGGCTGGCTCGGGCAGTCGCTCGGCGAGGTGCGCGACTACGACGTCCTGATCGGGCACCTGCGCGAGGTCATGGCCGACTTCGAGGTCCGCGACCAGGCCGCCGGGCGCCGGCTGGTGTCCCGGTTCGTCACCGAGCGCGCCACGGCGAAACGGCGGCTGACCAGGGCGTTGTCCAGTGCCCGCTACTCGACGCTGCTGCGGGAGGTCAGCCTGCTGACCCGCGACCGGGAGGCCGCCGCCGAGGTGGCGGAGCGGTCGCACGACCTGGTCGCCGGGCTGACGAAGCCGCACCGCAAGCTCGCGAAGGCCGTCCGCGCGCTGCCCGCCGACCCGCCGGACGACGACCTGCACGCCCTGCGCATCCACGGCAAGAAGCTCCGGTACGCCGCCGAGCTGGCCCAGACGTCGGCGAAGAAGAAGCGGGCCAAGCGGATCAAGCGGCTGATCAAGGCGACGCGGGACTTCCAGACCGTGCTCGGCGACCACCAGGACGCGGTGATCGCGGCCGAGCGGATGCGCACGGTGCTGGAGACGGCCGACGGGGAGGTCGGCTTCGTCGCCGGCCGGATCGCCGAGCGCGAGCTGGGCCGCCGCGCCGAGGCTCGCGCGGCTTGGCGCGCCTCCTGGGCCGCGGTCGACGACGCCGCGAAGGCCCTCCACGCCTGACCACCCCTGGAGCCCTGCCGCCGACCGTAAGCTCGGCTGATGGAGACCGCGCTGACCCTGGCCATCGGCGGAGTGGTCCTGCTGCTCCTGATCGTCCTCACGATCGGCGTCCTGGCCGGCCGCCGGGTGCGGCGCGGGCGGAAGCTCGGTCGCTACCCCTACCGCGCCAAGCCGAACGGCACCTACGACAACTCCACGCACGGCGGGATGTCGTGATCAGGCGATCGACCAGACGTACCCGTCGGGCCGGATGAGCACCTGCCGGCCACCCTCGGCCTCGTACGCCGCGTACGCGTGGCCACCGTCGTCGACCAGGTCGGTGCCGGTCGCGACGCTCCCCGCGGGCAGGATCCGGTAGCCCTCCGCCGGGCCGTCGCCGAAGGTCAGCGACGTCGCGTGCGGGCCGCGGAACAGCTCGAACAGCCGCACGCGCTTGCCGTTCGCGTCGAGCAGGGGCGCGTCCGGGGCGCGGTCGCCGGGACGCAGCGCGCCGGTGCCGGCCGGGGACAGCGGGCCGCCGCGGTAGCTGATGTCCAGCTGGTGGAAGTCCTCGCCGCGCCGGTGCGCGTCCTCGTCGCCGTCGACGTACTTCTGCATCAGCTCCGTCGAGATGCCGAGCACGCGCGCCGCGTTCGTCCGGCGCTCGGGCTCGTAGCTGTCGATCAGCTCGGGTGCGCCGTCGGCGAGCTTCCAGCCCAGGTTGTAGCCGTCTCCGACGCCGGTGTTCAGGCCCTGGCCCCCGGTCGGCGGGTGGACGTGCGCCGCGTCGCCGGCCAGGAAGACCCGGCCGTCGCGGAACCGCGCGGCCAGCCGGACGTTCGGCCGCCACACCGTCGACCAGGCCAGGTCGGACAGCTTGACGGTGCCGCCGCTGAGGGCGTCGAGCCGGGCCTGGACCGCGGGCAACGCCGTCTCGGCGTCCAGCTCGCCGTCGCCGAGCGGCGCGCCGAACTGGAACCACGGCGTGCCCGGCAGCGGGCTGAACATCATGCCGCTCATCGGGTCTTCCGGAGTCGCGAACCAGTGGCCGTACGCGCGGTCCAGCCCCTCGGCGTGGACGTCGCCGAGCAGCATCCGGATCGACTCGTCGGTGCTGCCTTCGAACGCGATCCCCAGCGTCTTGCGGACGAAGCTCTTGCCGCCGTCGGCGCCGGCCAGGTACTCGGCGCGGACGGTCTCCCCCGTGCTCAGCGTGGCCGTGACGCCGTCGGCGTCCTGCTCGAAGCCGGTCAGCGCGGTGCTCAGCTCGACGTGCACGCCGAACTCGGCCAGCCGGTCGCGCAGGATGCCCTCGGTCTGCGACTGGCCGAGGAACCAGCCGGTCGGGTACGGCTTCGCCGGCGTCGGCTCGACCGGGTCGAACATCATCCGCTCGCCGACGACCTCGCCGCCGAGGTGGATCTTCATCGGCACCGGCGCGGCCCCCGCGGCCAGCACCGCGTCGAGCACGCCGAGGTCCTCGAAGATCTCCAGCGTGCGCGGCTGGAGCCCGTCGCCGCGCGAGCCCACGAAGTACGTCTCGGCCTTGTCGAAGATCCGCACGGCGACGTCGCGCCGGGCCAGCTCGATGGCCAGCGTCAGCCCGGTCGGCCCCGCCCCCGCGATCAGCACCCGAGTATCCATCTCGTCCTCCCAGTGAATTGCGATTCAGTGAATCTGGATTCAGAATGACACTGCTAGCGTCCGGCGTCAAGGAGGTGGCGGTGAACCGCAAGGAGAAGGCCGCGGAGACGGAGACCGCGCTGAAGGAGGCGGCCCGGCGCGTGTTCGCGCGGAAGGGCTACCTGAACACGAAGATCACGGACATCACCGCCGAGGCGGGCCGGGCCGCGGGATCGTTCTACAACCACTTCCCCGGCAAGGAAGAGCTGCTCGAAGCGCTCCTGGCCGACATCGCGACGTCCGGCGACGAGAGCGCGCTGACCGAGGGGCACCTGTCGGACTTCAGCGACCCGGCGGCGGTGCGCTGGCACGTGGCGCAGTACTGGGACTTCTACAAGGAGCACGCGCCGACGATGCAGGCGCTGCGCCAGGCGGCGATGGTCAACGACGCGTTCGCCCGGACGCTGGCGAGCTTCGGCGCCACCCAGGGCGCGGATCTCAACGGCCACCTCGCCCACGTGACGGCGGCCGGGATGCGGCTGCCGGCGCGCACCGAGCTGACGATCGCGATGATGTACCAGCTCGTCGACAGCTTCGCGCAGATGTGGCTGCTCGACCCGGCGCCGGCGGGGTGGACACCACCGACCGACGAAGAGGCGATCGAAGCGCTCACCCGGTTCGTCTACCGCGGCTTCACGGGCCGGGACTACTGACTCAAGCGCTCCACGGCAGCGTCGACGCGCTCGTCCGTCGCGGTCAGGGCGACGCGGACGTGCTGACCGCCGGTCGGGCCGTAGAACGTTCCCGGGGCCACCAGGATGCCGCGGTCGGCCAGCCACTCGACCGTCGCCGCCGCGGGCTCGTCGCGCGTGGCCCACAGATACAGCCCGGCCTCGGAGTGGTCAATCTGGAAACCGTTGTCCTGCAACGCCTTCCGCAGCGACAGCCGGCGCCGGGCATAACGCTCGCGCTGGGCGGCCAGCGCCTCGTCGTCGGTCAGGGCGGCGACCATCGCCTCCTGGACCGGGCGGGGCACGATCATGCCCGCGTGCTTGCGGATCTCGAGCAGCTGCGCGATCAGCCGGGGGTCACCGGTCAGGAACCCGGCGCGGTAGCTGGCGAGGTTCGCCGACTTGGACAGCGAGTGCACCGCGATCAGGCCTTCGGTACTGCCGCCGCACACGTCCGGGTGCAGCACCGACAACGGCGAAGTCTCCCAGCCCAGCGCCAGGTAGCACTCGTCGGAGACCACCACGACGTCGCGCTCGCGGGCCCACTCGACGACCTTGCGCAGGTGCTCCACCGGGAGCACGCGACCCGTCGGGTTGGACGGCGAGTTCAGCCAGATCATCGCCGGCCGCTGCGGGCCGAGCGCGACCGTGCTGTCGGCGCGCAGGATCGACGCGCCCGCGAGCAGCGCCCCGACCTCGTACGTCGGGTAGGCCAGCTCCGGGATGACCACGAGGTCGCCGGGACCGAAGCCGAGCAGGCGCGGCAGCCAGGCCACGGCCTCCTTCGACCCGATCGTCGGGAGCACCGCGTCCGGCTCGATGCCGGTGACGCCGTGCCGGCGGCCGAGGGCGGCGATGGCCGCCGCGCGCAGGGCCGGGATGCCGTGCGTCGTCGGGTAGCCCGGGATCTCCGACACCGACGCGAGCGCGTCGCGGATGCCGGCCGGGACCGGGTCGACGGGCGTGCCGATGGAGAGGTCGACCATCCCGCCGGGGTGGGCGCTCGCCGTGGCCTTGACCTCGGCGAGCGAATCCCAGGGGAAGTCGGGCAGCGCGACCCGGCTCATTCGCCCTGCGGGGGCAGCGCCTTGATGAACGCCGGGTCGTGCGCGGTCTTGCCCACCTTGGAGGCGCCGCCGGGCGAGCCCAGCTCGTCGAAGAAGTCGACGTTGGCCTTGGTGTAGTCCGACCAGTTGTCCGGGACGTCGTCCTCGTAGTAGATCGCCTCGACCGGGCAGACCGGCTCGCAGGCGCCGCAGTCGACGCACTCGTCCGGGTGGATGTACAGCATCCGCTCGCCCTCGTAGATGCAGTCCACGGGGCACTCGTCGATACACGCCTTGTCGAGCACGTCGACGCAGGGCTCGGCGATCACGTAGGTCACTGCGCACTCCTGCTTTTCTCTGCAAACAGCCAGTCGTGGCCGACACTACGCGGTTCGGCCACCCGTTCGGTTGGTGAGGCAAGCCTTAGCCATACCCCGGGTATGGCGCGTGCTCACCTCTCCCGGCGGCGCGGGGGCGGGGTGGCCCGGGCGTCGCCGGTGATGACGAAGCGCGGCTTGGGTGCCTCGCCCGCGTCACTTTCGGTCTTCTTCTCCCCCACGGCGCGGTTGAACCCCTCGGAGATCTCGTCGACGAGCTTCTCGTTGTGCCGCTCGTCCTTGCGCTGGATGCCCACGGCCACCTCCTCGGGAAAATCCGCTCCGCGCCTTTCACGGCCTTGGGGACAATCTAGCGGTGAACGCACCCGAGACGCTCGAAATCGCCTGCAGCAGAGCATGGCCGCCGCTGGTCGAAAAACCCTTGGGGACCTGGCGGCTGCGCTGGGCGGACGGCTTCACCGGCCGCGCGAACAGCGCGCTCGCCGTCGGCGACCCCGGCCTGCCGATCCCGGACGCCCTGCGCGCGGTGTGTGACTTCGCCCACGATCGGGGGATCCAGCCGATGGTGCAGGTGGTCCGCGACAGCCCGAACGAGCGGGCGATCGTCGCCGAGGGCTGGTTCCAGGCGACGCGGCACCACCGCGGCCACGAGGTCGTCGTGCTCACCGCGCCGCTGACCGGCGCATCCCCGGTCGACGGCGTCGTCGTGCACGACGAGCCGACGCCGGAGTGGTGGAACCTCACGCTCGGGCCCGGCGAGGACATCCCGGCCGCGCGGAGCGTCCTGACCGGCGGGAAGGTCGGCTACGGCGTCGCGACGCTCGACGGCGCCGCCGCCGGAGTCGTCCGCGGCGCCCTGGTCGACGGCTGGCTGCACGTCGGCCGCCTGGAGGTCGCACCGGATTTCCGGCGCCGCGGGCTCGCGAAGGCGCTGATGGGCGCCCTGCACGCGTGGGGTGCGGAACACGGAGCGGACCGGGCGGTGTTGCAGGTGGCGGAGGGGAACTCGGGCGCACTCGCGCTCTATGCGGGGCTGGGCTACACCCCGCACCACAGATACCGGTACTGGGTGCCCGCACCCGGCTCGTGCGAGGATTCGACGTCGTGAAGATCGTGGTGATGGTCGGCGGAGTGGGCGGGGCCCGCTTCCTGCTGGGTTTGAAGTCGGCGCTGGGCATGACGCCCGAAGGCGCGAGCGAGTCCGGGCACGAGGTGACGGCGCTGGTCAACACCGGCGACGACGTCTGGATGCACGGCCTGCGGATCTGCCCGGACCTGGACACCTGCATGTACACGCTGGGCGGCGGGATCGACAAGGACCGCGGCTGGGGGCATTCGGGCGAGACCTGGGTCGTCAAGGAGGAGCTGGCGGCCTACGGCGCCGAGCCGAGCTGGTTCGGCCTCGGCGACAAGGACATCGCCACCCACCTGATCCGGTCGCGGATGCTGCGGGCGGGCTATCCGCTCTCGGCGGTGACCGAGGCCCTGTGCGACCGCTGGCAGCCCGGCGTCCGGCTGCTGCCGATGTCGGACGACCGCGTCGAGACGCACGTCGTCATCGACGACCCGGAGCAGGACGGCCAGCAGAAGGCCGTCCACTTCCAGGAGTGGTGGGTGCGCTACCGCGCCGAGCCGAAGGCGCACTCGATCGTCGCGGTCGGCAACGACGAGGCCAAGCCCGCGCCGGGCGTGCTCGAAGCCATCGCCGGCGCCGACGCCGTGCTGTTCGCGCCGTCGAACCCGGTGGTGTCGATCGGGACCACGCTGGGCGTGCCGGGGATCCGGGACGCGCTGCGCAAGACGTCGGCCGGCGTCGTCGGGGTGTCGCCGATCATCGGCGGCAAGGCGCTGCGCGGGATGGCCGACGCGTGCCTGACCGCGATCGGCGTCGAGACGTCGGCGGAGGCGGTGGGCCGGCACTACGGCTCGCGCAAGGCCGACGGCGTGCTCGACGGCTGGCTGATCGCGGAAGGCGAGACGGCCGACGTGCCGGGCGTGACCGTGCGCGACGTCCCGCTGCTGATGTCCGATGTGGACGCGACCGCGGCGATGGCCCGCGCGGCGCTGGAACTGGCTGGAGCCCCCGTTGACTGACCACGCTTCCGCCAAGCTGGAGATCCTGCCCGTCACCGGGCTGCCGGAGTTCCGCCCCGGCGACGACCTGACCGGCGCGATCGTCAAGGCCGCGCCGTGGCTGCGCTCGGGTGACGTCCTCGTCGTGACCAGCAAGATCGTCTCGAAGGCCGAGGGCAGGCTCGTCAAGGTGCCCGCCGACCCCGAGGCCCGTGACGCCGAGCGCCGCAAGCTCGTCGAGCGCGAGGCCATCCGGGTGGTGGCGCGGATCGCGCGCACGGTGATCACCCAGAACCACCTGGGGATCGTGCAGGCGGCGTCGGGCATCGACGCGTCGAACGTCGAGGGCGACGAGGTCGCGCTGCTGCCGGCCGACCCGGACGCGTCGGCCCTGGCCCTGCGCAACGGGTTGCGCGAGCGGCTCGGCGTCGAGGTCGCCGTGGTCGTCACCGACACGATGGGCCGCGCGTGGCGGGTCGGGCAGACCGACGCCGCGATCGGCTCGTCCGGGTTGCGCGTGCTGCACGCCTACCGCGGCGAGGTGGACGGGCAGGGCAACGAGCTGGCCGTCACCGAGGTCGCGGTCGCCGACGAGCTGGCCGCGGCCGCCGACCTGGTCAAGGGCAAGCTCGGCGGCACGCCGATCGCCGTCGTCCGCGGTCTGGACATCTTCGACGACGGCTCGACGGCCCGGAACCTCGTCCGCCCGCTGGAGGAGGACCTCTTCCGGCTGGGCACGAACGAGGCCATCGAGCAGGGGCGGCGCGCGGCCGTCCCGGCGCGGCGTTCGGTGCGGCACTTCTCGGACGAGCCGGTGGACCCGGCCGCGATGCGCCGCGCCGTGGCGTCCGCGCTGACCGCGCCCGCGCCGCACCACACGCACCCGGTGCGGTTCGTCTGGCTGCGCGACCCGGGCCTGCGGCACAAGCTGCTCGACGCGATGCGCGAGTCGTGGCGGGCCGACCTGTCCGCGGACGAGTTCACGCAGGAGCAGATCGCGAAGCGGCTCAGCCGCGGCGACATCCTTTACCGGGCCCCGGAAGTGGTCATCCCGTTCCTGGTGCCCGACGGCGCGCACACCTACCGCGACGAGCGTCGCAACGACTGCGAGAAGACGATGTTCACCGTCGCTGGCGGCGCCGCGGTGCAGGGCCTGCTGGTCTCGCTGGCGGCCGAAGGGCTCGGTTCGTGCTGGATCGGGTCGACGATCTTCGCCGCCCCGCTCGTCCGCGAGGTCCTCGGGCTCGACGAACGCTGGCAGCCGCTCGGCTCGGTCGCGATCGGCGTCCCGCTCGACGATCCCGGCCCGCGCGGGCCGATCACGCCCGGGGAAGGACTGCTGGAGCTGTGAGCCTGCACGCGGACGCCGTCACGACGCTGGGTTCGTGGCAGCCCGATCTCGCTTCCCAGGAGTCGCTGCGGCAGGCGTTCCTCGGGTTCCTCGCGGCGCGTGAGGACAGCTGTCAGCGCTCGTGCGAAGCCGGGCACCTCACGGCGTCGGCGGTGGTCCTGGACCACACCGGGACGCGGGTCCTGCTCACGCTGCACCCGCGGGTCGGCCGCTGGCTGCAGCTCGGCGGGCACTGCGAGCCCGCCGACGTCTCGCTGGCCGCGGCCGCGCTGCGGGAGGCGACCGAGGAGTCCGGGATGGCCGGGCTGCGGATCTCCGCCGAGCCGGTCCACCTGGACGTCCACCCGATCACCTGCTCGCTCGGGGTGCCGACGCGGCACTTCGACGTCCGGTACGCGGTGCACGCCCCGGCGGGCGCGGAGCCGGTGCGCAGCGACGAGTCCGACGACCTGCGGTGGTGGCCGGTGGACGGGCTCCCGGCGGGGTCGGAAGATCTCGCCGATCTGGTGAAAGCGGCCGTTCCTGTCGGTGCCGGGCACTAGCCTGGGACGCGGAGAGGGAGGTCCACATGGCTACGCGGTTCCCCGAGCGGGTGCACTATCACTCCGGCAGCGGCGGGGACAGCGGGGTGTTCGGCTACATCGTCGTCGGCCTGCTGATCCTCGCGATCATCGTGTTCGTGATCGTGGTGGCGGTGCGGGTGTCGAAGATGCGCCGCGAAGAGGCGATGAAGCAGGGCGGGCAGTTCCCGCCGCAGCAGAACTTCCCGCCGCAGCAAGGGTTCGCGCAGCCACCGGGTGGGTTCGCCCCGCCGCAGCAAGGGACCGCCGCGTTCCCACCGCAGCCGGGGCCGGGTGGGTTCGCCGCGCAGCCCGGGTACCCGCCGGGTCCGCAGGCCGGGTTCGCGCCGCAGCAGGCCGGGTTCCCGCCGTCGCAACCCGTTCCGCAGCAGCCGGGCTTCCCGCCGTCGCAGCCGGTTCCGCAGGGGCCGTACGGGCAGCGGCCGCCGGGGCCGGGAGCGGGTCCGCAGAGCTGGTGATCATCCCCTTCGACAGCAGTTCGCCGGTCCCGCCGTTCGAGCAGGTGCGGTCCGGGCTCGCGACGCGGATCAACGACCGGAGCCTCCCGGTGGGCACGAAGCTGCCCACGGTCCGCCAGTTCGCCGCCGACCTGGGAATCGCGCCGAACACGGTGGCCCGCGCGTACCGCGAGCTGGAGGAAGCCGGGCTGATCGAGACGCGCGGCCGGGCGGGCAGCTTCGTCGCGGCGTCCGGCGACCAGAGCCGCCGCCGCGCGCAGCAGGCCGCGGCCCGATACGCGGACCTCACCCGTAAGCTCGGCTTGGACGACGCCGAGGCGCTGGCGATCGTCCGTGCCGCGCTCGACGAAGGGAAAGGCTGACCGTGGGACTGAGCGTGCTGACGCTGCTGATCATCCTGGTGCCGGTCGCGGTGCTCGTGACGGTGGTGGTCGTCGTGATCAAGGCGAACAAGCCGAAGCAGCCGCCGTACCCGCCGCAGCAGTACCCGGGTTACCCGCCCCAGCAGGGGTATCCGGGCCAGCAGCCGGGCTACCCGCCGCAGGGCTACCCCGGCCAGCAGCCGCCGGGATACCCGCCGCAGCAAGGCTATCCGGGCCAGCAGCCGCCGTACCCGCCCCAGCAGGGCGGCTACCCCGGCCAGCAACCGCCGTACCCGCCGCAGCAGTAGTCCGGGGCTCTCACATGGCGCGGTAGTCGCGCAGCTCGATGCGCGGACCGAAGCGCGGCCGCCGGTGGCCCGCCGCCTCCAGGTAGCGCACCGCCCGCTGCCGCTGCGGGGCGTACGGCGCCAGGACCTCCGCCATGCCCGCGTCGTCGAGTTTCAGGCCCAGCACGGCGTTCCCGACCATCGACGGGATGTTGTAGTCGCCGAAGCTGACCGCGTCCGGGTCGCCCCACGCGCGCTGCGCGATCTCCGCCGCCGTCCACACCCCGATCCCCGGGACGTGACGCAGCAGGTGCCTGCCCTCGATCCCGCGCAGCTCGACCGCCCGCTCCAGGTGGTGTGCGACGCGGGCCGCGTTGAGCAACGCCGTGCGGCGCTTGATGTCGACGCCCGCGCGGTGCCAGTGCCAGTCCGGCAGCGACCGCAGCGCGACCGGCGTCGGCGGCACGCGCAGCCGTTCCGGGCCCGGCCCGGGCGCCGGCGCGCCGAACCGGCGGCACAGCTCGGCCCACGACCGGATCGCCTCCTTGCCGGTCACCTTCTGCTCCAGCACCGCGAGCACCAGCCAGTCCCACACGACGCCGGTGGCGCCCAGCCGCAGCCCGGGATTCTCGCGCCGGGCGCGCGCGACGACGTCGTGGTGCGCGACGAACCCGGAGTCGTCGTCGTTCGCGCCCAGCAGCGCGGGGACGCCGGTGAGCAGCCGATCCTTGCCCTGGCCCCAGGCCGCGGCCTCGATGCGGCCGTCGGTCAGCTTACGCAGGGCGAGGGTGCCCGGGCCGTCCGGCGTGTTCGACGCGAGCCACGTGATCCCGCGCTCGTCGGTGAGGATGTTGAGCGACCCGCGCCCGCGCTTCAGCGGACCCAGGACGCTGCCCAGGTCGACTTCGAACGCGGGACGCCAGAACATGGCTAGGCGTCGCTCGAGAAGCGGACGGAACCGTCGGGCAGCACGGTGTCGGGCCAGATCCGGGCACCGTCGAGCAGCTCGCAGCCGGCGCCGACGGACACGCCGTCGCCCAGCACGACCCCGCGCAGCACCGCGCCGGCGCCGACGCGCGCACCGTGCCCGAGCACCGAACGCTCGACGATCGCGCCCTCGGACACGGCAGCGCCGTCGAAGAGCACCGAGCCGTCGATCTTCGCGCCGGAACCGACCACCGCGCCGCCGCCGATGGTCGAACCACCGGACAGCTGGGCGTCTTCGGCCACGGAAGCGCCGTCGAGCACCAGGAAGTCGCCGGGACGGCCGGGCAGCGCCGACGTCGGCGCGACGCCGCGCACCAGGTCGGCCGAGCCGCGGACGAACGCCTCCGGCGTGCCGACGTCCAGCCAGTAGGACGCGTCGACGAAGCCGTGGATGTGCGCGCCCTGCTCGAGCAGCTGCGGGAACGTCTCGCGCTCGACCGAGACGCGGCGCCCGGTCGGGATCGACTCGATCACCGGGCGGCGGAAGACGTAGCAGCCGGCGTTGATCTGGTCGGTCGGCGGGTTCGGCGTCTTCTCGAGGAAGGCCTGGACGCGCCCGGTCTCGTCGGTCGGCACCGAGCCGAACCGGCTCGGGTCGGGCACGCGCTGCAGGTGCAGGGTGACGTCGGCCTCGGACTCGCGGTGCACGCGCAGCTGCTCGCCGAGGTCGGAGCCGGAGATGATGTCGCCGTTGAAGACGATCACGTGGTCGGCGCGCAGCTTGTCGTAGACGTTCCGGATGGCGCCCGCCGTGTCGAGCGGCTCCTCCTCGACGACGTACTCGAGGTCCAGACCGATCGACTTGCCGTCGCCGAAGTACTCCTCGAACACCTCCGCCCGGTAGCTCGTCCCCAGCACGACGTGCCGGATCCCGGCCTCGCGGATGCGCGAGAACAGGTGGCTGAGGTAGGGCGTCCCGGCTGTCGGGAGCATCGGCTTCGGTGCCGAAAGGGTCAGTGGCCGCAGGCGCGTGCCCTTGCCCCCGACCAGCACGACGGCGTCGATCTCGACCTCGGACGTCACGGAAATCTCCTCTTGTATCACGCACCGCTGAGCGACAAGCCGCGGGAAACCCTGACGGAGGTCGCCCGGAGGGCCTACCCTAGACACGAAACAGGCGGGCCTTTCCCCAGAGGGCCCCGGGTCAGTCGGGAGGCCGAGGGGATGGACCCCCGCGATCGGGCGGACGCCCTGCTCGCACGAGCCCAGGCGCGCGGTGTGTTCGTGGTGACGCCGGACAGCGCCATTTCGCCGATGGACGCCTCGAACACGCAGCAGATACCGCGTGCCGCCATCGACGGCCTCGACAGAAGCCAGGACCCGGACACGACGACGCAGCTGCCGGCGTCGCTGATCGAGGAGAACGACCACCCGCTCGCGGGCGCGTCTCCGACTCGGCGGCTGGAAGCGGCGGGCGGACGTCGTCCCCAGGCCACCGCCCCGTTGAGCACGCCGGCGCCGACGACACCGATGAAGACCCCGGTGACGACGCCGCTGGCCCGCCGTCCCCAGGCCGAGCCGATCACGAGCCCGCTGAAGGAGCCGGACCCGGAGGACACCGGCCTGGTGCCGACGGTGACGCAGAACAACGGCAGGTCCGACCTTTCGCGCCGGCTCGACGGGATCTAGCGGGTCTCGAGCTTCAGCCTGACCGCCAGCCCGAGCTTCACGGCGGCCAGCACCGGCTTCCAGGCGAGGCCCGGGTGGCGGTCGGCGAGGTAGCGGTAAGCGCTGTCGTGGTGGGCCTTGAGCATCTTCTTCGACGCCTGCGAGGTCGAGTGCCCACCTTCGTGGGTGACGCTCGCGGACGGCGCGTAGACGTTCAGCCAGCCGGCCTTCGCCAGCCGGTCGCCGAGGTCGACGTCCTCGAAGTACATGAAGTAGCGCGTGTCGAAGCCGCCGACGGAGTCGAACGCCTCCCGGCGGATGAGCTGGCACGAGCCGGACAGCCAGCCCGACGTGCGCTCGACCGGCGTGCCGGTCTCCTGGCGGTACTGCTTCGTCCAGGGGTTGCCCGGCCAGACCTTCGCGAAGGCGGCGTGCCCGATGCCGCGCCCGAACGACGGCAGCAGCCGCGCCGAGGGGTAGACGGTGCCGTCGAGGTCCTTGATGAGCGGCCCGAAGGCACCCCCGCGCGGCCACCGGCCCGCGACGTCGAGGAGGGCGTCGAGCGAGCCGGGCTCCCATTCGAGGTCCGGGTTGACGACGACGACCCAGCCGTACCGGTCGTCCAGCTCGGCGACGCCCCGGTTGGCGGCGGTCCCGTAGCCGACGTTCTCCCCGATGCTGAGCAGCTGCACGTTCTTACGCTTCTTCGCGACCTCTTCGAGGGCGCCTTCGACGGACGCGTTGTCCGCGACGACCACCTTGACCTCGCGCTCGGTGGCCTTCTCGAGGGTGTCGAGGAACCGCTCGATGGTGTCCTCGGAGAAGTAGGTCACGGTCACGACGCCGACTTCGTCGCCATAGCGGGGGTGCTCAGTCACCCGGCCATTGTCCACCGGTCACCCAACGCGACCCCGCCACCCCGCACCGCGTGACGGAACCGCCGACACGCGTGATCAGGAAGCCGACACGCGTGTTTGGGGAGTCGACACACCGCGCGGGGCCGCGTTTTGCCGTGTCGACCCTCCAATCACGCGTGTCGACCCTTCAATCACGCGTGTCGACTCTCGGATCACGGGTTCAGCGGGTGCGGAGGTGGCGGGACCAGGCCTTTGCGTACGCCTCGCGGTGCCGCTCCGCGGTGGTGGCCCAGGAAAACTCCTTCGCGCGCTGCTGGGCCGCCGTCGCCAGCTCGGCTCGGCGGCCCGGGTCGGCCAGCAGCTCCTCGATCGCCGCCGCCACGTCGCCCGCGCCGACGCCGCAGTACGCCACCGCGTCGCCGCCGACCTCCGGCAGCGACAGCCGCCGGGTCGTCAGCACGCAGGCGCCGCACGCCATCGCCTCCAGCACCGGCAGGCCGAAACCCTCGCCCAGCGACGGATAAGCCACCAGCGAAGCCCCGCCGAGGAACCCGGCCAGCGTCCCGAAGGGCAGATATCCTGCCCGGATCACCCGAAGCCGATGCGGGACGGCGTCCAGCGCCCGCTCCACCTGTGTGTCCCACCCGGGCTGGCCGGCCAGCACCAACGCCGGCGCGTCCCGCTGCCCGGCCACCGCCCGCGCGAACCCGCGGATCAGCGCCGGCACGTTCTTGCGCGGCTCCAACGCCCCGAGGAACGCCACGTACGGCGTGCGCCCGAGCCCGACCGCCGATCGGGCGGCCGCCACCTCCGACGGTGACGGCGGGTGAAAGCGCTCGGTGTCGACGCCGTGGTGAATGACTTCCAGCGAAGCGTGCCGCACCGGGCCGACGCGGGCCAGCTCCGCGGCCGTCGCCGCCGACGGCACCACGCACAGCGTCGCGCGCCGGAGCGCTGTCGCCGTCCACGCGCGGAAGAACCGGGCCTTCACCGACGAGTGCAGCACGGCGTCGGTGAAGAACGTCGCGTCGTGGAGCGTGACGACCGATGCCGCCGACGTGGCCAGCGGCATCGTGTAGTGCGGCGAGTGGACGACGTCCGCGCCGAGGCGGCGCACCAGCCGGGGCAGGGTCGCCTGTTCCCAGGTCAGCCGCGCGGTGCGGGTGGTCGTCGACGGCGAAGCGGGCACGACCCGCGAGCGCGGCGCCAGCCGATCGTAAAGCTGCAGGTCCCGGGGCTGGCAGACGACGGTGATCCGCGCCCCGTCCGCGTCGAGCGCGGCGACGAGCGAGTCCACGTACCGGCCGACCCCGCCGCGGTCCGCGGGAACCGCGGTGGCGTCGATCAGGACCCGGGGCTCATCGCTCACCCCTGCAGGGTACGGCGGCGACCCTGCGTCATGGTGGGGAACTGGCAAACCGGTCAGGTGTGAGCCCGCGTGTGAATCGCCCAGACGGCTTCGGCCGCGCGGCGCCAGGTGAACGCGCGTGCCCGCTCCCTCCCCGAACGAGTGAGGTCGGCCGCCACGGAGGGTGAGCTCAGCACCTCTCGCAACGCGGCTGCCAGCGCCGCCGCGTCGCCGCGCGGGACCATGATCCCCGCGCCGCCCGCCACCTCGGCCAGCGCCGGCGCGTCGGTGTGCACCACCGGGATCCCCGCCGCCATCGCCTCCAGCAGGCCCAGCCCGAACCCCTCGTCGAGGCTCGGCACGGCCAGCACGCTCGCCCGCCGCAGCACCGTCGCCAGCTCGGCGTCCGACACCTTCCCCAGCATCCGCAGCCGGTCCGCCGGAAGGCCGCGCTCGGCGGCCAGCGCCACCGGGTCGACGCCGCCCCAGCCCGGCTGCCCGGCCAGCACGAGCACCGTGTCTTCGAGCGCCGCGACCGCGTCGACCAGCACGTCGATCCCCTTGCGCGGCTCGATCGTCCCGACGGCCAGCACGTACTCCGGCGGCAGGTCGAGAGGCGCGGACCCGGTCGGGACCCGCACCCCGTGCGGGACCACGCGCACCGGGACGTCGACGTCGATCAGCACCGCCAGCTCGTCGGCGACCGCCCGCGTCGGCACGACCAGCCCGGACGCGCGCCGCGCCGCGCGCGCGATCATCGACCGGTGCCAGCTGACCCCGCGCGCGGTGAGCGTCTCGGGGTGGGTCCACGGCACGGTGTCGTGCACGGTCACGCTCAACGTCTTTCCGGCCGGTGCACGCGGCGGCGCGAACGGCGTCGGCGCGTGCACCGCGTCGCCGCCCGGCCACCACGGAAACCCCAGCTGCCAGAGGCCGATCAGCGCCCGCGGCGGGATCCGCAGCGCCCGCGGCCCGTCGACGCCCTCGAGCCGGGCCGCGCCGACGTCGGCGTGCCGCGCGACCACGCTGGACACCGTCCAGCCCGGCGGCGCGGTCTTCGCGAGCGCGGGCAGGAGCTCGGCCGTGTAGCGCCCGGTGCCACCGGGCACGGGCGCGAGGAGCTGCTCGGCGAGCACGACCAGTTCGGGCACGCGGCTATTGTGCGGGACGTGACCGCGAATCCCGCCACTACGGTGGTCGTCGTGACCTGGCGGGGTGCCGGGCACGTCACCGCCTGCCTCGACGCGCTCGCCGCGCAGACGCGTCCACATCGGACGCTCGTGGTGGACAACGCCTCCGACGACGGCACCGCCGCCCTGCTCGCGGCCCATCCTTCGCACCCGCAAGTAATTCGCCTGCCGCGCAACACGGGTTACGCGGGCGCGCTCGCCGTCGCCGCGAAGCGCGTCGAGACCCCGCTGATGGCGTGGCTGAACGACGACGCCGAACCCGAGCCGGACTGGCTGGCGACACTCGAAGACACCCTGGAAAAAGCGCCTTTGGCCGGCGCGGCGACGTCACGGCTCGTGCGGCCGGACGGCGCGACGCAGTCCGCCGGGGTCCGCCTGACCACCGACGGCCACGGCGCCGACCTCACCGAGCCCACCGCCGAGGTGTTCGGCTTCTGCGGCGGCGCGGCGCTCCTGCGGACGGACGTGCTGAAGAGCGTGCGCGGCGTCCCGGCCGGGTTCTTCTGCTACTACGAGGACACCGACACGGCCTGGCGGCTGCGGCTGGCCGGCTGGGACGTCATCGCCGCGCCCGACGCCCGCGTCCGGCACGCCCACGGCGTCAGCAGCGAGCTGGGTTCGCCGCTGTTCCACCGTTGGAACGAGCGCAACCGGCTGCTCATGCTGCTGCGCTGCGCACCCCGCGGGGTCGCGGTGAACCAGCTGGTCAGGTTCGCCGTGTTGACAGCGGTACTGCCGCTGCGGCCGGGCCGTCCGGCCGCCCCGAACTTCCGCTTCGGGCTGCGCTGCCGGGTGCTGGCCGAGGTGGTGGTCAGGCTGCCCGCGACGCTCGCGGCCCGCCGCAAGATCGGCCGTCGCGCGGCACTCGGCCGAGGCGCGGTCTGGGAGGCTTGGGCTGGCCTTTAAGCTGGCGCTCATCCCGACGAAGGAGCAGGCTTTGGCGCAGGGGGCACCGCAACCGCTCGTCTCGGTGATCGTGGTCAATTACCACGGCGCCGACGACACGATCACCTGCCTGCGCGCGCTCGCCGAGCACGACTACCCCGAGCTCGAGCTGATCTGCGTCGACAACTCCGACGAAGCCGCGCGCATCCGCGAAGCCGTCCCCCAGGCCCGCGTCATCGAGGCCGGCCGCAACACCGGCTTCGCCGGCGGCTGCAACCTCGGCGCGAAGCACGCGAAGGGCACGGTCCTCGGCTTCCTCAACAACGACGCCCGCCCGGCGCCCGGCTGGGTCTCCGCCGCGGTCGCCGAGCTGCGCGCGCAACCCCGCGTGGCCGCCGTCGCCAGCAAGGTCCTCGACTGGGAGGGCACCGGCACCGACTTCGTCGACGGCGGCCTGACCTGGTTCGGCATGGGCTACAAGCGCCACGCGGGTTCGCCGCTGGCCGACGTCCCGGCCGCCGAGCACGAGGTCGCGAAGGACGTCCTGTTCGGCACCGGTTCGGCGATGTTCGTCCGCACGGCCGTGTTCGCCGAGCTCGACGGCTTCGACGAGCGGTTCTTCATGTTCTACGAGGACGTCGACCTCGGCTGGCGGCTGAACCTCCGCGGCTGGCGCGTCCGGTACGTGCCGGAGTCGCTGACCTATCACCGCCACCACGGCACGATGGCCGCGGTCGACGCGCCGGAGACCGGCCGCGAGACCTTCCTCCTGGAGCGCAACGCCCTCGCCGCGCTCTACAAGAACCTCTCCGACGAGACCCTGGTCCGCGCGCTGCCGGCGGCGCTCGCGCTGGCCGTGCGCCGGGCCACCGCCCGCGGCGAGCTGGACGCCACTCAGCTGGACCTCGAACAGGGCGTCGGCCCGATCGAATCCGGCGACGTCGCGATCCCCCGCACCACGCTCGCCGGGATCCTGGCGATCGACCAGTTCGTCGAGCAGCTGCCGTCGCTGGCGGAGTCGCGTGCGGTCGAGCAGGCCGCTCGCGTCCGCACCGACGCCGACCTGCTTCCCTTGCTGCGCAAGGCGTTGGAGCCCGCCTACCCGCTGCCGCGCTACCTCGCCGCGCACGACATCCTCGTCGAGGCGTTCGGCATCGAAAAGGCTTTCGGGCAGCGTCGCAAGATCCTCGTGATCACCGGCGACGCGCTCACCGAGCGGATGGCCGGCCCGGCGATCCGTGCCTGGAACATCGCGCTGGCGCTGTCCGCCGAGCACGACGTCCACCTCGTCACCACCAACCCCCTCGCGACGCCGCCGCCCGCGCCGTTCCGCATCAGCGCCGGCAAGCACCGCGAGCTGGAGGCGCCGATCGCCTGGGCCGACGTCGTCGTGCTGCAGGGTCACGTGCTCGAGCTCGCGCCGTCGCTGAAGAAGGAGCACAGCGGCAAGATCGTCGTCGCCGACCTCTACGACCCGATGCACCTCGAACTGCTGGAGCAGGGCAAGGGCGTCGCCGACGACAAGCGCGCGGCCGACCTCGCCGGCGTCACGCGGGTCCTGGACGCCCAGATCGAGCGCGGCGACTTCTTCCTCTGCGCGTCCGAGCGGCAGCGGCACCTCTGGCTCGGCCACCTGGCCGCGCTCGGCCGGCTGTCCCCGCGGCTCTACGACGCCGACCCGACGACGCAGTCGCTGCTCGCGGTCGTCCCCTTCGGACTGTCGACGGAGGCGCCGACGCGGACCGGCCCCGGGCTCCGGTCGTCGCTGGGCCTCGGCGGCACCGACCACGTCGTGCTCTGGGCAGGCGGGGTGTACAGCTGGTTCGACCCGCTGACGCTGGTCCGCGCGATCGACACGCTCCGCCGTCGCCGCGGCGACGTCCGGCTGGTCTTCCTCGGTATGAAGCACCCGAACCCCGAGGTCGCCGAGATGGACATCGGCACGCGGACGATGCGGCTGGCGGATTCGCTGGGGCTGACGGACAAGCACGTCTACTTCAACGAGCAGTGGGTGCCCTACCACGAGCGCCAGAACTGGCTGCTCGACGCGAACTGCGGCGTCACCACGCACTACGAGCACGTCGAGACGACGTTCGCGTTCCGCACCCGGGTGCTCGACTACCTGTGGGCCGGGCTGCCGATCGTGACGACCGACGGCGACTCGTTCGCCGACCTCGTGCGGGCGGAACGGCTGGGCGTCGTCGTCCCGGCCGAGGACGCCGACGCGCTGGCCGAAGCGCTCGAAAAGTGTTTGTACAACGAGGAGTTCGCCGCGGGCTGCGTCGAGCGGATCGCCGTCGTCGCGCAGCGCTACACCTGGCCGGAGGCGCTGAAGCCGCTGGTGGAGTTCTGCCGCGACCCGCGCCCGGCGGCCGACCGGCTGCCCGGGTCCGCGGACCTGGTGACGACGCCGGCCGTGCGCGGCCGCGCGATGGTGCGCCGCGACGTCGACCTGGTCCGGGAGTACCTCGCGGCCGGCGGCGCGGGCGAGCTGGCGCGGCGCGTCGGCGGCCGGGTGCTCAAGGTCGCGAAGCAACGGCTCCGTCGTGGCTAGGTCCCTGAGCGTTCTCCTCGACGGCACCCCGCTGCTCGGCGCGCGCACCGGGATCGGCCGGTACACCTCGGCGCTGATCGAAGAGCTGGTGTCGATCCCCGAGGTGGACACGCGCGCGGTGGCGTTCACGCTGCGCGGCTGGCGAAGGCTGCGGCACGTGCTCCCGTACGGCGCGCGGGCCCGCGGGATCCCGGTGGCGGCGCGGCTGCTGCGGGCGGCGTGGACGCGGTCGGACTTCCCGGCGGTGGAGCTGTTCGCCGGGCCGACGGATGTCGTGCACGGCACGAACTTCGTGCTGCCGGGCCGCCTCCGCGCGGCCGGCGTGGTGACGATCCACGACCTGGCCTTCTTCGACAACCCGGCGGAGCTGGCGCCGAGCGACCGCGGCCTGCCGGAGCTGGTCCGTCGCGGCGCGCGCCGGGCGAACGTGATCTGCACCCCGACGGCGGCGGTCGCGGACGCGGTGGCGGAGCGCCTGGACGTCTCCCGCGACAAGATCGTGGTGACCCCGCTGGGCGTCAACCCGGCGTGGTTCACGGCACGTCCCCCGGACGACGAGCGGCGCGCGCGTCTCGGCTTGCCCGCCCGGTACCTGCTGTTCGCCGGAGCCGCGGGCCCGCGCAAGGGCCTCGACTGGCTGACCCGCACCCACGACGCGGCGCCGGACCTGCCGGACCTGGTGTTCGCCGGCCCGGGCCCGTTCCCGCGCGGCCCCCGGCTGTCGCAGACCGGCTATCTGTCCGATGTGGACCTGCGCACGGTGGTCGCGGGCGCGTCGGCACTGGTGCTGCCGTCCCGTGACGAGGGCTTCGGCCTGCCGGTGCTGGAGGCGATGGCGTCGGACGTCCCGGTGGTGTGCACCGACATCCCGGCGTTGCGCGAGGTGGCGGGCGACTGCGCGAGCCTGGTCCCGTACGGCGACGTGGACGGCTTGGCGGAGGCGCTGAGGACGGCGATCACGGACCCGCACGCGGTGGCGACGTCGGCATCGAGGCGAGCGCACGCGGCGAACTTCACGTGGCGCACGTGCGCCGAGCTGACGGTCGGCGCGTACCGGCTGGCCTCAGGCCGCCACTGACCGGTCCGCCCGCGGATCCGGCGCGGCGGCGTCGCCGCCCACCAGCAGCAGCGTGGCGAGGAACGTCACCAGCACGGCCACGGCCACGATCTTCGTCACGGTGCTCAACCGCATCGTCACCAGCATCGCGACTCCGTTCTCCGGGACCTGCGAGAACCACGGTCCGCTCCGCACCCGCGCTCGGTCCAAGCCGACCCGGCGCAACGGACCGGTATCGGGCCGCCCGATCCGGTAACGAAGGCCGGGCGCCCCGAGACGTACGGATCCTGCGGCGCGCCGACGAGGCCGACCGGACCCGGCGGAACCCGAACGTGCTCACCGTCAACATGTTCCGGTACCGCTGGGAGCGCAAGGACCGCTACACCGAGGACCTCATCTCGTACCTGTTCCGGCCGGCGCCCCAGCGCCGTCACTTCGCCGAAATGACCGCAGTCGTCGAAGGTGAGCTGATGTGGTCGCGCGTGGCCGCCCGGCCGGTCCTGTCCGGCGGCGGCCACGTCGTGCCCACCACGATCCTGGCCATGCTGGCCAGTCTCCTGGAGAACGCGCCGCCGGACTTCGCGGACCGCTACGCCGTCGCGAAGTAGGCGTCCAGCGCCTCTTCCCACGGCCGCATCGGCGTCAGCCAGGCTTCCTTCCACGAGGCCGGGGACAGCACCGAGTACGCCGGCCGCGTCGCCGCCTGCGGGTACTCCGCCGTCGTACAAGGCTTCACCCGTGCGGGGTCCGCACCCAGGTGCTTGAAGATCGCCTGCGCGAAGCCGCACCAGCTCACCGAACCCGCGTTCGTGCAGTGCAGGATCCGCCGCTCCGGCCCGTCACCGGCCGCCACCCGCGAAGCCAGCTCGAGCAGCCCCGCGGCCAGGTCGGCCGTCCACGTAGGACCGCCGATCTGATCGTCCACAACGGACAGTTCCGGGCGCGAAGACTCCAGCCGTGCCATGGTCTTCACGAAGTTCGACCCCGCGTGCCCGTACAGCCACCCGGTCCGCACCACCCACGACGACGCCCCCGACCCGAGCACCGCGTCCTCGCCGGCCGCCTTCGTGCGGCCGTAGGCCGACCGCGGCCCCAGCTCGTCGGACGGCTCGTACGGCAGCGAAGCGTCGCCGGCGAACACGTAGTCCGTCGACACGTGGATCAGCGGCACCCGCCGGGAAGCGCACGCCGCGGCCAGTACCCGCGGCCCGTCGGCGTTCACCGCGAACGCGCGGTCCTCGTCCTTCTCCGCCGCGTCGACCGCCGTGTACGCCGCCGCGTTGACCACGACCGGCGCCGAGCCCGTTTCGCGCGCCCGGTCGGCCAGCGCGCCGACGGCCGCCAGCACCTGGCCCGTCGCCGTCACGTCCAGCTCCGCCGATCCCGGCGCGACGACGTCCACGTCGTCACCCGAAGCAGCGGCCAGGTCGCGGCCGAGCTGTCCGGAACCGCCGGGCACGAGCACCGTCAGCCGCACGAGCACATCCTCACTTCTTGAGCGTCTTGAGCGCGGCCCGCTCCGCCAGGGGCTCCCACCACGCGCGATTGTCCGTGTACCAGGCCACTGTCGCGGCCAGACCGTCCTCGAAGGACACGCGCGGAGCGTACCCCAGCTCCGTACCGATCTTCGTGATGTCCACCGAGTACCGGCGGTCGTGACCCTTGCGGTCCTCGACCGGCTCGACGCTGTCCCAGCCCGCGCCCACCGCGGCCAGGAGCTTTTCCGTCAGCTCCCGGTTCGTCAGCTCGGTGCCGCCGCCGATGTTGTAGATCTCGCCGGGCCGCCCGCCGTCGGCGACCAGCTGGATGCCGTGGCAGTGGTCGTCCACGTGCAGCCAGTCACGGACGTTGAGCCCGTCGCCGTAGAGCGGCACCTTACGGCCGTCGAGGAGGTTCGTGACGAACAGCGGGATGACCTTCTCGGGGAACTGGTACGGACCGTAGTTGTTGGAGCACCGCGTGATGCACACCGGCAGCCCGTGGGTCCGGAAGAAGGAGCGCGCCACCAGATCGGAGGACGCCTTCGACGCCGAATAGGGCGAGTTCGGCTCCAGGATGTGCTCCTCGGTCCAGGATCCGGACTCGATCGAGCCGTACACCTCGTCCGTGGACACGTGGACGAACTTCGAGACGCCCGCTTCCAGCGCCGCCTGCAGCAGGTTCTGCGTGCCGAGCACGTTCGTCAGCACGAAGTCGGCGGCGCCGAGGATCGAGCGGTCCACATGCGACTCCGCGGCGAAGTGCACGACCAGGTCCACCCCGCGCATGACCTCGGCGACCCGCGTGGCGTCACAGATGTCGCCGCGGACGAACTCGAGCCGCGGGTCCGCGGCGACCGGCGCCAGGTTGGCCTCGTTGCCGGCGTAGGTGAGCTTGTCCAGCACCACCACCTCGGCGTCGCGCACCGTCGGATAGGCGCCGCTCAGCACCTGCCGGACGTAGTGCGACCCGATGAAGCCGGCACCACCGGTGACCAGGACCCGCATCTTCCCGCCTTTCCCTCGGCCCCCGACCGGGGCAATCGGCCCCCAGCCTACGGAGGTCAGACAACACCCTCAGTAGAGTCATCCTCGGAGGCACAGGGGTGCCCTGGGGGAAGCACGGGGTTTCACAGGGGAGGAAGCGCGTGACCGAATGGCCTGCGCCGCCGATCCCGGCGCACCGTAGCCACGGTGTCGCGGTCTTCGCACGCCGCGGCGGCAAGGTCGTGGTGTCGTTGCTGTCCGTCGCGATCCTGGCCCTGACCTGGTACGGCTGGCACTTCATCGGCGACCCGAACACCGGCTTGACCACCACGAACGTCTTCGCCGACACCGAGGCGCACGCGAAGCCGCTCGACGGCGCCATCGACATCCTCCTGGTCGGGCAGGACAGCCGCACCGACGCGCAGGGCAACCCGCTGCCGCGCGAAGTGCTGGACATGCTGCACGCCGGCGTCTCCGACGGCGAGCTGAACACCGACACGATGATCCTCGTGCACATCCCCCAGAACGGGAAGCACGCGATCGCGATCTCGTTCCCCCGCGACTCCTGGGTGGAGCTGGCCGGCGGCTACGGCAAGCACAAGCTCAACAGCGCCTTTGTCTACGCGTACACGGACACTTACAAGACGTTGCAGCGCCAGGGCATGACCGACCTCAAGCAGGCCGACGCCGAGGCGAAGGTCGCGGGGCGGAAGAACCTGATCGCCACGATCGAGAAGTTCATCGGCAAGCCGGGCATGATCGACCGGTACGCCGAGGTGAACCTGGCGAGCTTCTACGAGATCACCAAGTCGATCGGCGGCGTCGAGGTCTGTCTCAACGGGCCGGTCAAGGAAGTGAAGTCCGGCGTGGACCTGCCGGGCGGGCGCCAGACGATCGAGGGCGTGCAGGCGCTCGCGTTCGTCCGCCAGCGCTACGGCCTGCCCAACTACGACCTCGACCGGATCGCCCGGCAGCAGGCGTTCCTGTCCGGCCTGGCCCGCAAGGTCATCTCGACCGACGTGCTGACCAGTCCGGGGAAGATCGCCGACCTGGTGGCCGCGGTGAAGAAGTCCGTGGTGCTGTCGCAGGGCTGGGACCTGACCGAGTTCGCCGAGCAGATGCGCGGCCTGACCGGCGGCAACATCGAGTTCCACACCATCCCCACCCAGGGCAACGCGGTGATCGGCGGCGCCGACGTGCTGCGCGTCGACCAGGCGGCTGTCCAGGCCGAGGTGACGCGGCTGACCACGGACGGCGACGCCCCCGCGACGCCGGCGCCGGCCCAGCTGCCGGGTGCGAAGGCCGTCACGGTCGAGTTGTTCGACGGCACGGGCTCGCCGTCGCTGGCCACCCAGACGCACACAACGCTCCAGGGCAAGGGCTTCACCCTCGTCGCCGACCAGAAGCTGAGCACCCGCAACACCACCGTCGTCCGGTACAACCCGGCCGACAGCGCCGCGCTGGACCTGGTCAAGCAGGCCCTGGGCACGACCGTCCAGGCGGAGCCGGACCGCGACGTCGCCGCCGGGCACGTGCGCGTCCTGCTGGGCAAGGACTTCCGCAGCTCGGCCGCCGGCCCGGGCGGCGCACCGGCCAGCACGCCGAAGGCGCCGTCGACCCCGGCGTCTGCCACCCCCGCCGCGCCGCCGATCACCGCGGGCGACGTTCCCTGCATCAACTAGACTGAGTACGCAGGGTGGTCGGGGGAGGTCAACCAGGATGGACGACGAGCAGGAAAAGCCGGATCCGGCCGCGGAGCCGGTGACGGAGCGCGACGATTCCGAGTGGAAGCCGTCGCCATTTCCGCGGGAAGCGGCTCCCGCTCCGGTGGCCGCGAGGCCGTCGCGGGTGCGGCGGGCCGGGCGGGTCACCCGCCGGGTCGCGGTCGGGCTCGTCTCGGTGCTCGCGCTCGGCGCCAGCGGCTACGCCTACGTCACCAAGGACCAGCTGCAGAGCACCGTGCCGACGACGGACGCGCTCACCCCGCGCGCCGGTGAGCCCGCGCCGCCGCCAGCGGACGACGGCGCCGACGACATCCTGCTCGTCGGCAGCGACGCGCGGACGGACGCGCAGGGCAACCAGCTCCCGCCGCGGGTGCTGAGGGAGCTGCGGACCGAGGCCAACAGCGGCGCGGTGAACACCGACACGGTGATCCTCCTGCGGGTGCCGAAGGACGGCTCGAAGCCGTCGGCGGTGTCGGTGCCGCGGGACACCTGGACCGACATCCCGGGCCGCGGCAAGGCGAAGATCAACTCGGCGTACGGCATCGCGAAGGCGCACTTCGCGCAGGAGCTGCGCGGGCAGGGCGAACGCGACCAGGCGAAGATCGAGCGCGACTCCGACACCGAGGGCCGCCGGGTGCTGGTGCAGGCGGTGCAGGACCTCACGCAGGTGCGCGTCGACCACTACGCCGAGATCAACCTGCTGGGCTTCTACCTGCTCACCGAGGCGCTCGGTGGCGTCAAGGTGTGCCTGAACCACTCGACCGAGGACAAGGACTCGGGCGCGAACTTCCGCCGCGGCGAGCAGACGGTGTCGGGCGGGGAAGCGCTGTCGTTCGTCCGGCAGCGCAAGAACCTGCCGCGCGGCGACCTCGACCGGATCGTGCGGCAGCAGGCGTTCCTGTCGTCGGCGCTGCGCCAGGTGCTTTCGGCGGGCACGCTGACCAGCCCGGGCACGCTGAACAACCTGATGGACGCGGTGCACCGGTCACTGACCCTGGACCCGGGGCTCGACCTGCTGCAGTTCGCGCAGCAGGCGAAGGGCATCGCGTCGGGCGACCTGACGTTCGCGACGATCCCGGTGATCACGGCGAACGGGCGCAGCGAGGACGGTCAGAGCATCGTCGAGATCGACCCGAAGGCGGTCCGCGAGTTCGTGGCGGGCCTGGCGGGCCGAGCGGCCCCGGTGGCGGCCAAGGCATCGGGCGGCGGCTCGGGCAGCGGCGCCGCCCCCGCCGCGGCGCCGCTGCTCCAGGCCTCCGACGGAGTCCCCTGCGTCAACTGAAGTCGGCGCGGTGGTCCTCCGCCCACTGCCGGAACGTCCGCGGCGCGTGCCCGGTCACCTCGCGCACGACGTCCGTCACCACCGACGGCTCCCGCGTCGTCCGCTCCCACGCCCGCAGGACCTCCGGTGGCACCTCCGGCGGCCACCCCAGCGCCGTCATGCGGGACGCCGTCTGCTCCGGCGTCTCCTCCTCGACCCGCATCGGCCGGCCGAGGACGTCCGCGAGCACTTCCGCCTGCTCCCGGAACGTGATCGGCGCCGGCCCGCTCAGCTGCAGCGCTTCGCCGGCGTGGGAGCCGTCGACCAGGATCCGCGCCGCGACGTCGGCGATGTCGCGCTCGTGGATGGCGCCGATCCGCGCGTCCGGGTACGGGGTGCGGATCACGCCCTCGGCGACGTCCGCGCGCCAGCCCAGGACGTTGGTGGCGAACGCGCCCGGGTTCAGCAGCGTCTCCGCGAACGGCGCCGCGATCAGCGCCTGCTCCACCGCGCGGTGGAGCGACGCGATCCGGCTCCCCGAGGACCTCGGCTCGAGCGTCGCGCCCGACGACAGCAGCACGACGTGCCGCACGCCGGCCGCTTCGGCCGCCTTCACGAAGCCCTCGATCCCCGACGGCCGGGTGTACAGGAACACCGACTCGACGCCGTCGAGCGCGGCGTCCAAGGTGGACGGATCTTCGAGGTCGACGCTCACCTTCGCCGTGGGCACGTCGAGCGTGGTGGCGTCGCGGCTCGACGCGCGCACGTCCTGACCTGCGGCGACGAGCGCGTCGAGCACGGCGCGGCCGACGTGTCCACGCGCGCCGGTGACGAGAATGGTCATGGCTGTCCCCCAGCTCTCCAGTTGCATTTGCTTGCAAAGCAAACGTACTGAGATTCACGTGGCGGTGTCAACCGGCGAAGCGCGTGGTCCGCGCTTTAGCCTGTCCGCATGAGCCTGACCGACGAGCTGCTGCGCCCGCTGCTGGCCTCGCCCGCGAAACCGTTGATCACCCACTACGACGACCAGCTCGGCAGCCGCGTCGAGCTGTCCGTGGCGACGACCGCCAACTGGGCCGCGAAGACGGCCAACTGGCTGACCGAGGAGTTCGACGTCGAGCCGGGCGACGCCGTCGCCGTGCAGCTGCCGGCGCACTGGCAGACCGTCGGCGTGCTGCTCGGGGCGTGGTGGTGCGGGGCGCGCGTCGTGACCGAGGGCGCCGGCGCGCGGGTGGCGTTCGTCGGGCCGGACGACCCGGAGCCGACCGGCGCGACCGCGACCGCCGTCGTCACGCTGGACCCGATGGGCCGCGGCCTCGACGAGGCGCCGGGCGGCGGCGCGTTCGACTACCTGACGGAGTCCCGCGCGGCGGGCGACCAGTACAGCCCGCTCGTCGCGATCCCCGGCGACACCCCCGCGCTGTTCGACTCCACTGTGGACGAAGTACTGGCCGAAGCCCGCGCCCGCGCGGCGAAGCTGGGCCTCGGCGCGGACGACCGCGTGCTGTCCACTCGCGACTGGAGCGGGCCGGAGGGCATCCTCGACGGCCTGCTCGTCCCCCTGGTCGCCGGCGCCCACCTGGTCCACGTGAGCAACGCGAACGAGGCGAAGCTGGGAGCCCGCCGTGATGCGGAGCGCACCACGGCGGACCTCCCGGCCTAGGCGTTCTGCAGCTCGCTGGCCTCGGCTTCGCGGCGGGCCCGCTTGCGGCCCCACAGCAGGTGGTCGAGCGAAAGCCGGCCGCCGTTGAAGCCGAGCGCCAGCCCGGCGAGCGCGAGCACCAGGACCAGCTCGTAGCCGCCCTGGCCGGTCAGCCCGTTGTCGATGTGCACCGAGAGCAGCGCGCCCACGGAGATCACGACGTACCCGATGCCGACCAGCGGCATCAGGAACCCGACGATGAACGCGATCGAGCCGAGGATTTCGACGGTCATCGCGAAGACCGCGGCGACCGTGGGCAGCGGGATGCCCGTCATCGAGAAGAACTTCGCCGTGCCGTCGATGCCGTTGTTCCACTTCTGGAGGCCGTGCGCGAGGAAGACGACCGCGACGCCGATCCTCCCCAGCAGCAGGGCCACGTCCTTGAATCGTCCGAACATCCGGTTTCAGCTCCCCGGTGGGTGAATTTTCAACTGACCCGCCCCAAGTTAGGGCGCCGGGACCCCGGATCGAAGCTCCGGAGGGTGATCGACAGGGAACCGACAGGGACGGAAATTCGCTTTTCGCGCGCCCCGCCGCGGGGCTATCTTCGCCCTGACCTGCGTCCACGACCGTGAGGAGACCCCGATGCGCCGACAGACCGTCCGACCCGGCCTGTCACCCGCATCACAAAGGACTTCCCACGACCGTGAAAACCCTGAACATCGGCATCCTGGCGCACGTCGACGCCGGTAAGACCAGCCTGACCGAGCGCCTGCTCTTCGAAGCCGGCGCCATCGCGCGCCTCGGCAGCGTCGACCGCGGCGACACCCAGACCGACTCCCTCGAGCTCGAACGCCGTCGCGGCATCACCATCCGCTCCGCGGTGGTCTCGTTCACGACCGGCGACACCCGGATCACGCTCATCGACACCCCGGGTCACTCGGACTTCATCGCGGAGGTCGAGCGCGCGCTGCGCGTCCTCGACGGCGCCGTGCTCGTCGTGTCCGCGGTCGAGGGCGTCCAGGCCCAGACCCGCGTCCTGATGCGCACACTGCGCCGGCTCGGCATCCCGGTGCTGATCTTCGTCAACAAGACCGACCGGATGGGCGCGCGCGACCAGCTCGGCGATATCCGCGCGAAGCTCACGCCCCGGGCGATCACGCTGAACGCGTCATCCGGCGAGCTGGCCGAGTTCCTGGCCGACGGCGACGACGCCTTCCTGGCGTCCTATGTGGACGACCGAGTCGACGCCGCGTCCTGTCGAGCCGAGCTGGCCCGGCAGGTCGCCCGCGCCGAGCTGCACCCCGTCCTGTCCGGCTCGGCGCTCACCGGCGACGGCGTCGCGGACCTGGTGACGGCGATGACCGAGCTGCTCCCGGCGACCGAACGCACCGGCGACGGGCCACTGCACGCGACGGTCTTCAAGATCGACCGCGGCCGCGCCGGGGAGAAGATCGCCTACGCCCGCCTGCACTCCGGTTCACTGGCCGCGCGACAGCGAATCCCTTTCTTCCGCGGCGAAACCGAGTTCACCGGCCGGGTCTCGGCGCTCGAGGTCGCCGGCGACGACGTGGCGCTCGCCGGGGACGTCGCCCGGGTGCGCGGGCTGCGGGAGGTCCGCATCGGCGACCGGCTCGGCTCCCCCGGCCCCGCCGGCGACGGCGTGTTCGCGCCGCCGAGCCTGGAGACCGTCGTGCGGCCGGTCCGGCCCGAGCAGGCCGCGGCGCTGTTCACGGCGCTGACGCGACTGTCCGAAGAGGACCCGCTGATCGACGTCCGCCGCCACGGCCACGACATCTCGGTCCGGCTCTACGGCGAAGTGCAGAAGGAGGTGCTGCGCTCGATGCTGGCCGACGGCGCCGGCATCGACGTCACGTTCGAGCGGACGAGCACCCTGTACGTCGAGAAGCCGGTCGGCTGCGGGGAAGCCCTCGAGGGGCTGGATCCGGAGCAGCGGCTGTACTTCTTCGCGACGGTCGGGCTGCGGGTGGAGCCCGGCCCCGGCCGCACGTTCGGGCTTTCGGTCGAGCTGGGTTCGCTGCCGCTCGCGTTCCACAAGGCCATCGACGAGACCGTCCACGCCACGCTGGAGCAGGGGTTATACGGCTGGGAAGTGCTGGGCGTGGCCGTCACGCTGACGCACACGGCGTTCTTCAGCCCGCTCAGTGCGGCGGGCGACTTCCGCAAGATGACGCCGCTGGTGCTGATGGCGGCGCTGAAGGAGGCCGGCACGCGGGTGCACGAGCCGGTGCACCGCTTCGAGCTGGAGGTCCCGGCGAACGCCGTCAGCGCGGCGCTGCTCAAGCTCGCGGACCTGCGCGCGGTGCCCGGCGAGCCGGTGACCGGGCCGTCGTCGTGCACGCTGCACGGCACGATCCCCGCGGAGCACGTCCACGCGTTCGAGCAGGCGCTCCCGGCGCTCAGCCAGGGCGAAGGCGTCTTCCTCAGCGAGTTCGAGGACTACCGGCCCTACCCCGGTCCGCCGCCGGTGCGGCCGCGGACCGGCCAGAACCCCTTGGACCGCAAGGAGTACCTCGCGCAGGTGGCCCGGCGTTAGCGCTTGTGCGCCCAGGCCGCGCCGAAGCAGTACGCGCCGAAGGAGGCGAGGCCGAGCGCCACCACGATCAGCAGCACGGTGCCGAAGGGCTGGGCGGCGAGCGTCTTGAGCGCGGCGTCCAGCCCGCCGGCCTTGTTCGGGTCGGCCGTGAACCCGGCGATGGCGAGCAGGAACGCGACGATGGCGAGGACGACGCCCTTCGCGAGGTAGCCGACCCGGCCCACCCCGCCGATCCAGCGCTTCGTCTTGCCCGGCAGCTCCTGCGTGTCGAGGTCTTCGAGGAACTTCTTCTTGACGCCCTTCACCCCGGCCGCGATCGCGACTCCGAGGACGCAGGCGGCGGCGATGACCACCAGCGCCGGGCCCGCGGGCAGCTGGAGCAGCTTCCCGGTGAACTCCTGCTGGGTCTGGTTGCCCGACCCACCGCCACCGCTGCCGGTGGCGATCTTGAAGGCGGTGAAGCCCAGCGCGATGACGACGACGCCGCGCGCGGCCGCGCCGATCCGCTTGCGCGTGCGCTTGCCGCCGCTGACCCATTCGTAGCCGGTGGCGGCCATCATGAACTGCCAGAGGCCGAACAGGACCAGGCCGACGGCGAGGATCCAGAGCAGGACCTGGCCGAACGCCGTCGAACCGACCTGCTGCAGTGCGCCCTTCTGGTCGGCCTGCTCGCTGCTCCCGACGGCGACCTGCACGGCCAGGTAGGCGATGACGAGGTGGACGACGCCGTAGCAGGCCATGCCGATCCGGCCGAGCAGCTGCGCGGTGTCGCTCTTCTCGCCCTTTTCGGCTTCGGCCTCGGTCCGGTTCGCGCCTCTTCGGGCGGAACCCTCGGTCCGGCGCACGCCGTCTGATGTCCGGTTCATACCGTGTGGGTACCCATCCCGGAGCGCACCCCGCTGGGCCATGCGGCGCAATCGCGCGCTGTGATGGGACGATTCCGGCATGGATGCGCGGCTGGTCGGCTACTGGTCGGAGTCGGAGGTGCACCCCGGTTCGACCGAATACACCGAACTGGGCTTCCGCCCCGACGGCACGGGCTGGCAGTACTGGTCGAGCTGGAGCACGGCGTTCGTCGTCCACCGCTTCACGTGGGAGGGCACGGCGAGCCGGCTCCTGATCCGGCTCGGCATGATCCTGGACGGCACCTGGTCGCTCGCCGGCGAGCGGACGCACCACCGCATCGAGCGCCGCGAGCACCTCGACACGGAATTGACGCTGAGCTGCACGCTGGCCCCGGGGCCGAGGCTGCGGCTGGCCCGCCCGCTCGACGAGATGCTCGGCGGCACGGAGTTCCTCGCCGTCCCGGGCGGCGGCACCGACCCGACGCTCGCTTAGGCGGGGCGGCGCCGCACCTCGTCGAGGCGGGCCCAGCCGCCGTTGACCGCCAGCAGCGTCAGTACCTGCTCGGCCTGTTCGGCGAAGCGCACGAGGTCGTCGTGCAGCAGGGCGGCGCGTTCGCCGTCCAGCGGGTCGACGTCGTCGAACCAGAGCGAGATCGCCGAACCGGCCGTGACGGCGAGCCCCTGCGTCAAGCTGAGGAAGCCGGGCGACGGCTCGCGCGCGGCCGCGCGGTAAGCGGTTTCGATCTCATCGCACGCGGCCAGGAGCTCCCGCAGCTGGGCGACGGCCCCGGCGGGCGTGCCGTCCCAGGCGGCCGTCGGCCAGGCGCGGTCGGACAGCTCGAGCCACAGCCGCCAGCCGGCGACCAGCTCGGCTTCGTCATGGGGCGTCCAGGACGCCGGAACCGGCCAGTACATCCTTCGAGGGTGACACCGCCGGAGCGGAAAACCGCCCCGGCGGTGGGTTATGTCTCATGTGGCGAAACTCAGCCGATCTGCCCGCTGATCACCGGCGGCACCGGCACGCAGGGCGGCGTCTTGGCGTGGGCCGGGTCGAGCGCGTTGAGCACCAGCCCCTGGGCGACGGGGTCGTAGGTGATGCCGAGGTGGTCGGTGAAGTCGAGCCCGCAGACGTTCTGCAGCAGGATGTTCTTCACGTTCGGCTTCTGGGCCAGGAACGCGCTCGCGTACGGCGTGACGACGTCGTCGTAGCGGGTCTGGATGACGGTGTACTGGATGCCGTCGACGGTCTCGCCCCCGGAGTTGAGCGCGGTGAGGAAGTCCGAGCCGACGGCTTGTTCGTTGCACGACTGGCAGACGGTGCCGAGCGCGGCCGGCACGCCGGGGATCATCTCGAGGGTGCTGAGCAGACCGAAGAGATCGGTCCCGTGATTGGACGGCGACAGCCCGACGAGCCGGCTGATCTTGTCCGCGCCACCGAGGTACTTGATCCAGTACCGGACGTTCATCCCACCCTGCGAGTGCCCGACGACGTCGAGCTTCTTCGCCCCGGTGGCCTGGAGGATCTTGTCCCCGAAGGCGGCAAGCGCTTTCGTGGTGTCGGCGATGGGCCCGACGGTCTGCAGGAAGCTCCCGGGCGCCCCGCCGAAGTTGCCGGCGAAGACGCAGTAACCGGCGTTGGCCAGCTTCTGCGAGAGGTTGGCCCAGTTTTCGTAGGCGTTGGCGGTGGTCCCGTTGGAGAGCAACACGGGGTTCGGGTGCCGGTCGGAGGGCTTGCAGTTCCAGTCGTTCGCCCCCGGTGGGGCGATGGTGGGCGCACCGAGCGAGTAGAGCGCGGCGGTGAGGATGTTGGGCTGCACGGGCCCGGTGGGTTCCTTTTCGGCGGCTTGCCCGGTACCGGCCCCGAGTGCCAGCGCCGCCACCGTGGCGACGGCGGCCGTGAGCCACCTGCGCGTCGTTGCGCCCATCCGTTTCACCTCTCTGTGAACCGATGGTGATCCGCATCACCGAAGTGTTAACGCGCGGGTAACTTGTCCGGACACTCCCCCTGGTGAGTGATTTTCTTCCGGGCCCTGACCTGCTACGAGTGACACAAGGCGGGTTGAGTGGCACTCACGGACATGACAAACTCCACCGCTCCCGGACACGACGAAGCCCCCGGCGCGATCGTCGCGCCGGGGGCCGTTGGTCGGTTGCGGTTGTTCAGCCCTTGAGCAGGGCGCGGGCCATGACGACCTTCTGGATCTGGTTCGTGCCTTCGTAGATCTGTGTGATCTTCGCGTCGCGCATCATGCGCTCCACCGGGAAGTCGCGGGTGTAGCCGGCGCCGCCGAAGAGCTGAACAGCATCCGTCGTCACCTCCATCGCGATGTCGGACGCGTAAGTCTTGGCCGCCGAAGCCATGAACCCAGCCCGCTTGTCCCCGCGCTCCGAAGCCGCCGCCGAGGCGTAGACCAGGTGGCGAGCCGCCTCGATCTTCGTGCCCATCTCGGCCAGCATGAACTGAACGCCCTGGAACTCCGCGATCGACTTGCCGAACTGCCGGCGGTCCTTCACGTACGCGATAGCCGCGTCCAAAGCGCCCTGGGCGATACCCAACGCCTGCGCGCCGATCGTCGGGCGGGTGTGATCCAGCGTCCGCAGCGCCGTCTTCAAACCGGTCCCCGGCTCGCCGATGATGCGGTCCTCGGGAATCGTGCAGTTCTCGAAGTAGATCTCGCGCGTCGGGGAGCCCTTGATGCCGAGCTTCTTCTCCTTCGGGCCCACCGAGAAGCCCGGGTCGTCCTTGTGCACGACGAACGCCGAGATGCCGTTGGCCTTCTTCTCCGCGTCCGGGTCGGTCACGGCCATCACCGTGTACCAGGACGACTCGCCCGCGTTGGTGATCCAGCACTTGGTGCCGTTGAGCACCCAGTGGTCACCGTCGAGCCGGGCGCGCGCACGCATCGACGCGGTGTCCGAGCCGGCCTCGCGCTCCGAGAGCGCGTACGACGCCGAAGCTTCGCCCGACGCGATCGAGGGCAGCACCAGCTTCTTCACGCTCTCCGAACCGGACAGGATGATCGGCTGCGTGCCGAGCTTGTTCACCGCCGGGATCAGCGACGCCGACGCGTCGACCCGCGCGACCTCTTCGATCACGATGCAGGCGCCCACGGCGTCCGCGCCCTGGCCGTCGTACTCCTCGCCGATGTGGACGGCGTTGAACCCGGACTTGACCAGCGCGTTGTACGCCTCGATCGGGTAGCGCTCGTTCTCGTCGACCTCGGCCGCGTACGGCGCGATCTCCTTCTCGGCCAGGGCCCGGACCGCGGCCCGCAGCTCCTCGTGCTCCTCGGCAAGCTGGTACAGGCCTTCGGTCACTTCCGGTCACCTTCTCTACGACGTCGGGAGGGTTCCGTCGATGTTAGCGCTCGTTCACTGACTGCGTCGCTCTCGTCCTTGTGTCGTTGACCGCAGAATTCGTATGGTCGAGTGATGCCGCTCACCGCGCCGACGACGCCGCCCGGTTTGCCCGCCACCCTCGACTACCCCGAAGTCCCCGTCGGTTCCCTCATCGCCGCGGGCGCCGCCCGCTGGGGCGACCGGACCGCCTTCGCCCACGACGGCCGCAGCCTCACCTTCACCGAGACCTACCGCGCGGCCTGCCGCTTCGCCCACGCGCTGCGGGCGCGGGGTGTCGGCCGCGGTGACGTCGTGGCGCTGCACCTGCCGAACTGCCTGGCCTTCCCGATCGCCTACTACGGCACGCTGCTGGCCGGGGCGACCTTCAGCCCGGCCAACCCGCTGCTCCCGCCGGACGACCTCGCCTTCCAGCTCGCCGACTGCGAAGCCGCGGCCGTCGTGACGTTCGGGCCGGTCGCCGGGGTACTCGCGAGCGTCGCCGACCGGATCCCGGCCCGGCTGACGATCGTCGTCGGCCCCACCGGCGACCTGCCCGCCGACGCCGTCGAGTTCGAGGCGTTCCACGCCGGGCAGCCGGACGAGCGGCCGGACGCCGGCACGTCGGTCCACGACGACCTCGCGCACCTCGCCTACACCGGCGGCACCACCGGCCGGTCGAAGGGCGTGCGGCTGACGCACCGCAACGTCGTGGTCAACACCCTCCAGCACGCGTGCTGGGGCACCGGCTCGGTACCGGCGCTCGACGAGCACGGCGACGTCACCATCGACCAGATCGGCAGCGAGGACGAGTGGCCGTCCCGGCTCGGCACCGGCGTCGCGATCAACCTGACGCCGTGGTTCCACGCGATGGGCATCATCGGCGGGCTGAACGCGGCCGTTCTCGCCGGCACCACGACCGTGCTCCACTCGCGCTTCGACCCCGCCGCCTACATCGCCGACGCCGAACGGCTGCGGATCACCGGCATCGGCGGCGCGCCCGCACTGTTCGCCGCGCTGCTCGCGACGCCCGCCTTCCACACCGCGGACCTGTCTTCGGTGAAGTCGATCGGCTCCGGCGCCGCGCCGATGAACCACGCGATGATCAACGCGCTGCGCGAGCGCTTCCCGGGCGTGGTCGTCGCCGAGGGCTACGGCCTCACCGAGGCGACCATGGGCGCGGTCATCTCCCCGACGTACCGCTCGGGCACGCGCAAGGTCGGCTCGGTCGGCGTGCCGATCTTCGACACCGAGGTCAAGGTCGTCCCCGCCGAGGGCGGCGAGGACCCGCTCCCGGCGGGCGAGAAGGGCGAGGTCTGCCTGCGCGGGCCGCAGATCATGCTGGGCTACCGCAACCGCCCGGAGGAGACGGCGGCCGCCCTCGTCGACGGCTGGCTCCACACCGGCGACGTCGGCATCCTCGACGCCGACGGCTACCTGTCCATTGTGGACCGCAAGAAGGACATGCTGCTGTACAAGGGGTACAACGTCTTCCCGCGTGAGCTGGAGGAGCTGCTCATCACGATGCCCGGCGTCGCGGCGGCGGCCGTGGTGGGCCGGCCCGACACCGAGGTCGGCGAACTGCCGGTCGCCTTCGTGGTGCCCCGCGGTTCGCTGGACGCCGACGAGCTGATGGCCGCGGTCAACGAGAAGGTGACGCCCTACAAGCGGCTGCGGGAGATCCGCGTGGTCGAGCAGATCCCGGTGTCCGCCGCCGGGAAGGTGCTCAAGCGGGAGTTACGGCAGCAGCTGATCGGCGAGCTGCCCGGCTAGCCGGTCGCCGGACAGGAGCGTGCCCGCCTGCTTGACGTGCTTGAGCAGCGGGGAGACCTCCATGCTCTGCAGCCCGGGCAGCGCGCCGATCCGGTCCGAGGTGAACTCGAACAGCTCGTCGAGGTCCCGGCAGTGCGCGACGGCGTGGAGGTTGTACGGCCCGGAAACCGCCGCGGCGAAGGCGATTTCCGGCTGCTGCGCGAGCGTGCGCCCCACGTCCTTGACCGCCGACGGGTGCACGCGCAGCCAGAGGTGCGCCCGGGCGTGGTACCCGAGCGCCTCGGCCGCGATTTCGACGTCGATGTGGACGACGCGCAGCCGGAGCAGCGTCTCAAGGCGGCGCGCGGCGCGGCCGGGCGTCAGGTCCGCCGCCGCGGCCAGGTCGACCAGGGCGGCGCGGCCGTCCGCGGCGAGGACGTCGAGCAGCTTTTCGTCTTCGGGCGTGAGGTGCACGGGCTCACGCGCCACGACCGGGGCTTCCGTGAACGGCGACGCGTCGGTCCCGAGCATCGCTTCCTGCTCGGGGGTCAGCGTGCCCCGCAGCGCGGCCCAGTAGTGCCCGCGGCCGCCGACGAACTGGCGGAGCATCGCCGACGCGTGGATGTCGAGGACGGCCGCGGTCCGCGGCAGCTGCTGGCCGAGCAGGTCGTCCCGCTGTTCCCGGGTCCGCGACCGCACCGCGAACCCGATCTCGGAGCCCCCGGCGCAGAGGCCCACCCAGCTGACGTCCTCGCGCTTCGCGAGGGCGTCGGCGATCGCCGCGGTGCTGCCGGGACGGCACCGCAGCCGCACCAGCCACTTGCTCTGGCCCAGCGCGCCCGGGTCGACGATGCCCGCGACGCGCAGGACGCCCTCGCTCCGCAGCCGCCGATAGCGGCGGCCGACCGCGTTCTCGGTGACACCGAGGACGGCCGCGATCGAGGCGAACGAGGCTCGCGGAGCCACCTGGAGTGCCCGGATGAGACGCACATCGTCGGCCTGCACAGTGCCGGATTCGGCCATCGCGGCTCCCCTCATCGAGGCAATCCTACAAATCCGCCACCCGCACGGGCACGCTCGGCGAGCGAGTGGACAGACTCGGGGCACACCGCTCGAAGGGAACAGCCATGGAAACCGCCCTCGTCATCGGAGCCTCGCGCGGGCTCGGGCACGCGATCGCCGCCGAGCTGGCCGCCCGCCACTGGCACGTGATCGGCACGGTCCGCGACCCGGCCGCCCGGACACCCCTGCACGACCTGGCCGACGCCTCCGCCGGACGCGTCGAGGTCGAACACCTCGACATCACCGAGCCCGATCAGCTGCCGCCCCTGCGCGAACGGCTCGCCGGACGCCGGATCGACGTGCTCTTCGTCAACGCGGGCACCACGAACAACCCGGCGACTCCGATCGGCGAGGTGTCGACCGCCGACTTCGTCGAGGTGATGGTGACCAACGCGCTCAGCCCGATGCGCGTCATCGAGGCGCTGCAGGACCTCGTGCCCCCGGACGGGCTCATCGGCGCGATGTCGTCCGGCCAGGGCAGCATCACCAACAACACGGCCGGCTCGCGCGAGGTCTACCGCGCCAGCAAGGCGGCGCTGAACATGCTCATGCGCAGCTTCGCCGCCCGGCAGGCCGACCGGGCACTGCTGCTCATGGCCCCCGGCTGGATCCGCACCGCTCTCGGCGGCGACCAAGCGCCGTTCACCGTCGAGGAGTCCGTGCCGCTGATCGTGGACGTCCTGCTGGCCAAGCTCGGCAAGCCCGGCCTCGAGTTCCTCGACCGCGAGGGCAAGACCGTGCCGTGGTGACCGCTAGTGGCCGGCCTTCGCGCGCAGGGCCGCGTCCTTGTCCAGGACCAGCTTCTCGAGGTCGCGCTGGAACTCCGCCATCTTCGAGCGCAGGCCCTCGTCCGACGCCGCCAGGATGCGGACCGCCAGCAGGCCCGCGTTGCGCGCGCCGCCCACCGAGACCGTCGCCACCGGGACGCCCGCCGGCATCTGGACGATCGACAGCAACGAGTCCAGGCCGTCCAGGTACTTCAGCGGGACCGGGACGCCGATCACCGGCAGCACCGTCGCCGAGGCGACCATGCCCGGCAGGTGGGCCGCGCCGCCCGCGCCCGCGATGATCACGCGGATGCCGCGCGCCACCGCCGACGTCGCGTAGTCCAGCATGCGCTGCGGGGTGCGGTGCGCCGAGTAGACGCCGACCTCGTACTCGACGCCGAACTCGTCCAGCGCCGCACCGGCCGCCTCGAGGGTCGGCCAGTCCGAGTCGCTGCCCATGATCACGCCCACCTGCGGCGCCATACCTGATCTCCTAGTGGATTTCGTAGCCGTCGAGCCAGACGGCGTGGGACAGCCAGTGCGCCGAGAGCAGCGCGCGGTTGCGCAGGTCGTCCATGCGGTCGCCGGTGAAGTTGACGTGCCCGAGCTTGCGCCCCGGCCGCTCCTGCTTGCCGTAGAGGTGCACCCGCGCCTCCGGGTACCGCGCGAACAGGTGGTGCAGCCGCTCGTCCGGCCCCATCTCGGGCAGCTCCGGCGCGCCCAGCACGTTCGCCATCACGCACGCCGGCGCGATGAGGTCCGTCCGGCCCAGCGGGTAGTCGAGCACCGCCCGCAGGTGCTGCTCGAACTGCGACGTGCGCGCGCCGTCCATGGTCCAGTGGCCGGAGTTGTGCGGGCGCATGGCCAGCTCGTTCACCAGCAGCCCGGTGTCCGTCTCGAACAGCTCGACCGCGAGCAGCCCGGTGACGTCCAGCGTCGACGCGACCCGCAGCGCCAGGTCCTGTGCCTCGTGCACGCGCTCCGGCGAGAGCCCCGGGGCCGGGGCCAGCACCTCGGTGTTGATGCCGCCGGTCTGCACCGTCTCGACCACGGGGTACGCCGCGCCCTGGCCGAAGGGCGAGCGGGCGACGAGCGCGGCCAGTTCCCGCCGCATCGCCACCTTCTCCTCGACCAGCAGCGCTGTGCCCGCTTCCAGCAGCTCCGGCACGGTCTCGCGCGCGTGCTGGGCGGTGTCCAGCATCCAGACGCCGCGGCCGTCGTACCCGCCGGTCGACGCCTTGAGCACCACCGGCCAGCCGTGCTCGCCGCCGAACTTCACCACGTCGTCCACAGTGGACACCTCGGCGAAGGCCGGGCCCGGCACGCCGAGACCCGCCATCATCTCGCGCATCACCAGCTTGTTCTGCGCGAAGCCGAGCGCCGACGGCGCCGGCCGGATGAGGTAGCCCTCCATCGCCAGCGTCAGCAGGTGCTCGCCCGGCACGTGCTCGTGGTCGAACGTGAGCACGTCGACCGACGCCGCGAACTTCCGCAGCGCGTCGAGGTCGGTGTGGTGCCCCAGCGTGACGTCGCCGGCGACGAGCCCCGCGGCTTCGTTCTCCCCCGCCGCGAGCACGCGCAGGGACTGGCCGAGGGAGATCGCCGCCTGGTGGGTCATCCGGGCCAGCTGACCGCCGCCCACCATGCCCACGACGGGCAGACCGGTGTGTTTGTCCATAGCCGTCTCAGACTAAACGGTGACGACCTGCGGCGACCGCCGGACCAGACGTAGCTCACGCGCCGCCAGGCCGAGGATCCCGCCCGCCGCCGCGAGCACGTAGACGTTGCCGAGGACCGACCAGCCCAGGCCCCAGCCGAACTCCGCGTCGCCGCCGTTGGGCACGAGCATCACGATCTGCGAGAGGAACAGCGCCGCCACCGCCGCCGCGGCCCACCACCGCGCCTTGACCACGAGCAGCGTGAGCAAGGGCACGCACCAGACCCAGTGGTGCGACCACGACACCGGCGACAGCAGCAGCCCGTAGAACGCCGTCACGAGCAGAGCCGCCGCGTCCTCACCTCGCCGGTGCAGCCGCACGACCAGCCACACCGCGGGCACGGCGAGCACCGCCGCCACCCCGACCGCCACCGCCAGCGACCAGGACGCCAGGTGCGAAGCCCGGTTGACCAGCCCGTTGAGCGACTGGTTGAAGATCCAGTGCACCGAACCGACCCGGCTCGGGTCGGTCGCCGAATCCCGCCAGAACCGCGCCGCGTCGACCGGGATGACCGCGAACATCACCGCTTCGAGCGCCACGAACGTGCCCAGGGCCCGCAGCCCGTCTCTCCACCTTCCTGTGAAGAACAGGTGCGGCACGAAGATCAGCGGAGTCAGCTTGATCGCCGCCGCCACGCCGATCAGCACGCCCGCCCAGCGCGACCCCCTGGCCGACAGCACCAGGACGTCCAGCACCACGAACGCCATCAGTATCAAGTTGATCTGGCCCAGGAACAGCGTCTTCCACACCGGTTCCAGCGCCAGCGCGATGGCCGTTCCCGCCGGCAACGCCCACCAGCTTCTTCCCAGAAGCGACGAGTGCCCCGGCGACGACAGCACCACCGTGATCACGACCATAAGGGCGACCACCGACAAAAACGCGATCACGCCCCAGACCAGGCCCGATGGCACGAGCGCGAGCGGCAGGAACAGCGGCGCGGCGGCCGGCGTGTAGGTGAACGGCAGGCGCACCCAGTCGGGCAGCGCGGTCAGCACGTCCCGCGTGTAGAGCGGGTCACCGTGCAGCAGCGTCATGGCCCCGGCGCGGTACACGGCGCTGTCCGCGCCCAGGTGCCACCCGGCCAGCCAGACGACGACGCCGAGCGCCAGCACCAGCAGCGCGATCCCGCCGGCCAGGAGCCGGCCCCGCACCTCAGACGCCGGACGCGACGTCGACATGCTCGTCCGTCGCGGCTTTCTTCCTGGCCCGCCGCTGCAGGCCCCAGCGCAGGCTCAGCGCCACGGCCAGCACGACCGGCATCAGGATGTACGCGTCACCCAGGATGTTCTGCCAGACCGTCCAGTGCAGCTCGACGTTGCGGCCGTTCGGCAGGATCAGCAGCACGCAGCTGACGAACACGAACGCCGCGAGGAACGTCCCGACCCAGCGCTTCCACGCCGTCTTCGGGGTGGTCTTCGGCAGCCGCGAGACCAGCAGCACGATCAGCGGGATCACCCACACCCAGTGGTGCGTCCACGAGATCGGCGAGATCAGCAGCGTCCAGAACGCCGTGACGAGCAGCGCGGCCAGCGCCTGGCCCTTGCGGTGGAAGCGGACCAGCAGCCACAGCGCCGGGATCGCGAGCAGGAACCCGATGCCCATCGCCGCCGACGACGCCCACGGCGCGAGGTCGGTGGCCCGGTTCATCAGCGCGTTCAGCGACTGGTTGCCCGCCCAGTGCACCGGCCCGATGCGGCCGGTGTCCGGCAGCGTCACGGTCCAGTACTTGGCCGCGTCGTGCGAGTTGATCAGGAACATCAGCCCCTGCAGCACGACGAACGTGGCGAAGCCGCGGATCGCGTCCATCCGGCGGCCGGTGATGAACAGGTGCCCGAGGAACACCAGCGGCGTCAGCTTGATCGCCGCCGCGACGCCGACCAGCACGCCGCCCCACCGGCTGCCGCGCGCGCCGATGACCAGCATGTCCAGCATGATCATGGCCATCAGGACCAGGTTGATCTGGCCGAGGAAGATCGTCCGCCACACCGGCTCGAGGGCGAGGAAGACCAGGAAGAAGACGATGGTCGAGCGGGCGGGCGAGGCCCACCAGCGCGGGCCGTCGGCGGCCGGGCGGGGCAGGGCGCCGATCGCGATCCGGATCGACAACGCCATCGCCGCCAGCGAGATCGCGGTGATCAGGCCCCAGGAAATCTGCGTCGGGAACGCGGCGAGCGGCACGAAGATCAGGGCGGCCGTCGGCGGGTAGGTGAACGGCAGCAGCGCCCACCACGGCTCGGGGGCCAGCGTGTTCGCGTCGTAGAGGGAGTCGCCGTGCAGCAGCGTGAGCGCACCGGCCCGGTAGACCGCGCTGTCGACGCCGAGCACCCAGTCGTGCTGCCAGCCCCAGATGCCGTATCCGATCGCGACCAGCGGGATCACCGCGAGGATCAGCATCGACCGAGGGCGGACGGACAGGCGGGCGAGTGACTTCCGCAGGGCCAGGCGGTGCTGCGATCTGGCCGCGACTGCGCCGTCGACGTCGGTGGATACGGTCCGGGTCACCTCACCAGGAAATCATGAGCCGCCTGATCGGGGTCAGAAGGGTCCTGGCGAAAACGGACTTTTCACGCTTTCTACACCCGGGCGAGGTGGGCCAGCAGGTCGCAGGCCATTTCGTGGGTGGCGGGCAGGCGCACCGCCGACACCCGGGGCCGGCCGGCGTCCGCCAGCTGCGAATCCACGGAAAGCCGCTCGTGCAACGCTCTTCGCAGCGCGACGCCGTGCGAAGCGACCCGCTCGTCCTTCGGGACCAGCGCGGCCACGACGGACGTCCCCAGCGAAGCGACGCTCTGCCCGCTGTCGAACACCGCCCGCAGCGCGTCCGCGACCAGGATCATCCCGGTCAGCCGCGGGAACCCGGTGACCGTGGTGAGGTCGAGCGAGACGACCAGCAGCACGTGATCCTCGGCGGCCGGCCGCTCGCGCGCGGCGGCGGCCCGGTAGACCTCGTAGAGCCGGGTGCGCAGGTAGGCGGCCGAGGGCAGGCCGGTCAGCGGGTCGGTGACCTCGGTGTGCACGAGCTGGTCGGTGGCGACGTCGGCCCAGGCCAGCGCGGTGGTCCGCAGCAGCCGCGCCGGCGTGGCGTCGATGTCCGGCGAGACGAACCCGTCGCCGGTGTGGTCGAGGACCGCGTGCAGCGCGGCCAGGTCGGCGAGGGTTTCCGCGAGCCCCGCACCGGCCGCCGCCCGGGCGCGGGCCAGCCCGGCCAGCGCGGTTTCGGCGGCTTCGACGCGGCCCTTGGCCATCACGGCCGCGCAGACGGCGTCGACCTCGGGCAGGGCCCAGTCGCTGGGGAACCGCCAGCCGGCGGCCAGGCTGGCCGTCCGCCAGCGGGCACGCAGGGTGCGCAGGGCGCGGTCGGCGAGCGGGGCGTCACCGGGACCGGAGCGCGTAGCCGGAACGTCCACTGGCGGCCTGCCCCTTTCGTCCGGTCCGTGTCGATCTTGCTCGGTGCTTCACGGTGAGGACGTGCCCCACCGGACGCCGTGACGCGTACTCGCGAGTTTTGTTAAGAAGCTTTTCCACGGCGCGACCCGGGGTCGGGTGATTTCGATGCGCCGTCGGAGTCAACACCCCGACCACAGCGTGACGGCTCGGGGTGGGTCAGTCACACTTGTCACGCGTCGCGGACCCGCCTGTAATGGCAGGTCCTGGCCCTAACCGACCGAGGAGTGCCGTGTCCACCGTTCCCGCCGATCTCAGCGGAAAGAGTGACGCCGAGCTGATCGCCGAGGTCCGCGCGGGAAAGATCGAGTCGTACGGGCCGCTCTACGAACGTCACACCGGTGCGGCCCACAATCTCGCTCGTCAGCTGGCCCGTTCGAGCTCCGAAGCCGACGACCTCGTGTCCGAGGCGTTCGCGAAAGTGCTCGACACTCTGCGTGGCGGGAAAGGGCCGGACACAGCCTTCCGGGCGTACTTGCTGACTGCGCTGCGTCACACCGCGTACGACCGCACCCGCAAGGAACGCCGGGTCGACCTCAACGAGGACATGGCCGACGTCTCGGCCGAGGCACTGACCGTGCCGTTCTCCGACACCGCCGTCGCGGGACTCGAGCGGACGATGGCCGCCAAGGCGTTCGCGCGGCTGCCCGAACGCTGGCAGGCGGTGCTCTGGCACACCGAGATCGAGCAGCAGAGCCCGGCCGAGGTCGCGCCGCTGCTGGGGCTGACCGCGAACGGCGTCTCCGCGCTCGCCTACCGCGCTCGCGAAGGGCTGCGCCAGGCGTACCTGCAGGTCCACCTGCAGGAGAACGCCGAGGAACGCTGCCGCGCCTGCGCCGAGCGGCTCGGCTCGTGGACCCGCGACGGACTGTCCAAGCGCGAACGCTCCCAGGTCGAAAACCACCTCGACGAGTGCGAGAACTGCCGGGCGCTGGCCGCGGAGCTCGCCGACGTCAACGGCGGGCTGCGCGCGATCATCGCCCCGATCGTCCTGGGCGGCGCGGCGCTCGGCTACCTCGCCACGATCGGCGCGGCCAAGGCGAGCGCGGCCACCGCGGCCGCGGCCGGTGCGGCGGCCGCCGGTGCCGCCGCAGCCGGGGGCAAGGCCGGCGCGGCCGCCGGAGCCGCTGCGGCGGGACCCCGTCAGTTCGCCGGGGTCGCCGCCTCGGGCGCGGCGGTCGTCGCGGCCGTCGTCATCGCGCTCACCGCCGGCGGCGGGGCGCAGGAGATCCCGGTCGCGGCCCAGGTGCCGCCGCCGGTGGTCCAGCCGGTCAACCCGCCGGCCCCCAAACCGCAGCCCCCGGCCCCGCCGGCGCCGGCGCAGCCGCCCGCACCTCCCGCTCCGCCCGCTCCTCCGGCGGCCCCGCCCGTCGAGCCCGCCCCTCCGGCGGTCGAGCCGCCCGCGCCGGCGCCCCCCGCACCGCCGGCCCCGGCGCCGCCGTCGATGTCCGCGACCACCCCGCCGGACGGCCTCGAACTGAGTCCCGGCACCGCGATGAACCTGCCGATCACCGTCCGCAACGACGGCGGCAGCCCGTCCGAGCCGGTGGTCGCCGCGATGAAGCTGCCCCCGGGCGTGCACGCGGTCGACGCCGGCGGAGGCGGCGCGCCGATGGCGTTCGCGCAGGACGGCGGCCCGATCTCGGTGAACTGCCCGGGTGGCGACGGCGTGGTGACGTGCAAGACCGGCGCGGGCCTGCAGCCCGGCCAGAGCGCGACGCTGAACTTCCGCCTCCGGGCCGACGACGACGCCGAAGGCGGCACGGTGACCGGCTCGGTCACCGCCGGCGTCCGGATCAACGTCGCGGTGAGCGTCAAGGTCACCGTGAAACTGCCGCCGGACGCGGTGGTGCTGGAAGCCCAGGGCGACGGGCTCTCGGCGTTCCCGTGGACCCGCAACCCGCTGGTCTACGTGCGCGTGCGCAACACCGGCGAGTCGACGAAGCCGGTCACGGTCACCTTCGACCACCCGCTGTGGCAGTGGTGGAGCCTGCGCGGCTTCCCGTGCGCGCCGTCCGGCGAGGGCGCGACCTGCACGACGAACACGGCGCTGGCGCCCGGTCAGCACGTCAACCTGTGGGTGCGGCTGAAGGGCCGTCCCGACGACGGGCGCGTGACGATCACCGCGAAGCTCGGCAAGGCGGCCGCGCAGCCGGTGACCGTGGACTTCGGCTGCTACCACCACTGGTGCGGCAAGGACCCGCTCCCGACGACGACAACGCCGACGACCAAGCCGTCCAAGCCGGCTCCGACGTCGCCCTCGAAGCCGACGTCCACGCCTCCGGCGACGACCACGAAGACCGAGCCGACGACCGAGCCCCCGACGTCGCCGACCACGACGAGCGCACCGCCGCAACCGGGGACGAAGCCGGCCGATCAGCGACCGACCGTCACCCCCGAGAAGGGATTCGGCTGGCTGACCGGGTAGCGTCCGCGCGGTGCGCGAGCTGCTGAAGAAGCATCGCGAGCTCCTCCGCTTCGCCGTCGTCGGCGGGATCAGCTTCGTGATCACCATGTCCGTCAACTACGGCCTGAAGTTCACCGTGCTGCGGACCCATCCGGTGACGGCGTTGATCGTCGGCGTCCTCGTCGCGACGATCTTCTCCTACGTCGCCAACCGCGAGTGGTCGTTCCGCACCCGCGGCGGCCGGGAGCGGGCCCACGAGGCCGCGCTGTTCTTCCTGATCAGCGGCGTCGCGCTGGGCCTGAACGCGCTGCCGCAGTGGTTCTCGCGGTACGTGCTCGACCTGCAGGCGCCACGGCTGTCGCCGTTCGGCGTCGAGGTGGCCGACTTCGTCAGCGGGATCATCATCGGGACCCTGCTCGGCACGGCGTTCCGGTGGTGGGCGTTCAAGAAGTGGGTCTTCCCGGACGAGGACGCGCGCGGCGTCGTCGCGGTCGCGGATGATCCGGACATTCAGGACCGGAAGGCCGCCTGAACCACAGGTCAACGCGGTGTGCTCCTAGACTGCATGCTGTGACCGTTGTGGAAACCGTGCTCAAGCGCACGCCGGAGCCGCTGCGTTCGGTGCTCATCAAGCACCGGGAGCTGCTGAAGTTCGGGATCGTGGGCGGCACGACGTTCCTGGTCGACAACGGCGTCTGGTACTTCCTGAAGCTGTCGGTGCTGGAGTCGAAGCCGACGACGGCGAAGGCGATCGCGATCATCGTCGCGACGATCGTGTCGTACATCCTGAACCGCGAGTGGTCGTTCCGCACCCGCGGCGGCCGGGAGCGCCACCACGAGGCCGCGCTTTTCTTCGTGATCAGCGGCATCGCGGTCGTGGTGAACCTGATCCCGCTGTACGTCTCGCGGTACGTGCTGGACCTGGAGGTCCCCCACGTGACGCGGCTGGTGCAGGAGGTCGCGGACTTCGCGAGCGGCTCGATCATCGGCATGCTGCTGGCGATGTTCTTCCGCTTCTGGGGCTTCAAGAAGTGGGTCTTCCCGGACGAGCTGGGCGAGCGCCGCCGGGACACCGGCGACGTGACCCGCCTGCACTGACCCGGGTTCAGCGGCTACATCTGCACGAAGTACTCGGGATCGTCGTCGCGATCGGCGTTGACCGGGACGGTGCGGTAGGTCTTCCCGCTCTCGCAGACGGTGATCTTGAGCCGGTCGAAACCGCCGACCCGATCGGGGTCGCCGATCGAAAAGTCGAAGGGCACGTCGTCGTGGGCCGAGGCGGTCCTCGTCGCGCTGTCGATCTTGGTCGCCCCGGCGTAGGCCCCGAAGCACACGGTCGTGCCCCTCGCGAGGTAGTCCGCCACGGTCCCCTGCACCGTCGAGGTCCGATTGCCCCAGATGACGTCGCCGATGGCCTGCCCGCCGCAGCCCTGGGTCGTTCCGCCGTTGAGCACGGACGACCCGCTTCACCCGGATGATGTCCTGCCCCAGGAAAACTACTTGTCCTCTGACATGTAGTTGTCTACTGTCATCTCGTCAGTGTTCCTTCGTGAGGACGCCGTCCGGGTTCGGCCGGGCGAGCGGGACGATTCGAGGTGGTTTCCGAGCGCGAAGAGGTCGTACCCGTTCGCGGGTGACGATGGAGCCTTTTCCCGACTCGACGGGACGCGTTTTCCTGCGCGTCCGGACACCTCTCGTCCCTTCTGACGAAACAAGGACATCCCTTGATCACAACCGCGCCTTCGCGCGCCCAAAAACCGGCCCTCGCCGGGCTTTTCCTGTCCGTCTTCCTCGCGATGCTCGACGCCCAGGTCGTCGCCATCGCGCTCCCCCGGGTCGCCGCCGAGTTCGGCGGGACCGGTTCCTACGCCTGGGTCACCACCGCCTACCTGCTCGCCGGGAGCGTCACCGCTCCCCTGTACGGCAAGCTCGGCGACGTCTTCGGCCGCAAACGCGTGCTCCTCGGCGCGCTCGGCCTGTTCCTGCTCGGTTCGCTCGCCTGCGGGCTGGCGCCGTCGGCCACCGCGCTCATCGTCGGCCGGGTTCTGCAGGGCGCCGGCTCCGGAGGGCTCTTCGTCTCCGTCGGCGCTTCGCTCGGCGAGATGTTCACGCCGCGCGAAGGCGCGAAGTACTTCGGATGGTTCTCGATCTGCTTCGCCGTCGCGTCGCTCGCCGGGCCGGTCGTCGGCGGCGTCCTCACCGGGCTCGCCGGGTGGCGGTCGATCTTCCTGGTCAACCTGCCGCTCGGGCTCGTCGCCGTCGCGCTCCTCAAGACCCTCGACCTGCCGAGACGACGGCGGGAAGCGCCCTTCGACTTCGCCGGCGTCGTTCTGCTCGGCGGGGCGATCACCGGGTTCACCCTGCTCACGCCGTGGTCGGTCGGTCTCGGCGCGGTGGCGGCCGTCGCGTTCGTCTTCACCGAGCGAAAAGCCGAAGCGCCCGTGCTCCCGCTGCGCCTCTTCAAGGACCGCACGTTCACCGTGTCCGTCGTGCTCAGCGTGCTCGCCGGGTTCGCGTTCCTCGGCTCGATCAACTACATCGCGATCCTCCTGCAGGCCGACGCCGGCCCGGCGGAAGGCGGGCTGCGGCTGGTGCCGATGACGCTCGCCGTGTCGCTTTCGTCCGTGGTCGCGAGCAGGATCATCGCCCGCACCGGCGCCTACCGCTGGGCGCCCCGGCTGAGCACGGCGCTGGGCCTGATCGCCGTGCTCGGCCTGACCACGCTGCACGAGCTGCCCCTGATCCTGGCCTGCCTGGTCGTCTTCGGCCTCGCGGCCGGGCTCAACCTGCAGGTGCTCGCCATGGCGACGCAGAACACCGCGCCGCCGGCGGACCGCGGTGCCGTCGCCGCGGGCGTCAACCTCGCCCGCGCGCTCGGCTCGAGCCTCGGCCCGGTCGCGCTCGGCTTCGCCTACAACGCCGGCACGCACGGCGTTTTCCTCGCCCTGCTGCCCGTCCTCGCGCTCGCCGTCGTCACGGCGTTCGCACTCCCGCACGTCCCGCTCGAAGGAGCTTCCCGATGATCTTCGTCCTCGGCGCCACCGGCAAGATCGGCCGCGCCCTAGTTCCCGCCCTCCTCGACGCCGGCGCCGCCGTCCGCGCCCTGACCCGGGACCCGGCCAAGGCCCGCATCGACCCGCGCGCCGAAGTCGTGCGAGCCGACCTGGACACCGCCGACCTGCCGGCCCTCTTCGACGGCGCGGACCGCGTTTTCGTTCTGACGCAAGGCCACAGCGCCGACCGTGAAGCCGCGGTCGCGCGGGCCGCCGCGAGCGCCGGTACCACCCACCTCGTCAAGCTGTCCACCACCGGTGTCCACTTCGGACAGAAGGATCCGATCACCCGCGCCCACGCCGAAGCCGAGCAGGCGATCCGCGAAGCCGGCCCGGCGTGGACGATCCTGCGCCCCGGCGCGTTCATGGACAACCGGTTCGCCTGGCGCGAAACCATCCGCGACGAGAACGCCGTCTACGTCCCCGAAGGCGACTCGGCGTCCGCGCTGATCCACGTCCGGGACATCGCGGCCGTCGCGACGCTCGCCCTCACGACGTCCGAGCACGAAGGGGCGACCTACGAGCTCACCGGCGGCGAAGCCCTCACGACCGAGCGGCAGGTCGCGATCCTCGCCGACGCCCTCGGCCGTCCGGTGCAGTACGTCGAAGAGCCGGAAAGCGCCGCGCGCGAACGCATGATGCGGAAGTACGGCTGGCCCGCCGAAGCCGTCGACGGCTTCTTCGCGCTGAAGCGGGAGTCCGCCGAGCGCGAACACGTCGTGTTCGACACCGTCGACCGCGTGCTCGGCCGGCCGCCGCTGACGTTCGCCGATTGGGCACGTGAGAATGCGGCCGCGTTCCCCTACCATTACCGGGGGTGACGGCGGGGAGGTGACCGGATGAGCCAGGACCTGCGCGTCCTCGTCGTGGACGACCACCCGCTGTTCCGGTTCGGCGTGTGCACGCTCCTGGACGCCGAGCCCGGGATCGAGGTCGTCGGCGAGGCCGCCGGCGGTGGCGCCGCGATCGACGCCGCGGGCGCGCTGCTCCCCGACGTCGTGGTCATGGACCTCCACCTGCCGGACCTGTCCGGGATCCAGGCGACCCGGCACATCGCGGCCGTGAGCCCGGACACCGGCGTGCTGATGCTGACGATGGCCGACGAAAGCGAGTCGGTCTTCGCGGCGATGCGCGCCGGTGCCCGCGGCTACCTGCTCAAGGACGCCGAGCCGGACGAGATCATCCGCGCGGTGCGGGCGGTCGCGCGGCGGGAAGCGATCTTCGGCCCCGACATCGCGAACCGCCTGCTCGGCTTCTTCAACCAGCCGCCGCCCGCGAGCGAGCCGGTGTTCCCGGAGCTGACGGCGCGTGAGCGCGAGGTCCTGTCGCTCATCGCGGCCGGGCACAGCAACGGCGTCATCGCGCACACCCTGTGCCTGAGCCCCAAAACGGTGCGTAACCACATTTCGAACGTCTTCGCCAAGCTTCACGTCGCCGATCGCGCCGAAGCGATCGTCCGGGCGCGGGACGCGGGTCTCGGCCGGTCCTGACGGGCGTCCATCCGGGCAACATCGGGACGCCGGTCCCATGCGCCCGGGACACTGAGACGGGCATTCTGGACAGGGTGAGGGGTGGAACTCTCGCACACCGTTCGAGGGGAATGGGTGACGATGTTCGAATCCGACAGGACGCCGGTGGTGGTCCGCGCCACCGATCCGATCCTGCACAACGGCGTCTGCATGGCGCTGCGTTCGCGGGACGAGGTCCGCGTGGTGGACGGCGAGGCGGGTGATCCGGCGGAGGTCGCGTTGCTGGTCGCCGACCGGCTCGACGAGACGATGACCCGGATGCTGTCCGCACTGCACCACCAGGGCTTCACCCGCATCGTGCTGGTCGCGGGGGAAGTCGACGACAACGAGATCCTCAACGCCGTCGAGCACGGGGTCTGCGCGGTCGCCCGCCGCGCCGACGCCGGGCCGGAGGTGCTCGTCCGGCTGATCAAGGCGGCCGCGGCCGGGGAGGGCGCACTGCCGCCGGACCTGCTCGGCCGGCTGCTGAACCGGGTTTCCCGCCTGCAGCGGCAAGTGCTCCAGCCGCACGGCCTGCACCTGGGCGGGATGAGCGACCGGGAGACGGAGGTGCTCCGGCTCGTCGCGGCGGGGTATTCGACGCAGGAAATCGCCGACGAGCTGTGTTATTCGCAGCGGACGGTGAAGAGCATCCTGCACGACGTGACCAACCGGTTCCAGCTGCGCAACCGTTCGCACGCCGTGGCGTATGCGTTGCGGGAGGGGTTGATTTAGCGCGGAACGCGTTCGGCGGGCCAGCGGACTTCCGGGACATCGCTGGGCCGCGGCACCTTCAAGAACAGGCTGAAGACGGCCGGGCGGCGGTTGGACAGCTCCAGCCGCCCGCCGTCGGCCTCGACTAGCGCGCGGGCCAGTGCCAGCCCGACACCCGTCGAGCCGCCGCCGGAGAAGCCGCGTTCGAAGATGTGCGGGGCCAGCTCGTCCGGGACGCCCGGACCCGTGTCGCTGACTTCGACCACCACCGTGCCGTCGGCGTCGCCGCGGCGCGCCACCACCGTGACCGTGCCTGAACCGTGGCGCAGGGCGTTGTCCAGCAGTACTCCGACGACCTCGCGCAGCCGTCCCGGTGTCGCGCGCGCCATCAAGCCGTCGGCCACGCGCATCCGGAGGTTGCGTCCCTCCGAGCGCAGCAGCTCGCGCCACTCCTGCGCCATTTCCGGCAGCTGCTTCGGCAGGTCCACCGGTTCCGCGCCGACCTCACGCGCCGCGCGCGCCGCCGCCAGCAGCTCGTCGAGCGCCTCCGCGAGCCGGTCGGCCTGTTCCTGCGCCGCCTTCGACTCGTCGGCCACCTCCTCGTCCGGGTGGACGGTGAGCGGTTCCAGCCGCAGCTGCAACGCCGTGAGCCGGCTGCGCAGCTGGTGCGAGACGTCGCCGACGAGCTGGCGTTCCCGCTGCACGAGCTGGGCGAGCGCGGTGCCGGAGGCGTCCAGCGCCTCGGCGACCATGTCCAGCTCGCCGACGCCGTAGCGGCTCGGGTCGGGCCGGAAGTCGCCGCCGCCGAGGCGGGACGCGCGTTCGGCGACGTGCCGCAGGGGTTTCGCCAGCCGCCGGGCCGTCGCGATCGCCACCACCGCGCCGGTGGCGACCGACAGCAGCACCAGCAGCACGACGACCAGCGTCACCGTCGTCTGGCGCTCGTGCATCGGGCCGGCCGGGACGGCGATCGCCACCTTGCCGTCGCGGGCCAGGTCGGCCGTCTCGGTGACGGTGTCGGGACCCGGGTCGTTGCCGTAGCGCTTCTCCTGCTGGTTGGGGACCTGGACGCTGAGCAGCCCGTTGGCCGGGACCGCCGCGCGCACCTGGTCGAGGTCGATCTCCTGGCCGTTGGCGATCTCGGTGTCGAGGATCGCCGCGGCGGCGCGGGCGTTCTCGGCGAGCGTCTCGCGGTAGCTCGACTCGATCTGCCAGCTCGCCACGATGCCCAGCGGAATGCCGAGGACCGCCGCGGTGACGGCCACGGCCAGCAGGATGGCCAGCAGGATGCGACGGCGCACGGCTTATTCGGCGTTGAACCGGAAGCCGACACCGCGGACGGTCGCGATCCGCCGCTCGCCGTCGTGGGTCTTGCTGGTGCGCCCGGCGGCCTCGTCGGCGGCGATGGCGAGCTTCCGCCGCAGCCACGACATGTGCATGTCGAGCGTCTTGGACGTCTTCGACTCGAGGTCGTTCCAGACCTCGGCGAGGATCTCGTCGCGGCTGACGACCTGCCCGGCGCGGCTCATCAGCACGCGCAGCAGCTCGAACTCCTTGTTCGCCAGCTGCACCTCGTGCAGGTCGACGGTGACCAGCCGCGCGCCGAGGTCCATCCGCACGCCGCCGGCTTCGAGCACCTCCGGCACCCGGCGGCGCAGCAGCGCGCGGATCCGGGCGAGCAGCTCGGCGAGCCGGAACGGCTTGGCGACGTAGTCGTCGGCGCCCGCGTCCAGGCCGACGACGAAGTCGACCTCGTCGGTGCGGGCGGTGAGCATCAGGACGGGCAGCTCGGTGCCGTTGGCGCGCAGGCGCCGGCAGACCTCGAGGCCGTCCATGCCGGGCAGCCCGAGGTCGAGCACGAGCAGGTCGACTCTCTGGGCGGCGGTGGCGTCGAGGACCGAAGGACCGTCGGTGACGACGTGGATCTCGTATCCCTCACGTTCGAGGGCGCGGGAGAGCGGTTCGGCGATGGCCGGATCGTCTTCGGCAAGTAGGACCATGCTCACCTGCGTAACTCTACGGCGAAGAGGCGTGAAACCATCGTGACCGTGCCTGGCTACGGAGATGATCTGGCCCTCGCCACCCGGCTGGCTGACGCCGCCGACGCGATCACGACGGCGCGCTTTCGCGCCCTGGACCTGAGGATCGAGCGCAAGCCCGACCGCACCCCGGTGACCGACGCGGACACCGCGGTCGAAGACGCGATCCGGGCTTTGCTGGCTACCGAGCGCCCTTCCGACGCTGTCCTGGGCGAGGAACGCGGCGGTTCGGCGGCGACGGGCCGGGCGTGGGTGCTCGACCCGATCGACGGCACCAAGAACTTCCTCCGGGGCGTACCCGTCTGGGCGACCCTGATCGCCCTCGTCGAAGACGGCGACCCGGTGGTCGGCATGATCAGCGCGCCACTGCTGGGCCGCCGTTGGTGGGCGGCCTCCGGGTCCGGCGCGTTCTCCAGCGATTCGGCCGGAACGCGGCAGCTGTCGGTTTCCGGCGTCTCGTCCCTTTCGGACGCTTATCTGTCCACGACGGACTTGAACTCGTGGACCGAGTACCACTCGCGCGAGAAGTACCTGGACCTGGTGGACGCGTGCTGGGAAACCCGCGCGTTCGGCGACTTCTGGCACCACGTGCTGGTGGCGGAGGGCGCGCTCGACGTGGCGGCCGAGTGCATCGTGAACCCGTGGGACGTCGCGGCGGCCCAGGTGATCGTCACCGAGGCGGGCGGCCGCTTCAGCGACCTGGACGGCTCGGGCCGGTACGACAACGGCAGCGCGCTGTCGACGAACGGCCTGCTGCACGAGGACGTCCTGGGGATCCTCAAGAGGTAACCGGATAGGCCGCTCGGCGGGCACTTCTTGACCGGTCTGAACCACCGGTGGTTCACTCCCAGTGCTCGCCGGGCCACCCCTGCTCCCTGACAACGTTGTCAGCCCCGGGTGCCCCACTCACCCCGGGAGGAAGAGCATGCGCAGAGTCGTCACCGCGGCTTTGGTCATTCCCCTGTTCACGGCCATCACGACCGGCCCAGCCACTCCGGCCGCCGCCGCTCACGCGACCGACCTCGCCGCCTACGTCAACCCGTTCGTCGGCGCCAAGGCCGGCGACACCCCCGAAACCAACACCTACGCCGGTGACACCTTCCCCGGCGCCGACGTCCCCTTCGGCATGGTGCAGTGGAGTCCCGACACCCCCCTGCAGCCCAAGCCGCCCGCCGGGCAGGGCCGCTACTACGCCCGCGACCGCGACGGCGGCTACGCGTGGGAAGAGAACCGGCTCCGCGGCTTCAGCCTCACCCACTTCAACGGCGCCGGCTGCGGTGGCGCGGCCGGTGACGTCCCGTTCCTCCCCTTCGCCGGGAACATCACCACGTCACCGGCGAAAGACGCCACCCCGTACTTCCCCACCTTCAGCCACCCGAACGAATCCGCGTCCCCCGGCTACTACAAGGTGACGACGGACTCCGGCATCACCACCGAGCTGACCGCGACCCAGCGCTCCGGCATGGGCCGCTTCACGTTCCCCAAAAACTCGCCCGCCACGCTGCTCATCGACGTCGCGCAGTCCGCGATGGGCAGCGACGACGCGTCGGTGACCGTCGACCCGGCGAAGCGCACCGTCGAAGGCTGGGTCTCCAGCGGCCACTTCTGCCGCGGCCCCAACACCTACAAGGTCTACTTCTCGGCGTCCTTCGACCAGCCGTTCGCGACGTCCGGGACCTGGCAGGACGCGACCGTGACGCCCGGTGGCACCAGCGCCCGCGGGGGCGATCTCAGCAAGGACAGGTGGGACAAGCAGGTCGTCACCGCCGAGGGCGGCTCCGGCGCCTACTTGACCTTCGACCCCGCCAAGCCGGTCCAGGTCCGCGTCGGTTTGTCCTATGTGGACGCCAAGGGCGCGCGGCTCAACGCCGCGCTCGAACAGCGTCACGACTCCTTCGAGACCATCAAGGACAACGCGCGCCGAACGTGGAACGACCGGCTCGGGCAGATCGCCGTCGAAGGCGGCACGGACGCGGCCACGCGCACCTTCTACACCGCGCTCTACCACACTCTCCTGCAGCCGAACGTCTTCTCCGATGTGGACGGTCGCTACGCCGGCTTCGACAAGGCGATCCACCACACGAAACCGGGCCACGCGCAGTACGCGAACTTCTCCGGCTGGGACACCTACCGCGACGAGGTCCAGCTGCTCTCGATGCTCGCGCCGCACGAGGCCGCCGACATGGCGCAGTCGATGCTCAACCAGGCGAACCAGGCCGGCGGGATCTGGGACCGCTGGTCGCAGAACAACGACTTCATGGGCGTGATGGGCGGCGACCCGTACCACTCGATCATCGCCAGCACGTACGCCTTCGGCGCCACGGACTTCGACGCGTCCCAGGCGTTGAAGTCGATGGTCAACGGCGCCACCCACGTCCAGCAGGCGGGCGAGCGCGCCCTCGAACGGCCGGGCCTGTCGGACTACCAGACACTGGGCTACCACCCGAACAACGTCTCGGACATGCTCGAAGAGACGACCGCGGACTTCGGCATCGCACAGCTGGCCCAGCGGCTCGGCCAGAAGACCACCTACCAGCAGTTCATGACCCGCGCGCAGTACTGGGAGAACGTCTACAACCCGGCGACGGGCTACCTGCAGACCCGGCTGCGCGACGGCCGGTTCCTATCGCCGTTCGACCCCGCGAAGTACGAAGAAATGCGCTACCAGGAAGGGAACGCGGCGCAGTACACGTGGATGGTGCCCTACAACGTCCGCGGACTCTTCGACGCGATGGGCGGCGACGAAGCCGTGAAGAAGCGGCTCGACTTCTTCTTCACGAAGCTGAACAGCGACGCCAGTTCGCCGTACGCGTTCATGTCCAACGAGCCGTCGTTCGAGGTGCCGTGGGAGTACGCGTACGCGGGCGCGCCGTCGAAGACGCAGGACATCGTGCGCCGCTCGGCCGAGCTGCTGTTCAAGCCGGCCGAGGACGGCCTGCCCGGTAACGACGACCTCGGCGCGACGTCGGCGTGGTACGTCTTCGCCGCACTCGGCATGTACCCGGAAGCGCCCGGCCGCGCCGAAATGGTGCTGGCCAGCCCGATGTTCCCGAAGATCACGCTGACGCGGGCGACCGGGCAGCGGACCACGATCACCGCGCCCGGCGCGTCCAGCTCGGTGAAGTACGTGAAGAGCCTGAAGGTGAACGGCCAGGCGAGCACGAAGCCGTGGCTGCCGGAGTCCTTCGCGGTGAACGGCGGCCGGCTCGACTTCACGCTCGGCGCGTCCCCGACGTCGTGGGGCTCGAAGGCCTCGGACGCGCCGCCGTCCTTCCGCGACGGCGAGGTGCCGGTGCGCGGCCGCGTCGGGCCGGGCCGGATCGTCGTCGCGCCCGGCTCGGCGACCACGGCCACCGTGATCGCGGAAGGCATCACCGGCCAGGGCAAGGTGACCTGGCGGGCGAAGCCGCCGGCCGGGATCACCGTGACGCCGTCGAGCGGCACGCTCGCGGTGGGCCCGAACGGGACCGCGTCGCAGCAAGTCCGCGTCGCGGCCGCCGCCGGGACACCGGACGCCTACACGAGTGTGCCGGTGGAGTTCAGCGGGCAGCCGGTGCCCGCGTACCTGCCGGTGACGGCCGGGAAGCCGGGGACGCTGCCCGCGGCGAACACGAACGTCGGCGTCACCGACGATCGGTTCGTCCAGTACGGCGACTTCGGCGAGACGGACCTCTACCCCGGCCAGTTCGCCTATTCGGCCCAGGGCTTGGCCGCGAGCGGCATCCAGCCCGGCGCGAAGGTGCGGGAGTTCACGTGGCCGTCGAGCCCGGCGGGATCGCCGGACAACGTGATCGCCTCAGGGCAAACGCTTGCGGTGGACGCCCCTGCGGGCGCGACGAAGCTGTCGTTCCTCGGCTCGGCGACCGGCGGTGACGCGCAGGGCAGCGTCACGGTCACCTACACCGACGGCTCGACCCAGCAGGGCGCGCTGGGCCTGTCGGAGTGGCTGCTGCGGGGCGGCGAGGAGACGCCGCAGTTCGGGAACACGGTCGTCGCGTCGGTGCCGTACGTGAACTCGGCGTTCCCGAGGTACATGTTCCGGCTGCAGCGGCCGTACACGTCGTACCTGTTCGCGACGGCCCCGATCGCCCTCGACCCGGCGAAGCGGGTCAAGTCACTCACCCTGCCCACCGCCACCGGCGCGGGACAGGCACACGTCTTCACCTACGCGGTGTCCTGACGAGGTCGTGAGTGAGAAACAGTGTTCTAACCCTGTTTCTCACTCACGACCCGGGCAGCAGGCCGACGGCGCCGCGGGCGACCTGCGCCCAGGCCAGCCGGCCGAAGAGGTAGTGGCACGCCACCTGCTCGCTGGTGAACCGCGCCCAGTCGTAGCGGTTGCCCTGCTCCCGCCAGAAGACCTCCCACGCCTCGTCCTCGCCCTGCATCAGGCACCAGGCGTTGTCGACCTCGGCGCCGAGCGAGACGACCTCCGGCGGCACGCCCAGCACGCCCAGCCAGCGCTGGATCGACTGCGTGTTCATCAGTCCTCATCCCCCTTGGCCTCGGCGAGGTAGCCGAGGGTCACGAGCTCGTCGGCCGCCAGCAGGGCCCGGAACCGGACGCCGCCGCCGACCTGGCCGAACCAGTTCGCCGTCTCCGAACGCCACATCGGCACCGCGCGCACGACGACGTACCGGCGGTATTCGGCGTCCAGCATCCCGGGCGGCAGCGAGCGTTCCGCGAACGGCGTGCCGTCGGCGAAGAACACGCGCCCGTACGCCGGGCCGAAGCGGTCGAGCACGGTGTTCATCGGGACCATCACCGGCGTGGCCGGCTCGATGCTGCCCTCCGGGTAGTGGTCGCCCGGCGGCCACGCGTACTCGGGCCCCAGCTCGCTGTGCCCGAGCACGAACCGGCGGATCCAGACGGCCTGCGTCGCCCGGGCATACGGGACATACCCGTCGGTCAGGTGCCGGGGTACCGGCCGCGGCGGCGCGGTCGGCGAACGGCGGAACCCGGCGGTGACGTTGGTGAGCGCCTGGTCGTCGAAGATCAGCCGGGCGTCCGGGTGGTCGTTCGGGCCGAAGCCCTCCGGGTCCTCGGGCAGCGGCAGCTGCAACGCCGGCCGGTCCATGGCCACCGGCAGGTGCCCGATCGGGAACATGTGCACCAGGAACAGCGCGACAACGCTTTCCCGCTCCATGCGCGGCGAGCCGAGCGCGGGCAGCGGTGCGGGCGAGCCCGGGTTCGGCGGCGGGCCGGCCACCGGCGGAGGCGGCCCGGCGGGTGCCGGCGGAACGGGCGCCGACGGGACGGGAGCGGGCGGAGCCGGCGGCAGCTGGAACGGCGGGAGCAGCGGCGACACCGCGTGCGGCCACGCCGCGGGGTTGCCCGAGGGCGGTGTCGGCGCCTCTTCGAACGCGCCGGAATCCGTCAAGCCGTACCCGGGCAGCCGGATCGGCCCGGTGTCGAGGTCGGCCTCGACCGGTTCGGAGCCCGCCTCGGAAGGCTCGGTCACACACATCCTCCGGCTCGGTCGGTGCCCGCGGGCACTCTGTTCGACGCGGCCGCGGCGCTGCCGGTCCCCCTTGATACCGCACGCGTCACGTGCGGGTGCGGGCGAGGTCAGCTCAGCGCGGCCACCACGCGGGACGGGCTCGGGCGGCCGAGCTGTCCCGCCATCCACGCGCTGGCCGCCACCAGCGTGTCCAGGTCGACGCCGGTGGCCACCCCGAGGCCGTCCAGCATCCACACCAGGTCTTCGGTGGCCAGGTTCCCCGTGGCCGACTCGGCGTACGGGCAACCGCCGAGCCCACCCGCCGAAGAGTCCACTGTCGACACTCCACATCGGAGCGCCGCCAGGGTGTTGGCCAGAGCCTGACCATAGGTGTCGTGGAAGTGCACGGCCAAAGTACCGACATCGCCGAACAGCCCGACCAGGTTCTCGACCTGGCCCGCGGTCGCGACGCCGATGGTGTCGCCCAGCGACAGCTGCGAGCACCCCATCTCCAGCAGGCGGCGGCCGGCGTCGGCGACCTGCTTCGCCGGCACGGCACCCTCCCACGGGTCGCCGAAGCACATCGAGAGGTAGCCACGCACGTCCAGGCCGGCTTCCCGGGCCCGCGTCACGACCGGCTCGAACATCGCGAACTGCTCGTCCAGCGACGAGTTGAGGTTCTTCCGCGCGAACGTCTCGGTCGCGCTGGCGAAGATCGCGATGTGCTCGACGCCGGCGTCGAGGGCCCGGTCCAGGCCCTTCTCGTTCGGCACCAGCACCGGGTAGCGGACGCCCGCGCGACGATCCAGCCCGGCCAGCAGCTGCTCGGCGTCGGCCAGCTGCGGCACCCACTTGGGGTGCACGAAGCTCGTCGCCTCGAGCGTCGTCAGGCCGGCGCCCGCGAGCCGGTCGAGGAACTCCAGCTTGACCTCGACCGGGACGATCGTCTTCTCGTTCTGCAGGCCGTCCCGGGGGCCGACCTCCCAGATCGTGACCCGCTCCGGCAGCTCACCCGTCGAGGGGACCCGCTCCGGCAGGCCCAGTTCGCGCGTGCCCATCAGCGGCGTCGGTCGCCGCGGGGCGGGTGCCCGCTCTGGGGCGGCAGCGGCTCGGTCTGCTGGGGACCGGGGGCCTGGCCGCCCGCCCGGTAGTCGTCGTACGGGTTGTCGTTGACCTCGCGGTAGATCACCGTGTACACCTTCTCGACGTGCGGGATGTCCTCGAACCGCAGCGGCTCGGCCGACGCCGACTCGATGATCAGCGTGCCGCAGCCGAACACCCGGTCCAGCAGGTCGTGCTCGAACTGGACGCTGTTGATGCGGCCCATCGGGATGTCGATGCCGGTGCGCTTCAGGACGCCTTCACGGGCGATCAGGCGATCGGTGGTCACGATGAAGTGGGTGGTGCGCCAGCGCACGAGCGGTGCCAGGAACAGCCACACGATCAGCACGAGGGCGACGACCCCGATGGCGATCAGCCCGACCGTGTTCCACGGCGAGCCGGCGTCCTTGGCGAGGATCGCCAGCCAGATACCCGCGCCCAGGGTGACCAGGAACGCGAGTGTCGGGAAGATCAGCATCTTGAAGTGCGGGTGACTGTGCACCACGACGTGCTCTTGCTCGCTGAGCAAATCGTCCGGATAAGCCACGGCGGACGCTCCCAAGGTCGGTGCGGCGATGTCGCTTCACCGTACCGGCGAGACGCCCGGCCGGTGAGTGCAACGCCCCGAAGAATCAGGCCGGGCGGACGTGGACCACGTCACCCGCGAACACGGTGTGCCGCTGGCCGCCGGTCATGTCGACCTGGAGCTGCCCGGCGGCGTCGATGTCGGCCGCGCGGCCGACGAGCGACGTCCCGTCCGGCAGCTGCACCTCGACGTCCTGGCCGAGGGTCGCGCAGTGGGCGCGGTAGTCGCCCAGCAGGCCGGCTTCGGTGAGGTCGCCGCCCGCGAGCCGCCAGCGCTTCTCCAGCTCGTCGAACTCGGTGAGCAGCGCGATCGCGACGTCGGTGCGGTCGGTGTCGGTGGCGCCCAGCTCGGCGAGCGACGTCGCGGGCAGGCCGCCAGGGCCCGGCTGGACGTCGCCGAGCGGCAGCACGTTGAGGCCGATGCCGAGCACGAGCGACGGCGGGTCCCCGGCGACGGCCTCGGCCAGGATCCCGGCGCACTTCGCGCCGCCCGAAAGGACGTCGTTGGGCCACTTGAGCACGGCGTCGACCCCCACGCCGGCCGCGGCCGCCCGGACGGCGAGCCCGGCGACGACGGAGAGTGAGCCCAGCGCCGTGAACGGGACGCCCGGCCGCAGCGCCACGCTGAGGTACAGCCCGGCGCCCTTCGGCGAGCTCCACGTCCGGGCCCGGCGGCCGACCCCCGCGGTCTGCTCCTCGGCCAGCAGAACGGTCCGGTCCGCGGCGCCGTCGTCAAGGGCTTTCCGCAGGTCGGCGTTGGTGGACCCGGTGCGCTCCACGACGTCGATCTTCGCGTACCGATCCTTGAGCGCCGCGGTCAGCCGGGCGGCGTCGATCTCTGCCATGTGTCCACCATATGGGAGTCCCCCTAACGTGCAAGCTACTCAGTCGTTCACTAAGAGGTGCGCTCTTCTAAGTTGGACCCCGTGACGACCAAGCCGACCTCCTGGGCTCGTGGTGCGGCCCTCCGCGGCCTCGTCGCGCTCCCGCTCGTCGCGGGTCTGGTGGCCGCGGGCTGGCTGCTGGCCGACCGGTCGCCCGAGCCCGCGGCCGCCCCGGCTCCCCTGCCGGTGGCGCGCGACGCGGCGTCGGGCCCGTCGGTCCTCGAGGTCAGCGCGCCGGTGAAGGCGCAGGAGCCGGGCCAGGGCGCGTCCGGGCAGGGCGGCAAGAGCCCGCTCCAGCAGTGGGCCGACCAGCTGTCCGAGCCCCTCGACATCCCGGCGGCCGCACTGATCGGCTACGCGAACGGCGAGCTGACCCTGCGGAGCGAAGACCCGTCGTGCCACCTCTCGTGGGTCACGCTGGCGGGCGTCGGCTCGGCGGCGTCGAACCACGGCCGCGGCGGCGGCAACCTCCTCGGGCTGACCGCGGCGCAGGCCAAGAAGTACGGCGGCGAAGCGCCGGTCGCGGCCGGACGCGCCCTGTGCGCGGGCGGCACGGACCTCGGCGCCGGCCCGGGCTGGTGGAAGGCGATCGCGGCGTACCACCCGGGCGGCGACACGGAGTTGTTCCGCCAGCGCGTCCTCGGCATGGCCCAGCTGTACGCGACGCTCTCCCTGGACCCGGCGGCGGCCTCGTCGCCGTCCGTTCGCGCGACGCGCTTCGCGTTGGGCCAGCTCGGCCTCCCGTACGTCTGGGGCGGCAACGGCCCCGACGCGGGCGCGGCCGGCTTCGACTGCTCGGGCCTGACGAAGGCGTCGTACGACAGCGCGGGCGTGAACCTGCCGCGAACGGCGGACAGCCAGTTCCGGGCGCTCCCGCCGGTCCCGGCGTCGCAGGAGCCCCGCCTCGGCGACCTGGTGTTCTACGGCAGCCCGGCGACGCGCATCCACCACGTGGGGCTGTACCTGGGCAACGGCCTGATGATCAACGCGCCGACCGAGGGCCAGGCGATCCAGATCCACACGTACCACTCGAAGGGCGACGACTACGCGGGCGCGGGCCGCCCGGCCTGAGGCACCAGCCCGGACTCGTAGGCGAACACCACCAGCTGGGCCCGGTCCCGTGCCCGCAGCTTCGCCATCGCCCGGTTGACGTGGGTCTTCGCGGTCAGCGGGCTGATCACCATCCGGTCGGCGACCTGGTCGTTGGACAAGCCGCGCGCGACCAGCGCGACGGCCTCGCGTTCGCGGTTGGTCAGCTCCGCCAGGCCCGCGCCCGGCACGGGCGGCTGAGTCACGTACCGGTCGATCAGCTTGCGGGTGATCGACGGCGCGAGCAGCGCGTCGCCCCGCGCGGCGACGCGCACAGCGTGCAGGAAGTCCTCCGGCCGGATGTCCTTGACCAGGAACCCCGCCGCGCCGGCGCGCAGGGCTTCGAAGACGTATTCGTCCAGGCCGTAGTTGGTCAGGATGACGACGTGCACGGCGGCCAGCGCCGGCTGCGCGGCGATGCGGCGGGTCGCCTCGATGCCGTCGACCCCCGGCATCCGGACGTCGAGGAGCGCGATGTCCGGCAGGTGCTCGAGCGCGAGCGCCACGGCCTCGCCGCCGTCGGCGGCTTCGGCCACCACCTCGATGCCGTCCTCGGCGTCTAGGAGCGCGCGGAACCCGCTGCGGATGAGCGGCTGGTCGTCGGCCAGCAGGATGCGGATCATGCCGGGTGGTCCACGGGAAGCTCGGCCTCGACGCTGAACCCGCCTTCGCGGCGCGGCTCGGCCCGGAGCCGGCCGCCGAGGGCCGTGACGCGTTCGCGCATCCCCAGCAGGCCGACGCCCGGCTCCGGCGCGGTGTCCACAGTGGCCTCGCCGTCGTCGTCGACCCGGACGACCAGGGTGCCGGGCCGGTGGTCGATCCGGACCGACGCGGTGGCCGCGGCGGCGTGCCGGGCGACGTTGGTCAGCGACTCCTGGACGATCCGGTAGGCGGTCCGGCCGACTGCCACCGGCACGTCCTCGCGGCGGCCTTCGATCGTCAAGTGCGCGTCGAGACCGGTGGACCGGGCGCGGTCCACGAGTTCCGGGACGTCGTCGAGCCCGCGCGGCGGGTTCGGGTCGTCGTCGCGCAACGCTTCCAGCGTCGCGCGCAGCTCCCGGGCTGCCTCACGGCCGGCGTCGCGGATCGCCAGGAGGGCTTCCGGCACGTCCTCGCCCCGCTTGCCCGCCAGGTGGACGGCCACTTCGGCCTGCAGCTTGATGACGGAGATCTGGTGGGTGAGCGAATCGTGCAGCTCCCGCGCGATGTGCAGCCGCTCCTCGTCGGCCCGCCGCCGCGCGGTCTCTTCGCGGGTCCGTTCGGCCTCGTCGGCACGGCGCTCGGCCTGGCGCAGCGCCTCCCCCGCCGCGCCGGCGGCGATAAGCCAGGCCAGCTGGAGGACGTCGCGGGACTGCGTGAACGCCTCGCCGGTGGTGTGCAGACCCGAGGCCAGGATCGCGAACGGAACCGCGCCCAGCATGAGCACCGAAGCCACCACCGCGGCGACGCGGTGGCCCGCCCGGACCGCCGCGTACACCGCGAACAGGTAGGCGACGACGGGCACTTCGAATCCCGCGCCCTGGTAGCCGAGTGCGCACGCCGCGGTCACCGCCAGCACGACGACCGGCGCCCGGCGGCGCGCCGCCAACGCGAGTCCGCCTGTCACCAGGAACGCGTAGCCCAGGGGGTCGAGGTCCGTCGGCACGTGCCGCGTAGAGAGCCCGGCGACCAGCAGGGCCGCCGCCACCCCCACGGCGATCACTCCGTCCACGACCCTCATCCCCGCACCCTAACCGGATGTTCCGGGCGGCGAATCCGGCGCGAAGAGCATTCGCGGGCTACCGCGCCCGCGGTACATCCCCGGTTCCTGCGGCGGCCGCGGCAGCGGGAAGTGCCCGCGCCCGCACGACGACGGGCGGCGGGTCCGGCGGCCATCCTTCCCGGACACCGAAGAAGGAGTACGCCATGGTTGCAGCAGCTGTCACGAGTTATGCCTTGACGCCGGGACGTGTGTGGTCCGTGGTGGCCGCGCTGGTGGGACTGGCCGGCGTGGTCGCCGGCGGGCTGGCCCTAACCCGTGGCCGGGGTGCCGCTGTCGCGCTGGCCGCGGGAGCGGCGGGCGCGGCCGGCGGAGCCGTCGTCGTGGCCATGGCCAAGGGCGGTCCCGGCACCGGATACGGGATCGTCGGCGGCTGGGCGGCGCTGGTGATCGGCGTGGTCGCCGCGGCCCTCGGCGGGCTGGCGCTGGCTCGCTCGCGCGGTTTTGTCGGTGGTCGCCGCTAGCGTCGGCGGCATGTACGAAGTCGACTTCGCCGAGTTCCCGTCCACGTCGGCCACCGCGTCCGGCGAGTTCTTCGCGCGCGCCTTCGGCTGGGAGGTGACGCCGTACGGGCCGACGTATTCGGACGTCCGCGCGCCCGGTCTCACTTTCGGCTTCCAGGCCGACGCGGCCGAGCAATCCAGCGCGCCCCTGGTCACGATCCGCACGGACGACCTGGCGGCGGCCCGCGTCGCGGTCGAAGCGGCCGGAGGGGAGGTGACGAAGGAGCCGTTCGGCTTCCCCGGCGGCCGACGCTTCCACTTCCGCGAACCCGGCGGCAGCGAGCTGGCGGTGTGGTGCACGGAGTAGCCGGCCACTTCGGCGGGGTCAGCGAGCTCATCGGTCACCTCTGGTCGCGGCGATCCGTCGTCAGTGCGACGGCGAAGGCGGGCGAAAGGTGACCGATGGACGAGCTGGCCGGGAAGTTCGAGGCCGAACGCGGGCGGTTGCGCGGCCTGGCCTTCCGGATGCTCGGCTCGGCGGCCGAAGCGGACGACGCCGTCCAGGAGGCTTGGCTTCGCCTGAACCGCGCGGACTCCATCGACAACCTCGCGGCTTGGCTGACGACGGTCGTCTCGCGCGTCTGCCTGGACGTCCTGCGCACGCGGAAGGCTCGCCGCGAGGACCCGTTCGAGGTGGTCCCGGACCTCGCGGCCGACGCCGATCCGGCGGGCGAGGTCGAGCTGGCCGACTCGGTGGGCCGCGCGCTGCTCGTCGTGCTGGACGCGCTGGGCCCCGCCGAGCGGATCGCGTTCGTGCTGCACGACCTGTTCGCGGTGCCGTTCGACCGGATCGCGCCGGTGCTCGACCGCACCCCGGTGGCGGCGAAGAAGCTCGCGAGCCGTGCGCGGCACCGCGTCCGCGACACGTCCCCGCTGCCGCCGGCCGACCTGGCGCGGCACCGCCGGGTGGTCGACGCCTTCCTCGCCGCGGCCCGCGGCGGAGACCTCGACGAGCTCCTGGCCGTGCTGGCCCCGGACGTCGTCCGGCACGCCGACGCCGCCGCGCTGCTGGCCGGAACGGCCCTCGAGGCCCGCGGGGCTCGTGCCGTCGCCGAGGAGACGCAGGTGTTCGGGAAACGGGCTCACTTCGCCGAAACGGCCTTGGTGGACGGCGCGGTCGGCGTCGTCGTGGCCCCGCGCGGGCGGCTGGTGCTCGCCCTCGCGGTGACGGTCGAGGGCGAGCGGGTGGCGGCGTACGAGGTGATCGCCGATCCCGCCCGGCTCGCCGCGCTGCACGTCACGCTCCTTGCTTGACCCGGTAGGAGAGGTGCGTGACACCGGTCCCTTCGACGACCTCGGGGCCGGTGAGCATGGTGGTCGTGTCGAGGTCGTCGAAGAACCGGACGCCGGAGCCGAGCAGCACCGGGACGAGGTCGACCTGGATGCCGTCGAGCAGGCCGAGGTTGAGGCACTGCTGCGCGATCTTGGTGCTGGCGACGGCGACGTTCTTGTCCCCGGCGGCCTTCTTGGCCTGCTCGACAGCGCTTTCGACGCCGTCGGTGACGAAGGTGAACGGCGCGTCCGGGTGCGGCCAGTCCGCCGGCGGCTCGTGGGTGACGACGAAGACCGGCACGCCCATCGGGTGCTGCCCGCCCCAGCCCTGGGTGATGTCGAACAGGTGGCGGCCGGCGATCAGCGCGCCCACGTTGTCCATGGCGTCGCGAAGCATCTTCGCGCTGGCTTCGGAGGTCTTGAAGGTCGCCCACTCGACGGCGGTGGGCACCTCGACGTCACCGCTGCCGAACCATCCGAACAGGTGATCGATGCGGTCCTGCGGGTCGGCGACGAAGCCGTCGAGGGACATGGACATGTTGGCGATGACGTCGGCCACTTTGAGCTCCTTTGTGCTTTTCGGAGGCGGTTTGCCTCGCTGAGGGGAAGTCTTCCGCGATCGCCCGGCCGGAAGATCTGCCACCTGGCCGACATCCGGCGGCGGGTGGCCGATGCCTTGACAGGCGCCGCAGTCTTCGCGACCATGAACGTGTGTTCATGAACGCATGTTCACAACGAAGGAGATGGGGATGACGGGGATCGTCAACACCGCGCAGGCCGAGGCGTGGAACGGCTACGAAGGGGAGCACTGGGCTTCGCACGCGGACCGCTACGACGCGGTGAACAGCGGGTTCAACGACTACGTGCTCGACCAGGTGGGCAGGGACGACAGGGTGCTCGACATCGGCTGCGGCAACGGGCAGCTGACGCGGCTCGCGGCGGCGCGGGCCCGGTCCGCGACCGGCGTCGACCTGTCCGGGCCGATGCTCGCGACCGCGCGGACGCGGGCGGCGGAGGTGCCGAACGTGACCTTCGAGCAGGGTGACGCCCAGGAGCACCCGTTCGCCGACGGCGGGTTCGACCTGGCGATCAGCCGGTTCGGGGTGATGTTCTTCGCCGACCCGGTGGCGGCGTTCGCCAACGTCCGGCGGGCCCTGAGCCCCGGCGGGCGGCTCGCGTTCCTCTGCCTGACGGCGCTCTCCGGCACCGACCTCGGCACGGTGTTCGGGGCGATGGCGGAGTACCTGCCCCAGCCCACGGGCCCGGACGGCAGCGGCCCGACGTCGTTCGCGGACCCGGACCGGACGACGGCGGTCCTGACCGGAGCCGGCTTCGAGGACGTGGTGTGCACCCGCGTCGAGGCCGGCCAGGTCTGGGGCCGCGACGTCCCGGACGCGGCGGGGTTCATCGCCGGCTGGGGTCCGGTCCGCCACCACCTGGGCATGGTCGACGCCGCGACCGCCGCCAAGGCGACCGAAGCCCTCACCGCGGCGCTCGAACCGTTCGCGGGCCCGGACGCGGTCCGCCTCCGCGGGGCGGCGTGGCTGGTCACGGGAAGGAGGTCGTAGGGCACTGGTTCTACGATGGCGGTGATGTCACCGAGGAAAGCCGCGGCTCAGCGGGACGGCCAGTCCCTGCACGACCTGCTGGTCGAAACCGCTCAGAAGATGATCGCCACGCACGGGACGGCCGGGATGACCGTGCGCGAGATCGCGCGCATGGCGGGCGTCGCCGACGGCGTGCTCTACAACCACTTCTCCGACAAGGAGGAGCTGGTGGCCAGGGCCCTCCTGGAGCACGTGCGCACGACGGAAGCGGAGCTGGGCGACCTGCCGGTGGCCGGCGAAGGCACGCTGGAGGGGAACCTCCGCCGCCACCTGGAGTTCGGCCTCGCCCTGCACGCGGTGATCGTCCCGGCGTTCAGCGGCCTGCTCGGGCAGCCGAAGGTGCTGGAGCGGTTCGCGGAAATCAGCGAGCGATCCGGCTACTGGCGCGATCGCCTGCTGACGTACCTGCAGGAGGAACGCACCCTCGGCAGGCTGCGCCCGGAGTCCGAAGTGGACGCGACAGCGGCCATGCTGGTCGGCTACTGCCACGCCTCGGTGATGGCAGCGGTCTTCCCGCACACGGGCCCGCTCGACCCGCCCACCCCGGACGCGGTGGTCCGAGCGGCCCTCGACGGCATCGCTCCTTGACACCCGACCGGCGCTCCTCGCCCTCGCCGCTCGCGCACCGGGCGGTCGCGCTCCCCGCGGTCCGGCTTCAGCCGCAGGAGGGCTGTGCGCGGCTCCCGTGGGTCGCGGAGTCTCCGTCATCACTGTCTGTCCTTTGTGGAATTGTCGACACCAAAACCACCATTCGCACAACAGAAAGGGAAAGACCGATGGACTCTGCCGCGATACCCTCGCGGTATGGACGACGTCGAGGTCCGTGAGCTGCGGTACTTCCGCGCAGTCGCCGAGGAGCTGAACTTCTCCCGCGCCGCCGAGCGGCTCGGGATGGCGCAGCCGCCGCTGTCGCGTGCGATCCGATTGATGGAGCGGCGGCTGGGCGTCCAGCTCTTCGAACGCACGAGCCGGCACGTCGAACTGACGCCGGCCGGGAACGTCCTGTTCGCGGAGTCGGCCAAGGCACTGGACGCGGTCACGGCCGCGGTCCGGCGCACCCGCCGGGCGGCGCGGCGGCCGCTCGTCGTCGCCGCGAAACCCGGTGTCGCCACCGAACTGCTGCGGCGGATCGCCGACGGGCACCCGGACCCGGTCGAGATCCGGCTCAGCGGGTTCGGGGAGCAGGCCGCCCTGCTGCGGGACGGCCGGGCCGACGTGGTCTTGCTGGGCGGTCCGGGCGACCACGGCGGCCTGGACGCCGAGGTGCTGTTCACCGAGCCTCGGGTCGCCGCGCTCCCGGTGCGGCACGAGCTGGCCGGCCGGTCCTCGCTGACCTGCGCGGACTTCACCGGGCGGGCGACGCCGTCCTGGCCGGACGCGTCGGCCGTGGACCGGGCCTACTGGTCGGGCCGGGACGTGACCGGCGGCCCGGTCACCCCGGGGCCGGTGGTGCACGACAGCGCCCAGCTGCTGGAGGCCGTCGCGCTCGGGCAGGCGATCGCGTTGCTGCCGGCGTCGGTCGCGCAGTGGTACCCGCGGACCGATGTCGTCTACCGGCCGGTCGCCGACGCGACGCCGTACTCGCTCGCGCTCGGCTGGCCGGCGGGCGCGCGGGATCTGCGGATCGCGCGGTTCGTGCGGACCGCCGTCGAAGTCAGCGAAGCACGACCTCGACCGGGAGCGGTCCCGGCGGGGTGACCGAGCGGATCACCGGCGACACCCGGAGGTCCCACAGGATCATCTCGTGCTTGGTGAGGGCGGCGAGGTCGAGCACGAGGTTGTGCCGCGCGTACGGCAGGCCGCGCAGGAACGGCACGTCCAGATCCGGCGCGACCACGAGCAGGGCCGGGTCGACGTCGCCCGAGCGGGCGGCGGTCCAGGCGTCCGCGCCGGTCAGGAACCGGTCGCGGGGTACGTCGAGGACCAGCCCGGCACGAGGTAACCCGCGAAGCCGACCCGGGCGCGCGCCGGGATGCCGTGGTGGCGGGACGCCGCCCGGCGCAACTCCGCGAGGTCGCGCGGAACTCCGTCGAGCCACGACGACTGCGCGCCCGGGTCGGTGAAACGGCTCTGGCCGCGGTACCAGTCCACCGCCCCGGACTACGAAAATCAGCCCGCCTGCATCGCGAGTTCGCCGCGGAACGTCGTGCGGTACGCGCTCGGTGACACCCCGAGTGCGGCCTGGAAGTGCTGGCGCAGCGACGCCGCCGTGCCGAAGCCGGCCTCCGTCGCGACGCGGTCGACCGGCAGGTCCGACTCCTCCAGCAGCTGGCGGGCGCGCTCGATCCGTTGCTGTGTCAGCCATTGCAGGGCCGAGATGCCGACCTCGTCGCGGAAGCGGCGGGTGAACGTCCGGGTGCTCATCGCCTCACGGGCGGCGAGTTCGCGCAGCGTCAGCGGGCGGTGCAGGTTCTCGAGCGCCCAGGCGCGCGCCGCTTTCGTCGACGACGTGCTCGGCTCGGGCACCGGCCGCCGGACGAACTGGGCCTGGCCGCCCTCGCGGTGCGGTGAGACCACCGTGCCGCGGGCGACTTCGTTGGCGACGGTCGCGCCGTGGTCGCGGCGGATCATGTGCAGCACCAGGTCGATCCCGGACGCGACGCCCGCCGACGTCAGGACGTTGCCGTCGTCGGTGTAGAGCACGTCCGGGTCTACGTCGACCTCCGGGAACCGGTTCCGCAGGTCGTCGGCGGAGCGCCAGTGGGTCGTCGCGCGGCGGCCGTCGAGGAGGCCGGCCGCGGCGAGCACGAACGCGCCCGTGCAGATCGACGCGATCCGCGCGTCCCCCGGGATCCGGTCGAGCGCCGCCGCGAGGGGCGGGGTCAGCACGCGCGCCAAGGGCTCGTATTCGACCAGCGACGCCGGGACGATCACGGTGTCGGCTTCGGCGAGGACCTCGGGGCCGCGGTCGATCGGGATGGTGAAGTCGGAGTCGGTGCGGACCGGGCCGGGTTCGAGGGTGCAGGTCACGACCTCGTACAACGGCTCGCCCGACGCCGAGCGCGCCTGCCCGAAGAGCCGGTGGACGATGCCCAGCTCCATCACGAGCATGCCGTGCCTGACCAGCACGGCGACGTGGTGACGGTCCGGGTGCACGAATTCGGCCATGGCTCGATTCTTGCACATGTTGTCCATCAGGCCACTCGATCGTGACGGCGGTCCGCGTGACCATCGAGGTCATGAACGTTCTGTGGGTCTTCGCGCATCCGGAACCGCGCTCGCTGAGCGGAGCCCTCCGCGACGACGGGCTCCGGACGCTGCGCGAGCTCGGTCACGACGTCCGGGAATCCGACCTGTACGCGATGAAGTGGAACCCGGTGGTCGACGCGGCCGACTTCGGCGCCGAGGCCGGCGACGAGCGGCTGGTCGTCGGGGCGACGTCGGCCCGTGCGCACGCGCGGGGCGAGCTGAGCCCGGACATCGTGGCCGAGCAGGAGAAGCTCGACTGGGCGGACGCAGTCGTCGTGCAGTTCCCGTTGTGGTGGTACGGAATGCCGGCGATCCTCAAGGGCTGGTTCGACCGCGTGTTCGTGAAGGGCTTCGGCTACGGCGTCCGCGCCGACGACGGCCGAACGTTGCGCTACGGCGAAGGCCGGCTCGCGGGCAAGCGCGCGATGGTGGTGCTCACCGCGGGTGCCCGCGAGCCGGCCATGGGCCCGCGCGGGGTGAACGGCCCGCTGCACGACATCCTGTTCCCGCTGCACCACGGAACGCTGTTCTACGCGGGGATGTCGGTACTGGAGCCGGTCCCGGTCTACGGCGCCGACCGGCTGCCGGACGAGCGGTTCACCCGGGCCCGCGAGCAGGTGCGCACGCGCCTGGCCACGCTGGAGACGGCGGAGCCGATCCCGTTCCGGACGCAGAACGGCGGCGACTACGACGAAGACCTCGTCCTGCGCGCGGATCACGCACCCGGCGCGACAGGCCTGGCCGTCCACCTCGCCGCACCCGCCGGGCCGATCGTCACGCCGGCAACGTCAGCCGCTGGCCCAGGCCGCCGTCGACCGGGAGGTCCGCTCCGGTCGTGAACGTCGCCTCGAACGCCAGGAACAGCACCGCCGCCGCGACTTCCTCCACTCTCGCGTGTCTCTTCAGCGGCGTCACCTCGTCGCCGGTCGACTTGAACGACGCCAGCACCGACGCGGGCACCCCGGTCACGCCCATCGTCGGCGTGTCCGTGTAGCCCGGGCTGACCACGTTCACCCGGATCCCGCGCGGCGCCAGCTCGGCCGCGTATGTCAGCGCGAACGACCGCACCGCCGCCTTCGCCGCCGAATACGGCCCCATTCCGGCGATCCCCGCGCCGGCCGCCACCGAGGTCGTGAACACGAACGACCCGCCCGGCCGCACCAAGCCGGCCAGCCGCTGCGCCGTGAAGTACGCGCCCTTCGCGTTGACGTCGAACGTCCGGTCGTAGATCTCCGGCGTCGCCTCGGCGTACGGCGTCAACGTGGCGAACCCGACGTTGATGAACACCAGGTCCAGCGAGCCCAGCTTCTCGGCGGCGAACGCCCCCAACGCCTCGATGTCGGTCAACGACGAAGCGTCCGACGACAGCAGGTGCGCCGGCAGGTCCAGCCCCGACACGTCGCGGCCGGTCGCCAGCACCTCCGCGCCGCCGTCGAGCAGCGCGCGCACCACCGCCAGGCCCATGCCGTGCGTGCCGCCCGTGACGACGGCCTTCTTCCCCGAATACTTCACCGGATCTCCTCGATGACACTGGCGATCGCGTGCGCACCGTGGCCCGAAGCCACCGCGCGGTCGAACAACTCCTGCAGCGCCGCGGGCACGGAAGCGCCGATCCCCTGCGCACGGCTCGTCTCCACCAGGAGACGAGCCCCGCCGCGTTGATGTCCAGCGCCGACACATCGGTCTCGTAGTCACCGCCGGCCACCGAAGCGCCGATCCCCGGTAGGAAACCGCCGACCGCCGAGAGCCACGACGTCGCCATCGGCGTGAACGTCGACGGCGCGACGCCCTCGGTCCCCACCAGGGCCAGCGCGTGCAGGTACCCGGCCATCGTCGACCACATGATGCCCAGCAGCGCCAGGTCGTACAGCGCCGCCAGCCCGGCGTCCTCACCGAGGAACACCGGCTCCCCCAGCACCGTCAGCACTTCGCGCTGCGCCGAAAACACCGACGGCGAACCGCTGTAGAGAATCCGTGACTGCGGGGTCCCGATGCCCTGCGGCACCGCCATGATCACGCCGTCCACGTACTCGATCCCCGCCGACGCTGCCCACGACGCCGTCTCACGAGCCTGCGCGGGCGTCCCCGAAGTGAGGTTGACCAGCACCTTCGGTGAACACGCCGAGAGCACCGGCCGCTGGCTGTCGTATGTGGACAGACAACTGAGCACCACGTCCGCCGAGGCGGCTTCCGCCGGCGTGGCCGCGAGGCGTGCCCCACAGTCGAGCAGCGGCCCCGCCTTGAGCGGCGACCGGTTCCACACCACGACGTCGTGGCCCGCCCCCAAGAGCGCGCCGGCGAGGGCGGAGCCCATCCGCCCCAGGCCGAGCACGCCCACCTGTTTCTTGCTATCTCCCATGCGGATCATGCTGGGCCCAGCGCTTTACTATGGACAAGTACCGACTATTTGGTCAGGTACCCACCAAAAGGTAAGGATCCTGCATGCTGGCGAGAACCTACCGCTGCGGGCTGGACGCGGCGATCGACGTCGTCGGCGGCCGCTGGAAGGCCCTGATCCTGTGGGCGCTGCACGCCGAGCCGCTGCGGTTCGGGGAGCTGAAGCGAAAGGTGAACGGGATCAGCGAGAAGATGCTGATCCAAGCACTGCGAGAACTCGAAGCGGACGAAGTCGTGCACCGCGAGGTGTTCCACGAGATCCCGCCGAAGGTCGAGTACTCGCTGACCGACCTGGGTCAGCGGCTGAACACCGCGTTGCTGCCGCTGGGCGACTGGGGCGAGGAGAACATGGCCGGCATCGCGAAGCGTCGCGGAGTCACGCCCGCGCCGCCGCATACTCCTTGAGCGTGATCGCGTTGCCCGCCTTCAGCGGCAGTTCCTCGATCATCTTGCGCCACGGCAGGTACGGCAGCAGCTTGTAGTTGAGGTTGCGCAGCCGGATCCACCCGCGGGTCGGCGGCACGAACCACTTCCCGTTGCCCTGGGCCAGCTTCTGGCAAGCGTCGACGAAGCCGCGCATCTCCTGTTCGTAGGCCGCGAACGCGGAGACGTGGTCACGGCCCGCCAACTCGCCCGCCAGCACGTACGCGCCGACGATCGCGAGGCTCGTCCCCATGCCCGAGAGCGGCGCGGCGCAGTACGCGGCGTCGCCGACCAGCGCGACGCGGCCGCGTGAGTACGAGTCGAGCACGATCTGGCTGGCCGAGTCGAAGTAGAAGTCCGGCGCCTCACGCATCGCGTCGAGCAGCCTCGACGTCTCCCAGCCGACCTCCCCGAACTTCTCCTCGACGATCCGCCGCTGCTGCTCGACGTCGCGGTGGTCGTAGTCGAGCGCGCCGGCGCCGAACCAGAACAGCGCCTTCGCCTCCGTGTTGTCCCGCGCGCTGTAGACGCCGACGGTGCGGTTCGGCTCGTTGTAGAACCGGCCGGCGCGGTCGAGGCCGAGGTGGTTCGGCACGGTGCAGATCGAGACGTAGTACCCGAGGTCGCGGCGGTACCGCGACTCGTCGCCGAAGACCAGCGAGCGCACGTTCGAGTGCAGCCCGTCGGCCCCGACGACCAGGTCGAACTCGCGCGGCTCGCCGTGTTCGAACGTCACCGTGACGCCGTCGTCGCGCTCGAGGACACCGGTGATCGAGTCGCCGAAGACGTACTCGACGTCGTCCTTCGTGGCGTCGTAGAGGATCCGCGACAGGTCGCCGCGCAGGATTTCCAGCTCGCCGCTCTGGAACGTCGCGGGCGTGACGGCCAGCGGCCGGTCGTCACCGTCCACATAGGTCACGTCGCCCATCCGCGTCGCGGCGGCTTCGACCTGCGCCAGCAGGCCCATCCGGTCGAGAACCCGCAGCGACGCGCCGCGGAAGTCGACCGCGTAGCCGCCGTCGCGCAGTTCGGGAGCGCGTTCGACGACCGTCGGCGTGAAGCCGTGGCGGTGCAGCCAGAAGGCGAGAGCGGGGCCGGCGACGCTCGCGCCGGAGATGAGGACTCGTCGGTTCGTCATGCCGAGAACCATAACCGCGATTTGGGCGATCGCGCAAGGCGTTCGCCTAAGGCGATCGTGCTAGACTCCGGTCATGGGCAACAAGGAAGCACTCCTGGCCGGCGCGAAGCGCTGCCTGAACGAGAAGGGCTACGCCCGCACGACCGTGCGTGACCTGGCCTCGGCGGCGAACGTCAGCATGGCCGCGATCGGCTACCACTTCGGCTCGCGGGAGGCGCTGCTCAACACGGCGCTGATCGAGGCGAACGAGGAGTGGGGCGAGACGCTGGCGAAGGTGCTGCAGGTCGAGACACCGGCGAGCGCGTCACCGGCCGAGCGGTTCGAGCTGATCTGGCGCCGCGTCATCGAGTCGTTCGAAGAGCACCGCCGGATGTGGGCGGTGAGCATGGAGGCGTACTCGCAGCCGGACCTGGACCCCGAGGTCCGCACGCAGCTGGCGAACGCCCTGGAGCTGGCCCGCTTCGGGCTGGCGAACCTCTTCCAGGGCCTCGACGACGGCAGCGCCGAGGCCCGGGCCGTCGGCACCGTGCACCAGGCCCTCCTGTCGGGCGCGATGCTGCAGTGGCTGATCGACCCGGACCGTGCGCCGTCGGGCGCCGACCTGGTCCGCGGCCTGCGCCTGATCGCGACGGACGTCCTGACCTAGGTGTGGGTCACGGCGAGGTCGTGGATCACGACTTCGCCGTAGTTGCCGGCGGAGCAGGGCGAGGAGTTGCCACAGTTGGCTTGCGTGTAGGCGCCGGCCTTGAAGTAGGCACCGGAGAACTTCTGGCTGATCGTGGTCACGAGCGTGCCGTTGTAATACGCCTTGACGGCACCACCGGAGACGACGAACTTCGCCTCGAACACCGTGCCGAGCTCGTAGCCGCCGGTGATCAGCTTGTAGTGGGCGTCGTCGCCCTTGGTGACGTAGAGGTTCGAGCCCTCCAGCCTGAACACCGTGATGTCGTCACTGGAGCCGTGGATCTGCCCGGCCACGACCTGCGGCTTGCCCGCGGGCAGGTGGGTGATCGCCTCACGGATCGTCATCGTCGACGTCCCCGAGGTCGACGACCAGCTCGCCAGGTCCGCACCCTTCGTCTCACGCAGTTCCGAACGCGGATAGCCGGAGCCGCTGGTGGTGACGCCGTCGACCGCCGCCCGGAACCGCACGCCGGCGCAATCGGCGGTCGGGACGAACCACGGGTCAGCCTTGAAGGTCGCGAGCCGCGGCTGCTTGACCACCGTGGGATCTTCGGCTTGGCCGGTCGGCAGGCCCTCGTACCAGTTGCGGAGGTCGAGCACGTCCGCCGGATACGCGCACGCCCCGCCGCTGCCGCCGTCGGCGCCGAAGACGTGGGCTTCGGCGATGCTGGTCCAGTCGTTCTTGGTGTTGCCGTGCCCGACGATCCGCACGTAGCGGCCGGCGGTGTCGGCGAAGTCCGCGGTCTCGAAGTCCGCGGTGCGGCCGCTGGACGCGTGCCGGGACAGCACCGTGGTCCAGGCCGAGCCGTCGCCGGACACCTGGACGTCGAAGGTGAACACCCGGGCGTCGCCCTGGTACCACGCGAGCGCCACCGACCCGACAGTCTGCGCCGAGCCCAGGTCGTACTCGATCCACGCGCCGTCGCCCTCGGCCGACCAACGGGTGCCGAGGTCGCCGTCCAGGCTGGCGGCCGGGACGTGGCCGTCGTCCCCGCTCGCGGACACGGCCGCGACCGCCAGCACCGGCGCGCCGGCGGCGTGCGCGACCGGCGCGCACACCGCCGCCAGGGAGAAGGTCAGAGCGGCGATCTTCGTCGTTCGCATGCCCCGGACTCTGCCACCGAAGATCTAGGCGTTTACCAGATCCGCGCCGGTGAAGAAGGTCGACGCCGCCGACATCGCGTCCGCGTCCAAGAGCACGTCACCGGGACGGCTGCCGTTCCCCAGCAGCACGCCACCCCAGTTCATGCTCAGGTACTCCGCGCACAGCTCGAGCGTGCCGATCAGCGGCTGGGCCTCGCGCGCCGTCTCGCTCAGGACGCTCACGCCCCACAGCGTCTTGCCGCGCATCTTCGGCTTGAACTCGACCGGCAGCCGCATCCACCCGGACCAGTAGTCCAGGTAGAGCTTCACGCTCGCCGCGACCGAGTACCAGTACACCGGCGACACGACGACGATGTCCGTCGCGGCGAACGTCGCGTCCATCAGCAGCTGCTCGTTCTCACCCGGCGCCGGGTGCTCGCCCGCGCCGTGGCGGCGGTCTTCGAACGGCGGTAGCGGCAGCTCGGGCAGCCGGAGCCACCGCTGCTCGGCGTCGCGAGGCAGCTCCCTCGCTGCCCGTCGCGCCAGCATCTCCGTGTTCCCGCCGGCTCGCGCCGCGCCGACCAGGAAGAGGAAGTTCCGCGTCATGACCAGTCCCCTCAGTTACTTGCATGTACATATAAAGACTGTCCCTGGACTATGCTGGTGTCAAGAGGAAGGCGGAGAGATGACCGTCGACGAACAGTCCTGGGGACGCATGCTCGTGCTGCATGCCCGCGTCGAGCAGGAGCTGGGGAAGGCGCTGCAACGGCGGCACGGGCTCGGCCTGTCCGAGTACCGCGCGCTCGGCAAGCTGGTCGCCGGCCCGCGCGGTGGCCTGCGGATGCAGGAGCTCGCCGAGGCGATCGGGCTCAACCAGAGCTCGGTCAGCCGGATGTGCGCGCGCCTCGAAGACGCCGGCCTGACCATCCGCGACCTGTGCGAAGACGACCGCCGCGGCGTCTATTCGGTGATCACCGACGCGGGCCGCAAGCGCTACGCCGAGACCGAGCCGACGTACTGTTCGGTGCTGCGGACCTCGCTCGACAAGGCCGCGAGCGACCCGGAGCTCGCCGCCGCGGCGGCCGCCGTCCGGGGAGCTTGACCCGTATATTCCTCAGTGGTTATATACGGGCATGCCCGCGAAACTGCTGACCGACGAGGACCGCCCCGCCCTCCGGCTGGAACGCCGCCTGAAGCACGCGCCGGAGAAGGTCTGGCGGGCCATCACGGACCCGGCCGAGCTGGCGCACTGGTTCCCGGCGAAGGTCGACGTCGAACTGCGCGATGGCGGCGACATCCGGTTCACCTTCCCCGGCGAGGACGACTCGACGACCGGCCGGGTCGTCACGGTCGACCCACCGCGCGAGTTCACCTTCGTCTGGAACGACGACACGCTGCGCTGGCTGATTTCGCCGGACGGCGACGGCAGCCTCCTGGAGTTCACGCACACGTTCGGCCGCGGCGACCCGGCGATCGCGAAGCTGGCCGCGGGCCGCACCGCCGCCGGCTGGGACGTCTGCCTCGAAGCCCTCGACGCGCGGTTGTCCGGCCGCGATTTCGAGCAGCCGAAGGACTGGCACGCCCGCATGGCGTCCTATGTGGACGAATTCGGCCTCGGCCACGGGGAAGTGCTCGAAGACGGCACGATCCGCTTCCGCCGCGACCTCGTCTGGAAGCCGGTGGACGAGGTCCGCGCGCTGCTCCCGGACGAACCCGGCTGGCACGTGACCCAGGAGCCCCTCGAAGGCACCCGCGTCGAGTTCACCGAACCCGCGCCCGACGACGTCGTCGCGGAGCTGGCCAGGCGCCACGAGCAGCTCGACAAGCTGTTCGCCGCGACGCACGGTGTCGAGCTGCCGGACTGGACGCCCGAGCACGTCGAGACCGTGAAGAAGCAGTACGCGGAGCGTCCGACCCAGGGTTGACGCGCGGCGCGCACGTCGGCATTACGTTCGTTCCATGCGAATTCGCGTGGTGCTGGACGTGCTCGCGGTCCTGGTGCTCACGGTGGGGGCCGGCGGCAACCTCGCCGCCGGGGCGTGGACGCTGCCGCTGTGGCTGCCCGCGTGGCTCGGCTGGACGATCATGCTGACGAGCGTCGCCCCGATCGTGCTGCGGCGCTGGTGGCCGCGGCCCGCCTACATCCTGGCGCTCGTGCTGACCGCGGCGGCCGTGCCGATCGGCGGGCCGGTGCTCGCGGTCGCCGTCGTGTCGGCCGGGTGCGCGCTCTACACCTTCGTCGTGCACCGGGGCAGCCGAGCCTCGCGAGTCGGTTTCGTGGCCGGGCTGCTCGGTGTCGGCCTGGTCGGGGTCGTGGTGCCGAACCCGAGCACCGCCACGACCGTCAACTTCGGGGCGTCGGCGCTGATCGTCGGGTTCGCGCTCGGCATCGCCGTCCACGGGCGCCGCGAATACGCCGCGGCCGAGCGGGAAAACCACGCGCGGGAAGCGGTTTCCGCGGAACGGCTGCGGATCGCGCGCGAGATGCACGACGTCGTCGCGCACAGCATGAGCCTCATCGCGGTGAAGGCGGCCGTCGGCAACCACGTCGCTTCGGAGCAGCCCGCGGAGGCGCGGGAAGCGTTGCGGGTCATCGAAGACACCAGCCGCGAGACGCTGGCCGAGCTGCGGCGCATGCTGGGCGTGCTGCGCGACGGCACGGGCGTCCCGGCGCTGGCCCCCGCCCCGACGCTCGACGACCTGCGCGCGCTCGCCGAACGCGCGGAGCTGGCGGGGCCGTCCGTCGACCTCGCGGTCGAGGGTCTCGACGAGCTGCCGGGCGGCGTCGGCCAGTCGGTGTACCGGATCGTGCAGGAGGCCCTGACCAACGTGGTCAAGCACGCGGGAGCGACGACGTGCCGCATCCGCGTCACGGGAAGCGAGGGCGAAGTGAGCATCGAGGTCCGCGACGACGGCCGCGGCGGCCCGGCCACCCCGGGCCACGGCTTGATCGGGATGCGCGAGCGCGTGGCCGTCTACGGCGGCGAGTTTTCGGCGGGCCCGTGCACTCCTGGCTTCCGTGTGTTCGCGCGCTTGCCGTACGAGACGGCGGTGGCCCGATGACCCGCGTCCTGATCGCCGACGACCAGGCGCTGCTGCGCGGAAGCTTCCGGGTGCTGGTGGACAGCGCACCGGGCCTGGAGGTGGTCGGCGAGGCCTCGGACGGCGTCGAGGCGGTGGCGTTGACGCGGCGCTTCGCCCCGGACGTCGTGTTGATGGACGTCCGGATGCCGTCGATGGACGGCATCGAGGCGACCCGCCTGATCTGCGCCGTGTCGGAAGTCCGGGTGCTGATGCTGACGACGTTCGACCTCGACGAGTACGTGTACGCGGCGTTGCGCGCGGGGGCGAGCGGGTTCCTGTTGAAGGACACGCGGCCGGCGGACCTGCTGTCGGCGATCTCGATCGTGGCTTCGGGTGACGCGCTGCTGGCCCCCTCGGTGACGCGACGGTTGGTGTCGGAGTTCGCACGGCTGCCGACGGGCCCGGTGAAGCAGCTGGAGGGCGTGACGGCGCGTGAGCAGGAGGTCCTGGCCCTGATCGCGCGAGGGTTGTCGAACGACGAGATCGCCGCGCGGCTGCATTTGGGGATCGCGACGGTGAAGACCCACATCGGGCGGCTACTGCACAAACTGGCGGCGCGGGACCGGGCACAGCTGGTGATCGCGGCTTACGAGTCGGGATTGATCAGACCGTCACCGCGGCAGTAACGGGAACATCTCCATTCGGGCGCCGTCACGGTAAATAGCGTGACGACGGCACCAACGAACGCGACTTACCGGCACACGAGATTTCGAGGTGCCGGCCATGAATATTCCACCGAACAACCAAGCATTGCGAACCTCCATCACCAAAACCTACCTGGCGTTGCGCTGGGGAATGGCGGGGATCGGATTGATCCTGCCCTTCTTCCTGTGGATCGTCGGCCCGTGGGTCACCTCGGGCCCGCTGCCGGATTCGATCAGCGGGTACTACCACACCCCCTTGCGGGACGTGTTCGTCGGCGCTCTCGTCACGACGGGGACCTTCCTGTTCCTCTACAAGATCTTCACCCCCCTCGAGAACTGGCTGCTGAACATCGCGGGGATCAGCGCCATCCTGGTCGCCGTGCTGCCGTGCACGGTGCCCACCGGCCGCCCGCCCGCGGAGTTCACCTTCCAGGCGGGCCACGTGCTCTTCGCAATCATCACCTTCGTCTGCCTCGGCTTGACCGCGATTTTTTGCGCACGCAAGTCGCTGATGAAGGGGAAACAGGACCTCACGCCAGGGCAACTCAAGATCTTCACCATCGTCTATCGGACGATCGGTGTCCTGATGATCGCATTACCCCTCGCGGTCGCCCTCTTGGACGCGGCCGGAATGGCCAACCTCTTCTGGATCGAGTCCGCCGGACTGTGGATGTTCAGCGCTTACTGGGGCGTGAAAACCTTCGAATTCAGCATCACGGGAGCCGAAAAGAAAGCGATCAAGGGACCGACCTGCACACTCCCGGACTGCCCGCTGGCCGACCGCACGAGCGAAGGCGGCGAAGCGCCGCATCCTGTCGCCCAGTAACGGGGAGGCCGCCGAGGGCCCGCGAAGCGGGCTGCGCCACACCGACACGCGGCTCAGGGCCGCAACCTACCCACCGCAAGCGTTTGCGTCGAGACCGAGCAACGCAGGTAGCCAGGTCGGGGCACGTCCGCCACACCGAGGTCCGGCTCCCGGACGTTGCCTACGCCACACGCGAAGTGACCGGCAAGTAGCTAAGCTCCCGTGGCATGAGCAGTGCGACGGAGCCGCTCGGGACGCCGCCCGAGGATGAACCGGACATCCACACCACGGCGGGCAAGCTGGCCGACCTCTATCGCCGCTATGACGAGGCCGTGCACGCCGGCTCGGCTCGTGCGGTGGAGAAGCAGCACGCCAAGGGCAAGAAAACCGCGCGGGAACGCATCGAGCTGCTGCTCGACGAGAACTCGTTCGTGGAGCTCGACGAGCTGGCCCGGCACCGCTCGACCAACTTCGGGCAGGAGAAGAACCGGCCCTACGGCGACGGCGTCGTCACCGGGTACGGCACCGTCGACGGCCGCCCGATCTGCGTGTTCAGCCAGGACGTCACCATCTTCGGCGGCAGCCTCGGCGAGGTCTACGGCGAGAAGATCGTCAAGGTCATGGACCTGGCCATCAAGACCGGCCGCCCGATCGTCGGCATCAACGAAGGCGGCGGCGCGCGCATCCAGGAAGGCGTCGTCTCGCTCGGCCTCTACGGCGAGATCTTCCGGCGCAACGTGCAGGCGTCCGGCGTCATCCCGCAGATCTCGCTGATCATGGGCGCGAACGCGGGCGGGCACGTCTACTCCCCCGCGCTGACCGACTTCGTCGTGATGGTCGACGAGACCTCGCAGATGTTCATCACCGGCCCGGACGTCGTCAAGACGGTCACCGGCGAGGACGTCACCTTCGAGGAGCTCGGCGGTGGCCGCACCCACAACACGAAGTCCGGCGTCGCGCACTACCTCGGCAACGACGACGAAGACGCCATCGCCTACGTCAAGGAACTGCTCTCCTACCTGCCGCAGAACAACCTCTCGGACGCACCGGTCTTCGAGCCGTCGGATGCGCCGGCCGGGTTCTTCGACGACGTCACGGACGCCGACCGTGAGCTCGACACACTCATCCCGGACTCGCCGAACACCCCGTACGACATGCACGAGGTCATCAACCGCGTCGTCGACGACGGCGACTTCCTCGAGGTCCACGAGCTCTTCGCGCCGAACATCATCGTCGGCTTCGGGCGCGTCGACGGCCAGAGCGTCGGCGTCGTCGCCAACCAGCCGACGCAGTTCGCCGGCTGCCTCGACATCGACGCGTCCGAGAAGGCCGCGCGGTTCGTCCGCACCTGCGACGCGTTCAACATCCCGGTGCTCACCTTCGTCGACGTCCCGGGCTTCCTCCCGGGCACCGACCAGGAGTGGAACGGCATCATCCGCCGCGGCGCGAAGCTGATCTTCGCCTACGCGGAAGCCACGGTCCCGCTGGTCACGATCATCACGCGCAAGGCGTACGGCGGCGCGTACGACGTCATGGGCTCCAAGCACCTCGGCGCCGACATCAACCTCGCCTGGCCGACCGCGCAGGTCGCGGTGATGGGCGCCCAGGGCGCGGCGAACATCGTCCACCGCAAGACGCTGGCGAACGCGGCCAACGAGGGCAAGGACGTCGACGCCCTTCGCGCCGAGCTGATCCAGGAGTACGAGGACACGCTGCTCAACCCGTACGCGGCGGCCGAGCGGGGATATGTCGACTCGGTGATCGTGCCGGCGCACACCCGCGGGCACGTCGCGCGGGCGCTGTCGCTGCTGCGCAACAAGCGGGAGTCGCTGCCGCCCAAGAAGCACGGGAACATCCCGCTGTGAGCAGCGACGAGAAGCCCCTGCTGCGGGTGGTCCGCGGAAACCCGAGCGACGCCGAACTGGCCGCGCTGACGGCGGTCGTCGCCGCGGCGTCGGCCGCGAAGGCGCCGGAGAAGCCGAAATCGCGTACGTCGTGGTGGGGCGATCACGCCGCTTCGCTGCGTAAGCCGCTTCACCCCGGCGAAGGCGCTTGGCGCGCTTCGGGTTTCCCCAGCTGACTCCTCAGCGCTGGACGGCGTCCAGGAACACCGTCGGGACCTCGTTCTCGCGGACGACCCGCCCCAGCAACGCCGCCAGCCGGTCGCGGTCCGGACCACTCCAGCCCGCGGCCAGGTCGTCGACTCGCCGGCACGTCGCCGCGTAGAAGTCCTCCGCCAGTTCGCGGCCCTCCTCGGTCAGCACGACCTGGACCGCGCGGCGATCGTCCGGGTCGGGCTCGCGGCGCACCAGCTCGCGCCGGACCGCGCGGTCGACGAGGCCCGTCAGGCTGGACTTCTCGAGGCCGAGCGTCGCGCCGAGGTCGCCCATGCCGTACGGACGGCCCATCAGCACGCACAGCAGCTGGCCCTGCGGCACGGTCAGCCCGTACTCGCGCGCCGACTCGGCGTAGACGGCGTTCACCAGGAACGACGCCCGCACGAGCCCGGCCACCACGCCGAGGTCCTCCCCGTGTTTCCCCATCGCGCCAGCCTACTTCGCGACGGCTTCCCGCACGGCGGGCACGATCTCCCCGGCCCAGCGCGCGGCGCTCGTCTCGTCGGGCGTGCTGCCCCCGGGCCCGAACAGCACGAACCCGGCGGCGCCGTGCTCCAGGACCGCGCCGGTCAGCTCCTCGATCCACTGGTCCGGCGAGCCGCCGATCCAGCGCCCGTCGTCGGCGCGGGTGTTCTTGAGTGCCTCGGTCGTGATGCGGCCGGGGAAGTTGTAGACGGTGACGATGTCGCCGGGATCGCGGCCGGCGTCGACGGCGGCCTGGTCGATCACCGGTCGTGAGGTGCGGTAGCGCTCGCTGAGCCAGTCGGCGGCGCGGCCGGGCATCCAGCCGTCGGCGACGCGCCCGGTGACGGCCAGCGACTTCGGCCCGACGGACCCGGTCCACAACGGCGGCATCGCTTCCTCCGCCGGTTCGAGGTTCGTGACCTGGTAGAACTCGCCGTCGAAAGTCACCGGTTCCCCGCCCCCGCCGAGCATCTTGACGAGCCGGACGCCCTCCTCGAAGGCGCGGACGGCCTGCCCCGGCGTCAGCTTGGTGAACCCGAGCCGCGCGATGTCGTCCCAGAGCCCGCCGACCCCCATCCCGAGCACGATCCGCCCGCCGGTCAGTGCGCTCAGCGACGTGATCGTGCGAGCGAGCATCGACGCGGGGCGCGTCGGCAGGTTGGTGACGCTGACCAGGCCGGAGATCCGTTCGGTGCGTCCCAGAAGGACCCCGATCTCGGCGTACGCGTCGAGGCGGTCGGCGTAGTACGGGTGATCGGACACGGTGAGCAGGTCGAGCCCGGCCTGGTCGGCCTGGAGGGCGAGCTTCAGGGTGCCGGGTACGGCGGCGACCGCGGTGGACACGCCGATGCCGAAGTGCGTCATGGTTCCTCCCAGTTTTAGTTCGTGCTACGAACTTACTATAGATAGTTCTTAGCACGAACTACTCACGCTCGCCAGGCCGTCCGCGGACCGGTCGGATATTCGGTTCCGCCGGGACGAGCGGGCGGCTAACGTAGTTCTCGCCCGGTGCGGCGGTGAGGGTTACTTCTCTGGTATCCCATGGGTTCGAATCCCGAAAGCCTTCACCACTTCGATCTCGGGCACGCACTCCCGGTGCGAGCACGATCTCGGGAGCCGCGGCCACACCGATGTCCGGTGCGCAGGCGAGGGTTACTTCCTTGTAGTGGGCAGGTCGGGGGTTCGAATCCCTCCCGGGCCACTTGGTCCGGTAGCTCAGCTCGGCAGAGCAGCAACATACCTTCACCGACTTCGAACTCGGGCATCGCCGTGGCCGCGGCTCCCCCATCACGAGGGGGAGAAATGAGCAAGTTCAACACCGCGACCTCGCCGGTCCGCGGTGAGGCCACGGCTTCCGCCGTCACCCACGAGGGTGGCGCCGGCTACGCGCGCGACGCCCGGTCCGAGCTTTTCCTGCTCGCTGTCACCAACATGGTCGGCGAGCACACCTTCTACGAGTCCGCCGGCGCGCGCGACACCCGCTACACATCGCTCGTCCACGCCGCGACCCTCGAGGATCCACAGTGGACGGCCCGGTTCCTGCGCTGGCTGCGCACCGAGGCGAACCTGCGCACCGCGTCGCTCGTCGGCGCGGCCGAGTTCGCCAAGGCGCGCCGCGATGCCGGGCTCGACGGGCTCGGCCGTCAGGTCGTCGCCGACGTCCTGCAGCGGGCCGACGAGCCCGGGGAGCTGCTCGCCTACTGGACTTCCGTGCACGGCAAGAACATCCCGAAGCCGGTCAAGCGCGGCGTGGCCGACGCGGCGCGAAAGCTCTACGACGAGCGCGCGTACGTCAAGTGGGACTCGGCCGCGCGGGCGTTCCGCTTCGCCGACGTCCTCGAGCTGACGCACCCGGCCGGCCGTGACGCCGCCCAGGGCGCGCTGTTCAAGCACGTCCTCGACGAGCGGCACTCCCGCGGGAACCCGCTGCCGGACGCGCTCGAAGTCCTGCGCGCCCGCGCCGAGCTGATGGCGTGGGACGTCCCGCGCCGTCGCGAGCTGTTCGGGCAGCCGGACGCGCCGGACGTCCTCCGCGCGGCGGGCATGACGTGGGAGTCGGTCGCCGGCTGGCTGCAGGGCCCGCTCGACTCGCGCGTCTGGGAAGCGCTGATCCCGTCGATGGGATACATGGCCTGCCTTGCCGAAGGAACTCCGGTCTGGCTCCCGGACGGGACGACCGCTCCGATCGAGGAGGTCGTCCGTCGTCGTCTGCCAGTCCTCGCCTACGACCGCGACTGGGACACCCGCCCGGTGCGCTACGGCCCCGGACAGGAGCCGCGCGAACGGTCCGTCGGCCGCTTGGTCCCGACCGCGCCGTCAGACTGGATCGACGCCGGTCTACGCCCCGCCTCGACTGTGCGGCTGGTCTCCGGCCGCGAGATCACGGCGACGCGGGATCACCGCTGGGTCCGTCAGCGAGCGCGCGGACGGCAGGCTTGGGAGTGGACGACGACCGCCGGCCTCGTCGTCGGCGACCGTGTCCCCATTCCGCTCACCGCCTCGTACTTCGGCACCGAGGGCGACGCCTGGGACGGCTACTTCATCGGCGCGATGCTCGGCGATGGCGGCATGACTTCCGTGACACCCGAGTTCCACGGCGACCCCGAGGACGGCGCCTGCGCCTTCATGCGCGACTACGCCGGAAAGCACGGCTGCGAAGTGCGCGAGTACCCGAACGGCAAGATCGTCCGGATGCGCTTTCCGCTCCAGCGGTGGCATCGCAATCCCCTGGCCGAGGTGCTGCGCGCCTACGAAGTCTGGGGCAAGCGAGTCGAGATGAAGGCGCTCCCCGAGCGCCCGTTCAGCCGCGAGTTCTGGATCGGAGCGCTCTCTGGGCTCATCGACACCGACGGCTGCGTGCGGGAGCGCCGAAACGCGAAGAAGACCTACCACGCGTCGGTGGAGTACGCGACCGTCAGCCGACGGCTCGCCGCCCAGGTCGCGGACGCGCTGCTCCGCCTCGGAGTCCCGTCGAGGTTGGTCGAGCGCGCTCCGCGGACGAGCGGAAGCCGCGCCGGTGGACGTGAGATCATCAGCCGGCACCCGCTGTTCGTCGTCGAGGTGAGCCGGGCCGCCGCGGTCTGCCGTCTCTCGGAGCTCCTCGAGCTTCGGATCGGGTACAAGGCGACGACTCTCGCCCGCGCCGCGGAACGTCTCGCACACGTGGCGGCCGCGACGAGCGAAATGCACGGCTATGACCCGTCGGTCGCCCTGGACCGGATCGTGGCGATCGAAGACGCGGGCGACGTCCCGGCCTACTGCGTGACCGTGGATACCTCGCACCTCTTCGTCGCGAACGGTGTGGTGACCGGAAACTGCCTGCGAAACCTCAGGAACTTCGACCAGGCCGGTGTCTCGGACGAGGTCGCGCAGCGGGTCGCCGCACGGCTGGCCGACCCGGCGCAGGTCGCGAAGTCGCGGCAGCTGCCGATGCGGTTCCTGTCGGCGTACCGCGCCGCGCCGTCGCCGCGGTGGGCGTGGGCGCTGGAGCAGGCCATCGCGCATTCGCTGGCGAACGTGCCGGAGCTGCCGGGCCGGACGCTCGTGCTCGTCGACACCTCGGCGTCGATGAACATGGGCTTCAGCAAGGACGGCACGCTGAAGCGCTGGGACGCGGCCGCGGTGTTCGGCCTCGCACTGGGCCGCCGGTGCGCGAGCGCCGACGTCGTGTCGTTCTCGGACGGCTTCCTCCTGGGCGGCGCGCACACCAAGGTGTTCAAGCTGCGGCCGGGCGGGTCGCTGCTGAGCGACGTCGAGCGCTGGAAGTCCCGCGGGTACTTCCTCGGCGGTGGCACGAACACGGCGGCCGCGGTGAAGCGGCACTTCGCCCGGCACGACCGCGTCGTCATCCTCACCGACGAGCAGGCCGGCGGCGGCGACGTCGGACGGTCACTGCCCGCGCACGTGCCGCTGTACACGTGGAACCTGGCCGGCTACCGGTTCGGCCACGCGCCGTCCGGCAGCGGGCACCGGCACACGTTCGGCGGCCTCACCGACCAGGGGTTCCGGATGATTCCCCTGCTCGAAGCGGGTGAGAACGCCGACTGGCCGTTCTGAGAGAAGCCGCGGAGGCCCCCATGACGGGATCATGGGGGCCTCCGTGCCGTGTACGGACCGTCACAGAAGTGAGCGTGGACGGCCGCTTAGTCTGCGCCGTATAGTCCACGTGGAATAAACGACCTGGAGTCATCCGAAGGGACTAACGATCATGGCCTCGGCCAAGCTGACCCCGCTCGGCCTCGCCGTGCTGGAGCTGCTCCACGAGAAGCCCATGCACCCGTACGAGATGGCTTCGCTCATGCGCGAGCGGTACGTCAGCACCCGCGTCAACGTGAAGGCCGGGTCGCTCTACCACACCGTGGAACGCCTGCAGCGCAACGGTTTCATCGAGGTCGTCGACACGCAGCGCGACGGCAGGCGGCCCGAACGGACCGTCTACGGCATGACCCAGGCCGGCCTGGACGAGTTCAACCAGCGCGGCCGCGAGCTGCTGGGCGACCTCGCTGACGAGTTCCCCGCGTACCTCTCCGGCCTCGCCGTGATCGACGAGCTCGGCAAGGAGACGTCCCTGCTGGAGCTCGAACACCGGATCACCCGGCTGCGCGCCGGCGTCGCGGCCGACGAGGCGGTGCTGCAGCGCCTCGCCGAGGACCGGACGCCGCCGATCTACTGGCTCGACTGGCAGTACAAGTGCGACCAGCGGAAGTTCGAGCTCGAGTGGACCGTGCGCCTGCACGAAGAACTGAGGTCCGGGCGGATCCCGTTCCAGGACTGCGAACAACCGAAGCTCACGCTCATCACCGAGGAAGACGACGATGAACGCAAGACAAGCTAACCCGTGGGCGGCGCTCGGCGCGCTGTGCCTCGGCTTCTTCATGATCCTGCTCGACACGACGATCGTGTCGATCGCGATCCCGACCATGCTGCGCGAGCTGAACGCCGGGCTGAACTCCGTCGTCTGGGTGATCAGCGTCTACCTGCTGACCTACGCCGTGCCGATGCTGTTCACCAGCCGCCTCGGCGACCGCTTCGGCCCGAAGCGGGTGTTCCTCGCCGGGCTGGTCGTGTTCACCGGCGCGTCGCTGTGGTGCGGCCTGTCCGGCAACGTCGAGATGCTGATCGCCGCACGTGCCGTGCAGGGCATCGGCGCCGCGCTGATGACGCCGCAGACGCTGGCGTTCATCACGCACCTGTTCCCGCCGGCCAAGCGCGGCCCGGCGATGGGCATGTGGGGCGGCGTCGCCGGGCTGGCGACGATCACCGGCCCGCTGCTCGGCGGTGTGCTCGTCGACCACTTCGGCTGGGAGTGGATCTTCTACGTCAACGTGCCGATCGGCGTGGTCGCCATCGTCATGACGCTGGTGCTGGTGCCGGACTGGCAGCCGAAGCACTCGCACTCGTTCGACGTGATCGGCATCCTGCTCTCGAGCGCGGCGCTGCTGTTCATCGTGTTCGGCGTGCAGAACGGCCAGCAGTACGACTGGGGCACCGTCTGGGGCGGGATCACGGTGTTCGAGATCATCGGCGCCGGCGTGCTGCTGCTGATCGCGTTCGTGGTGTGGCAGCGGGTCAACAGGCGCGAGCCGCTGCTGCCGCTGCAGGTCTTTTCGAACCGCAACTTCTCGGCGGGCACGCTCACGGCGACGACGGTCGGCTTCGCGATGACCGGCATGTTCCTGCCGCTGGTGATCTACATCCAGTCGGTGCTCGGCCTGACCCCGACGATGGCGGGCCTGCTGACCGCGCCGATGTCGCTGCTGTCGGGGATCGTGGCGCCGTTCGTCGGGAACCTGTCCGACAAGGTGAACGGCAAGTACCTCGTGATGTTCGGCCTGGGGTCGCTGGCCGCGGGGCTCGGGGTCATCGCGCTGCAGGCGTCGCCGGACAGCAGCCCGTGGAGCTTCATCCCGGCGCTGCTGCTGTGCGGTCTCGGCATCGGCTGCATCTTCTCGCCGATGAGCAACATGACGATGGGGTCGGTGGAACCCCGGCTGGCCGGGACGGCGTCGGGGATCTTCAACACGTCCCGCCAGGTCGGCGGCGTGCTCGGCTCCGCGGCGATCGGCGTGCTGCTGCAGGCCCAGGTGAGCTCGTCCATCGCGGACGAAGCGGCGAAGGCGGCCTCGCAGCTGCCGGAGCAGTACCGGGCGCCGTTCGCGGAAGGCATCGCGAAGGCCGCGGCGAGCACCGGAGAGTTCGGGTCGGCCGGCGGGCCGTCGCCGATGCCGGGGCTGCCCGCGGAGGTCGCCGCGCAGGCGGGCCGGCTCGCTTCCGACGCTGTCCACAGTGGACTGACGGACGCCGCGCGGGTGACGATGCTGCTGCCGATGGCGGTGCTGCTGCTCGGCGTGCTTTCGGCGGCCATGCTGCGGAAGGTGAAGCCACGCTGGGAAACCCAGGCGCCGGCTCCCGAGGCCGCCACCGCTTGAGAACCGTGCGAGCCTCCGGGGTCGGGACCGGAGGCTCGCACGAACCGCGGGAGCGGTGGTCTAGCGGGCGGCCTTCGACACCGAGGTCGAGTCCGCCCGGATGGTCGCCCGGCCCTTCGTCGCGCGGATCCTCGCCCACAGCGACTGCGACCTGTGAGCCGACGTCGATTCCGTGACCCGTACGGTCATCGGTCACCTCCGCGTCTTCCCGGCGCCATATGTTGCGAGCAACAACAAACTAACTCCGCATCCGGGTGGCGCCGGTCACAATTCGGTTACGGCAGGCGTCCGGGTACCTTCACGCTGTGCAGTTCGTCCTCGCCTCCCAGTCCCCCGCCCGGCTCGCCCTCCTGCGTTCCGCCGGTCTCGATCCGGCCGTGTTCGTCTCCGGCGTCGACGAGGACGCCGTCGCCGCCTCGCTGACCGATCCATCACCGTCGGAACTGGTCGCCGCCCTCGCCGCGGCCAAGGCCGAAGCCGTCCTCGACGAGGTCGCCGCGGCCCACCCGGACGCCGTCGTCGTCGCCTGCGACTCGATGTTGAACATCGGCGGGCAGATGGTCGGCAAACCGGCGAACCCGGACATCGCGCGGCAGCGCTGGGCCGCGATGGCGGGGTCATCCGGTGAACTCCTCACCGGCCACGCGGTCGTCCGGCTCGACGGCGGCACGCGCGCCAAGGACACCAGCGGCTGGGAGTCGACGACCGTCCGGTTCGGCACGCCGAGCGCGGCGGAGATCGACGCCTACATCGCGACCGGCGAGCCGCTGCACGTGGCCGGCGGCTTCACGATCGACGGCATGGGCAGCTGGTTCGTCGACGGGCTCGACGGCGGCCACACGAGCGTCGTCGGCATCAGCCTCCCGCTGACGCGCCGGCTGCTCGCCGAGGTCGGCGTGAGTGTCGTGGATCTCTGGCGACCTCCCGCATCCTGAGAAGAGCGCCACACCAACGGGTGATCCGGAAGAGTCTCGTCTTGCCTAACGTTCTTCTCACGAGGCAATACAGAAACTTTCGAGCACCGGAGTCTCCCCGTGTCTTTTGTACGGACATACACCAAACCGCGGGTGTTCGCGGCCGCGGTTCTCGGCTCGCTCGTCGTCGGCGCCCTCCTGGGCGTCCTCGCGCGGCAGACCGGAGCCGGCTGGCTGACCGATCTCCTCGACCAGATCGGCACCATCTTCACGACCCTGCTGCAGATCGCGGTGATCCCGCTGGTCTTCACGGCGATCGTGGTCGGCATCAACAGCCTCCGGAAGCTCGGCGGCGGCCGCACCGCCGCGCGCCTCGGCGGCAAGACGGTCATGTGGTTCGCCATCACGTCGTTCATCGCGTCGCTGATCGGCATCGCGGTCGGGCGGATCTTCAACCCGGGTTCGGGCGGGCTCGGCGGCGTCACGGCGACCGCCAAGAACGCGGACAAAGCCGCCGCCAGCGTCGACCACTGGGGTTCGTGGGACGCCTTCGTCAACGGGCTGCTGCCGGAGAACTTCGTGAAAGCGTTCTCCGACGGCGAGACGCTGCAGGTGCTGTTCCTCGCGCTGGTCATCGGCGCGGCCGCGTACAGCCTGGGTGACAAGGCGAAGCCGTTCGTGGACTTCACGACGAGCGTCTTCGAGATCATCCAGCGCTACCTCGGCTGGATCGTCCGGCTGGCCCCGATCGGCATCATCGGCCTGATCGGCGCGGCGGTCTCCAACTACGGCGACGCGCTGTTCCGGCCGCTGTTCTCCACCACGCTCGCGGTGTACGTCGGCTGCCTGCTCGTGCTGTTCGTCGTCTACCCGATCCTGCTGCGGTTCGTGGCGAAGGTCAGCCCGCTGAAGTTCTTCTCCAAGGCGGGCACGGCGATCCAGTTCGCGTTCGCCTCGCAGTCCTCGGCCGCGACACTGCCGCTGACCCGCCAGTCCGCGGTGAACCTCGGCGTCCAGCCGGCGTACGCGGCCTTCGCGACCCCGCTCGGCAGCGCGACGAAGATGGACGGCTGCGCGGCGGTCTTCCCGGCGATCGCGGCGATCTTCGTCGCCAACCTGGCCGGGGTGTCGCTGAACTTCTGGCAGTACGTGGGCATCGTCGTGGTCGCCGTGGTCGGCGCACTGGCGACGGCCGGCACCACGGGCTGGCTGACGGCGTTCACGCTGACGACGTCGTTCATCGGCCTCGACGCGAAGCAGGTGGCGCTCGGCCTGGCGCTGATCTACTCGGTCAACCCGATCATGGACATGATGCGCACGGCGACGAACGTGGCCGGCCAGATCGTGGTGCCGGTGGTCGTGGCCCGCGGCGAGGGTCTCCTCGACGAAGAGGTCCTGAACGCCCCGACGGACCGTCCGCAGCACAGCGACGAGGGCACCGAGGCCCGGCACACGGAACCCGCCCCCGCCTGACCCGCGAGTCCGAGAAGGCCGCCTCGAGAAGCTTCGAGGCGGCCTTCTCGTCGTTCAGGACGGGCAGGTGCGCAGGTCCGCGCGCGTGAGGCGGATGTCCGGCCACCCGCGCAGGTCCGACGGCGCCGTGTACCGGCGCGTGCAGCCGACCGACTTGCCCGTCAGGTCGTACACCTGGCCCAGCACCGGGGCCGCGTCGCACTTCGCCGTGCCCGAGTCCGCGCCGCGGCAGTCGTGGCGGACCACGATCACGTCCGGGCGGCCGTCGGCCGTGACGTCGTAGAGCGAAAGTGTTCCCGCGTCCGCGAAGTACGGCTTGCCCGGCGCGCGCCACACCCCGCCGCTCGCGACGAGCAGCTCGCCGTACGCCGCCTTGCCCTCGCTGCCGACGTCGCCGCGGACCAGGCACGTCGGCGCCGCGCCGTCGATGCAGCGCAGCGAGTTCTGGTCCAGCCGCACGCCCAGCTGGGCGATCGACAGCTCGAACACCGTGCCCGGCTCGGGCCCGACGCGCACGCGCGCCGACCCGCCCGCCGCATCGGTCAGCAGCACCACCGGGGTGCCGCCGACCGTCATCGCCGCCAGCTGGCGGCACGGGCCGCCGCCGCACGTCACCACCGGGGACACCGGAGCGGCCGCGGGCTCGGCCGCGCCGGCGGGTTCCTCCGGCCGCGGCCGGAGCAGGAACACCGCGGCGATCGCGCCGACGGTCACCACCGCGGCCAGCACCGCGGTGAGCAGCGCCGACCGAGGCGTGCGCGCCGCCGAAGTCCGCATGAGACAGAGCGTAAGCCGCGTCGCGACTGTGTGTGGGCAGCGGCCCGGCGGGGTGTGGCCGAAATCCCCCGGCCGTGGACCCCGCGGAGGCACCCCGTGCTCGCGGAGCGTGTCCGTCTATGTTGTCCGGGTGACGAACCCGAACCTTCCCCCCGCCCTCTACCTGCCGACCGGGCCGGCCAGCGCCGAGACCGAAGGCGCGTCGATCGAGCTGCGCCGCACGCCGGACGGCCGCACCGCCCTGGTCGCGTTCACCGCGCTCGACCGGCTGATCGACTGCTGCGGCGAGCACCAGCCGTGGGTGCTGGTGAACACCGAGCACCTGCCGAAGGTCCACGCGGCGAACCCCTACGACGTCATCGTGCTGGACTCGCCGCTGCCCCAGGAGCTGCGGCACCACGTCTGAGCGTGGTTCAGCTCTCACTCAAGGGACTCGCGACGGCATATCCGTAGACTTCCCCGTACCGCGTGAGCGGTCAGCAATGCAGCTGTCGGGACGCAGGAGGTGCGGGGTGGCCGAGCAGGTCGGCGAATCCACCGGTGGTCCGGTGACGAGGGTCCTGGTCGCCAACCGGGGCGAGATCGCGGTACGCGTGATCAGAGCCGCCAAGGACGCTGGACTGACCAGCGTCGCGGTGTACGCCGATCCGGACCGCGACGCACCGCACGTGCGCCTGGCCGACGAGGCGTTCGCACTCGGCGGGAGCACGGCCGCCGAGAGCTACCTGAACTTCGACAAGCTCCTCGACGCCGCCAAGCGCTCGGGCGCCGACTCGGTGCACCCGGGCTACGGTTTCCTCTCCGAGAACGCGGACTTCGCCCAGGCCGTCCTCGACGCCGGGCTGACCTGGATCGGGCCGAGCCCGCAGGCCATCCGCGACCTCGGCGACAAGGTCACCGCCCGCCACATCGCGCTGCGCGCGGGCGCGCCGTTGGTGCCGGGCACGAAGGAGCCGGCCAAGGACGCCGACGAGATCGTCGCGTTCGCCGACGAGTACGGCCTGCCGGTGGCCATCAAGGCCGCGTTCGGCGGCGGTGGCCGCGGCCTCAAGGTCGCGCGCACCCGCGAAGAGATCCCCGAGCTGTTCGAGTCGGCGACCCGCGAGGCGGTCGCCGCGTTCGGCCGCGGCGAGTGCTTCGTCGAGCGCTACCTCGACAAGCCGCGCCACGTCGAGGCGCAGGTGCTGGCCGACCAGCACGGGAACGCCATCGTCGTCGGCACCCGCGACTGCTCGCTGCAGCGACGGCACCAGAAGCTCGTCGAGGAAGCGCCCGCGCCGTTCCTGAGCGACGAGCAGCGCAAGCGCATCCACGAGTCGGCGAAGGCGATCTGCAAGGAAGCCGGGTACTACGGCGCCGGCACGGTCGAGTACCTCGTCGCCACCGACGGCACCATCTCCTTCCTCGAGGTCAACACGCGCCTGCAGGTCGAGCACCCGGTCTCGGAGGAGACCACCGGCCTCGACCTCGTCCGCGAGATGTTCCGCATCGCGCGCGGCGAGAAGCTCCGGATCACCGAGGACCCCGAGCCGCGCGGTCACTCGATCGAGTTCCGCATCAACGGCGAGGACGCCGGCCGCGGCTTCCTGCCCGCGCCGGGCACGGTGACGAAGTTCGTCGCGCCGAGCGGCCCCGGCGTGCGCGTCGACTCGGGTGTCGAGTCCGGCAGCGTGATCGGCGGCCAGTTCGACTCGATGCTGGCGAAGCTGATCGTCACCGGCTCCGACCGGAACAACGCCCTCGAACGCAGCCGCCGCGCGCTCGACGAGATGGTCGTCGAGGGCATGGCGACGGTGCTGCCGTTCGACCGCGTGATCGTGAACGACCCCGCGTTCATCGGCGACGAGAACGGCTTCAGCGTGCACACGCGCTGGATCGAGACGGAGTTCGACAACAAGATCGAGCCGTTCGTCGCGCCGGACGTCGAGGCCGCCGAAGAAGAGCCACGGCAGAACGTCGTCGTCGAGGTCGGCGGGCGGCGCCTGGAAGTGTCGCTGCCGGGCGGGTTCGCGCTCGAAGGCGGCGGCGGGGGCGGTACGGCCGTCAAGGCGAAGCCGCGCAAGCGCGCCGGTGGTGGCAAGGCCGCGGTCAGCGGTGACGCCGTCACCGCGCCGATGCAGGGCACCATCGTGAAGGTCGCCGTCGAAGAGGGCCAGACGGTCGAAGCCGGTGAGCTGATCGTCGTCCTCGAGGCGATGAAGATGGAGAACCCGGTCACCGCACACAAAGCGGGCACGGTCACCGGCCTTTCGGTCGAGGTCGGCGCCGCCGTGACGCAGGGCACGCAGCTTCTCGAGATCAAGTAGCGCAGTTCGTTACCGATGTCGTGGTGGGCCGCCCCCGAGGCGGCCTACCATCGACCAGGTGACCGAAGTCCCGTCTCCGCAGCTGCGGATCAGCGACCAGAACCGCGAGTCCGCGCTGTCCGCGCTCGGTGAGCACATGAGCGCGGGGCGGATCGACATCGACGAGTACGGCGAGCGCTCGGCGCGGATCACCGCGGCCAAGACCCGGGGCGAGCTCGTCGAGATCTTCGCGGACCTGCCCGCACCACACCCCCGCTACGACGACGCGCCGCAGGCCGTCGCGGCCCCCGGGCCGGCGTCGGAGGCCCAGCCCGCGCCCCGGCAACCGGGTGCGCCGGTCGGCTGGAGCGGGGGACAACGGTTCGTCGCCGCGTTCCTCCCGCTGGTCTGGATCGCGACGATCGCGCTGATCGCCACCGGCGTCGTGCACGGGACCCTGATCCTCGTCCCGATCGGGCTGAGCATCTTCGGCCGGTCGATGTGGGGTCACGCCGGGCACGACCAGCACCACGCCCACCACGACCACGGGGACCGCCGCGAGCGGCACCTGCGCGACCGGGACCGGCGGCGCGAGCTGCGCGACTCCTACCGCGACCACCGGCGTGGCCTGGACCGCTGATCCACCGTGGGCGACATGCGGTTGAGCGACGACGAACGCCAGGACGCCCTGGACGTCCTCGAGGAGCACGTCCGGTCCGGGCGGCTGGACATCGACGAGTACGGCACCCGGTCCGCGAAGGTCACCGCGGCCAAGCGGGTCAGCGAGCTCGTGCCGCTGTTCGACGACCTGCCTTCGCCGCGCCCGAGCGCGCTGCTCAACGGGGCGTCCGCGCCCCCAGTGCCGGTGATGTCCGGCGACGGCGCGCTGCAGCAGTTCCTGATCCGCGGCGCGGTCCCGATCGCGATCGTCCTCGCGGTCGCGGTGCTCATCCTGTCCCGCGGCCGGCTGTTGATCATCTCGGTGGCGCTGCCGCTGGTGGTCGCGATGATCGCCGGGGCCCGCCGCCGGCGCTGAGCCTGCGAGAATCACGGCCGTGATGGGCGTGGTGCCGGGCGCGCTGGACGCCCGAGGCGAACGGGTGGCGGGGCCGATCTTCACCGGCGTCGGCCTCGCCGGGCTCGCGGCGTGCGTGATCTGGGGGCCCGGGATCCGGGGTGCCACGCTCGCCGTCGTCGTGGCCGCGGCGGTGTGGGTGCCGCTGCTGATCCCGCTGTTCCCGCACCGGCGCACGCACCCGTGGCTCGCCGCCGGCTACTACGCGGGCGTGCTCGCGGCCGCCACCGTGCTGGTGGCGCGCGACGACACCTTCATGGGCTTCGCGTCCTTCGGCTACCCGCTCGCCTTCGTGCTCTTCCCGGCGCGCTGGGGGTTCTTCGCGGTGGCCGCGACGGCGACGGTGCCGCTGCTGGCGGCGAACTCGGATTCGCCGAGCCCGACGTGGGTGCTGGTCCTGTCGATGGCCGGGCCGCTGCTGTACGCCGCGTGGTTCGTCGGGGCGGAGAGCGAGCAGCGGCGGAAGGCGACCGTCCGGCTGGAAGCGGCGCTCGAGGAGAACGCGGACCTGCACGCGCGGCTGGTCACTCAGGCGCGGGAGGCCGGCGTCCTCGACGAGCGGCAGCGGATGGCCCGCGAAATCCACGACACCCTCGCCCAGGGCCTGACCGGGATCGTCACGCAGCTGCAGGCCGCCGACGGCCCGGACCGCGACCGGCGGGTGGAGCAGGCTCACGCGCTCGCCCGGGAGAGTCTCGGCGAAGCGCGTCGCGCGGTGCAGGCGCTGCGGCCGGAGCCGTTGGCCGCGGCCCAGCTGCCGGAAGCGCTTTCCCGGCTGGCCGACCGGGTCTCCGCGACGTCCGGGGTCGCGGTGCGCATGGAGACCACCGGCGACGCCCGGCCCCTGCTGCCCGACCTGGAGGAGACGCTCTACCGCGTCGCGCAGGAGGCACTGGCGAACGCGGAGAAGCACGCGAAGGCGTCCCGGATCGCGGTGACACTGTCCTATTCGGACGATCTGGTGCTGCTCGACGTCGTCGACGACGGTGCCGGCTTCCGGCCCGGCGACCGCGGCGACGGCACCGGCTTCGGCCTGGAGGCGATGCGCCAGCGCGTCCGCCGGGTGGCGGGGACGCTGTCGATCGAAAGCACCCCGGGCGGCGGCACGGCCGTCAGCGCGCAGGTCCCCGCGCTCTGAGATTGCTCCGTTCGCCGGGCAACCGGTACCCCCCTCCGGACGTGGAGAGCACGCAGGTCGGGGGAAAGGGGACAAGATGAAGAAGACGTGGTTGCGGGCGGGGGTGCTCGCCACCGTGGCGATCGCCGTCACCGCTCTGGGTGTTCCCGCGGACGCCGCGGCGGTCCGCATTCCGTGGCGGCCGACGGTACTGCCGTTGCCGCCCGGCGCGGGCGCGGGCAACATCACCGGGTCGGACGGCAAGGGCGAGTACACCGGCACGTTCCGGGTCAACGACGTCACCCAGGTCGTGAGCTGGCGCAACGGGCAGCCGTTCTTGCGTGGCGTGCCGGACGGGTACGAGCGGGTCGACGCCAACGACGAAAACTCGTCCGGCGTCGTGGTCGGCACGATCCACGACTACCAGACCATGACCAGCCGGACCTACACCTTGGACGAGTCGTGGTACCACATCAAGGACAACCCGGCGGGCTACCGGGAAGTGACCGGCGTCGCGATCAACACGCGCGGCGATGTGCTGGGTGAGGCGTACGAGCCCGGGGTGCCCCGGGCCATCGTCCTGTGGCGGGCCGACGGCAGCGCGCCGGTGGTCATCCCGGAGACGGGGGACGTCTCGAGCCCGCGCGACCTGGACGACGACGGCACGATCCTGCTGAGCACGGGCACCGGATCGGCGCTGTGGAAGGACGGCGTCCTGCGGAAGCTCACGCCGAGCCCGTCCGGACAGGCCGAGGGGTCCGCGATCCGCAACGGAGTCGTCGTCGGGTGGCGCCTGTGGGGCGGCAACCAGGCGGCCCGGTGGTCCACGCCGGACGGGACGACCGGCCTGGAGGGCGGCGGCATCGCCGTGGACGTCAACAAGGCCGGGTTGACCGTGGGCATGGCGCCCACGCCGTCAGGGCCGCAGATCTACGGCAACGCGGTGGTGTGGCGCGGCACGGTCCCGGGCGTGGTCCAGGGCCCCAGCGGCTACTCGACGTTCCGGGCCCAGGTCGCGGCCGACGACGGCACGCTCGCGGGCTACGCGTCGAACGACGCGACCCCCGACAGCGGGGTGCCGGTGATCTGGCGCTTGACGCCGTGATCCGGCCTTGATCGCCGGGCCGGGGGCGGCGCGCTCCCGGCCTGGCTAGGCTGGGCGGAGTGGAACCGGTGGAGATCAACGCGGGCACGTACTACTTGCGCCAGCTGCGCGCGGACCGGCACATCGACGACCGGCCGCCGCTGATGGAGGCGTTCGCCGACCCGACGCACCGCAAGTACGTGCTGAACTACCGCTTGCGCACCCTCGACGAGGCAACGGAGTACGTAGCGCTGCGAGCAGCCCAGTGGGCGGGCGACGAGCGCTGTTCGTGGGCGATCGCGGAGCCGACGTCGGGCAGGCTGCTGGGCGAGGTGGGCCTGCGCGAGCTGGACCTCGCCGCGCAGTACGCGGAGGCGACGATCTGGGTTCACCCGACCGAGCGAGGCAAGGGCATCGCGACAACGGCGTTGAACGCGGCTTTGCGTTTCGGTTTCGGTGGCTTGGGGCTGACGGAGGTGAGCTACCGCTACGAGGAGAGCAACACGGCATCGGCAATCGTGGCGGAGCGCTGCGGGTTCACCCTGGTGGGCCCAGAGCCAACCCCAGCCCCGACCGGCGAGCGCCTGATCCGCTGGCACCGGACTTCCTGAGCAGCGGGGGCCCGGACTCCCGGAAAACATCCCCCGCCGCTCCCAGGGGGGCGTCCCCTTGGCCAGTCTATCGGCGCCCTCGGACGGAACTCGTCCGAAAGCGCCCGGCGGCGCGGCTTGTCCACAACTCGCAGGGGCTGGGGACAACCTCTCTCAGCTCACCGGCTCCACGATGCCCGCCCGGGCCTCCGGGGCCGCCGACCGCAGGGCGTCCGCCGCTTCGTCGCTCGGCTGGGACTGGGACTCGCGCTCCGCCTCCACCCGTGCGTTGTAGACCTCGATCTCCCGCTTCACCGTTTCGGGTGACCAGCCGAGGACCTCGCCGACCAATGCCGCCACCTGCTCCGCGCACTCCACCCCGCGGTGGGCGTACTCGATCGAGATGCGGGTCCGGCGGGCCAGGACGTCCTCCAGGTGCAGCGCCCCCTCGTGCGAAGCCGCGTACACCACCTCGACGCCCAGGTAGTCCGGCGCGTGCTCGATCGGCTTCAGCAGCTCGGGACGACCGCTTGCCGAGGCCAGGACCTCGTTGACCAGCGACCCGTAGCGATCCAGCAGGTGACGGACCCGGTACGGGTGCAGGCCGTGCTCGGCGGCCAGGTGGTCGGCCTGGTTGACCAGCGCGTGGTAACCGTCCGCGCCGATCAGGGGCACCTTGTCCGTGATCGACGGCTGCGAGCGGCCCGGCAGGTCCACCGCCGCCGCGTCGACCGCGTCCGCCGCCATCACCCGGTACGTCGTGTACTTGCCGCCCGCGATCGCGACCAGGCCCGGCGCCACCCGTGCCACCGCGTGCTCGCGCGAAAGCTTCGAAGTCTCTTCGCTCTCCCCCGCCAGCAGCGGGCGAAGGCCCGCGTACACGCCTTCGATGTCGTCGTGCGTCAGCGGGGTCGCCAGGACGCTGTTGACGTGCTCCAGCAGGTAGTCGATGTCGTGCTTCGTCGCCGCCGGGTGCGCCAGGTCGAGGTTCCAGTCCGTGTCCGTCGTCCCGACGATCCAGTGATTCCGCCACGGGATCACGAACAGCACCGACTTCTCGGTGCGCAGGATCATCCCCGACTCCGAGACGATCCGGTCGCGCGGCACGACGATGTGCACGCCCTTGCTGGCGCGCACGCGGAACCGCCCGCGGCCGCCTGACAGGCGCTGCAGCTCGTCGGTCCAGACGCCGGTGCAGTTGATCACCGCGGCCGCCGAGATCTCCGTCTCGCGGCCGTCCTCGACGTCGCGCACGCGCACGCCGGACACCCGGTCGGCCTCGCGCAGGAACCCGACGACCTGGGTCGACGTCCGCACGACCGCGCCGTAGTGCGCCGCCGTCCTGGCCACCGTCATCGTGTGACGGGCGTCGTCGGACTGCGCGTCGTAGTAGCGGATCCCGCCGATCAGCGCGGACCGCTTGAGCGCCGGCACCATCCGCAGCGCGCCCGCACGAGTGAGGTGCTTCTGGCCCGGGACGCTCTTGGCGCCGCCCATCGTGTCGTACATCAGCAGGCCGGCGGCGGTGTAGGGCCGTTCCCACACGCGGTGCGTCAGCGGGTAGAGAAAGCTGACCGGCTTCACCAGATGGGGTGCGATCGTCGTCAGCATCAGCTCACGTTCGCGCAGCGCCTCCCGGACCAGGCCGAACTCGAGCTGTTCCAGGTAGCGCAGGCCGCCGTGGAAGAGCTTGCTCGACCGGCTCGACGTCCCCGAAGCGAGGTCGCGGGCTTCGACGAGCGCGACCCGCAGCCCGCGCGTCGCGGCGTCCAGCGCCGTGCCCGCGCCGACCACGCCGCCGCCGATGACGACGAGGTCGAAGGTCTCGTTGCCGAGCCGCTGCCAGGTCTCTTCGCGCTTGACCGGGCCCAGTCGAGCCGGGTTCGTCTCCGCTGCGTGCTGCGCCACGTGACATTCCTCCTCGGTGCCGGCGAGGGTTCCAGCATCGCACGACCTGGTGATCCTCCGCCCGTCCACGGATGACACTTGTGGCGTAACCCTCCGCGATCTTGCTGTGCTTCCACCTGCGTTCGGGTCGGATCTTGAAAAGATTCGGCTGGCCGGAGCTTGGAATCCGCTTCTACGCCCCGGTAACGTCGCGCGAACGTGGGTCGGCAACGGTGCCGTGGCACGCCGTGATCGACCCTGCGCAGAGTGTCCAGTGTGGAGGTGCAGCGGTGAGTGCTGGGGCAATAATCGTCTGGGAACTACTGGGAACGGCCGCGCTGATCCTGCTCGGCAACGGTGTGGTCGCGAACCACGTACTCCGCAAGAACAACGGTCACAACGCCGGGTTCCTGTTCATCAACTTCGGCTGGGCGTTCGCCGTCTTCACGGGCGCCAGCATCGCCGCGCCCAGCGGCGCGCATCTCAACCCGGCCGTGACGCTGGGCCTGGCCATCGCGGACAAGACCCACTGGGCCGACGTCCCCTTCTACTTCATCGGCCAGATGGCCGGCGCGATCATCGGCGCCGTGCTCTGCTGGGCCACCTACAAGCTGCAGTTCGACGACCACCCCGAGCCCGAGAACACGCTCGGGATCTTCTCCACCGCGCCGCAGATCCCGAACACCGCGTGGAACCTCGTCACCGAGGTCATCGGCACCTTCGTCCTGGTGGCCTGGATCCTGCTCAGCCCGGTGGTCTCCGTCGGTGACGGTGGCACCCCGAACTTCGGCAACTCCGCGCTCGGCTACGCGGGTGTCTCGTTCGTGGTCCTCGTGATCGGTACTTCGCTCGGCGGGCCGACGGGCTACGCCATCAACCCGGCCCGCGACCTCGGCCCGCGCATCGCGTACGCGTTCCTGCTGCCGATCAAGAACAAGGCCAACGCCAACTGGGGCTATTCGTGGATCCCGGTCGTCGGCCCGCTGGCCGGCGGTTCGCTGGCCGCGTTGCTCTACCTCGTCGTGCACAACCTGACCTGATCGCCCCCCTACCGGATTCCTGGAGCACACATGACTTCGTACGTAGCCGCGATCGACCAGGGCACCACGTCGACCCGGTGCATGATCTTCAACCACGAGGGCCGGGTCGTCGCCGTCGACCAGAAGGAGCACGAGCAGATCTTCCCGAAGGCGGGCTGGGTCGAGCACAACGCCGAGGAGATCTGGGAGAACACCCGCGCGGTCGCCGCGGGCGCGGTCGCCAAGGCCGACCTGCACACCACCGACATCGTCGCCGTCGGTATCACCAACCAGCGCGAGACCGCGCTGGTCTGGGACAAGACGACCGGCAAGCCGGTGTACAACGCGATCGTCTGGCAGGACACCCGCACCGACCGGATCGTCACCGAGCTCGGCAACCTCGGCGGCGGCCAGGAGCGCTACCGCGAGAAGGTCGGCCTTCCGCTCGCGACGTACTTCTCCGGGCCGAAGGTCAAGTGGATCCTCGACAACGTCGAAGGCGCGCGCGAGAAGGCCGAAGCCGGTGACCTGATCTTCGGCAACATGGACACCTGGGTGCTGTGGAACATGACCGGCGGGCCCGACGGCGGCGTGCACGTCACCGACCCGACCAACGCGTCGCGCACCATGCTGATGGACCTCGACACGCTGCAGTGGGACCCCGAGATCGCCGCCGAGATGACGATCCCGCTGTCCATGCTGCCGGAGATCCGATCGTCCTCCGAGGAGTACGGCAAGGTCCGCGCAAAGGGTGCGCTGGCCGGCGTGCCGATCGCGGGCATCCTGGGCGACCAGCAGGCCGCGACGTTCGGCCAGGCCTGCCTTTCGCCCGGCGAGGCCAAGAACACCTACGGCACCGGCAACTTCATGCTGCTGAACACCGGTACCGAGAAGGTGATGTCGCAGAACGGGCTGCTCACCACGGTCTGCTACAAGATCGGCTCGAACGACACGGTCTACGCGCTGGAAGGCTCCATCGCGGTGACCGGCTCGCTGGTGCAGTGGCTGCGCGACAACCTCGGCATGATCTCGACCGCGGCCGAGATCGAAGAGCACGCCCGCAGTGTCGAGGACAACGGCGGCGCGTACTTCGTCCCGGCGTTCTCGGGTCTGTTCGCTCCTTACTGGCGGTCCGACGCCCGCGGCGCGATCGTCGGGCTCACCCGGTTCGTCAACAAGGGTCACCTGGCCCGCGCGGTCCTGGAGGCCACGGCGTTCCAGACGCGTGAGGTGCTCGAGGCGATGAACGCCGACTCGGGTGTTTCGCTCACCTCCCTCAAGGTGGACGGCGGAATGGTCGTCAACGAGCTGCTGATGCAGTTCCAGGCCGACATCCTCGGCGTGCCGGTGATCCGCCCGGTGGTCAACGAGACGACGGCGCTGGGAGCCGCGTACGCCGCCGGCCTGGCGGTGGGGTTCTGGAAGTCCGAGGACGACATCCGCACGAACTGGGCCCAGGACAAGCAGTGGGAGCCGGCCATGGACGACGCCCGCCGCGACCGCGAGTTCCGCAACTGGAAGAAGGCCGTGACGAAGACCTTCGACTGGGTCGACGACGAGGACTGACCGGCCCGGGCCGGGGGCGTCTTCCGGCGCCTCCGGTCCGCAGCCGTGCGCTGCCCCGCCCGTTCGCGCGCAGGGCAGCCGCTCTCGACCTCACGGCCACGCGGCGCTCCGGCCCTCGCCGCACTCCCCTGCGGCCCGCCTTACCCCGCGCCCGCACTCGCCCTCTCAGTCCTCCCAGCCCTCCGGTTTCCCGGACTGCTCGTTCGGCGCGATGATCAAGAACGGCACCCCCTGGTCGTCCACCACCCGCACCTGCCGCCCGTACGGTGAGTCGAACGGCTGGTCCAGCGCCCGGCCGCCCAGCTCCGCCACCTTGGCCGCGCTCGCGTCGGCGTCCGCCACCGAGAAGTACGCCGACCAGTTCGACGGCACCTCCGCCGGCACCGAATCGGGCAGGGCGCCGAGCCCGCCGACCGGGCGGCCGTCGAGCAGCAGCACCGCGTACGTGAAGTCGTCGTTCGACAGGTCCTGGAACCCGTACCCGAACACCTGCTCGTAGAACGCCTTCGCCGCCGGGTAGTCGCGGCTCATGCACTCGTTCCACGCCAGCGTGCCCGGGGCCGCCGTGACCTGCGTGCCCAGGTGGTTACCCGGCTCCCACAGCCCGAACACCGCGCCCGCCGGATCGGCCACCACCGCCATCCGGCCTTCCTTCAGCACCTCCATCACCGGCATGACGATCCGGCCGCCGGCCTCGGTGATCGCCGCGGCCGTCTTGTCCACGTCGGACACCGAGAGGTATGTCGTCCACACCGGTGGCAGGTCCTGCCCCGGCGGGGTCTGGCCGATCCCGGCGACCGGGCGGCCGCTCAGCTCGGCCATGCCGTAGAAGCCGGTTTCTTCACCGCCCGCCTGCACGTCCCAGCCGAACAGGCCGCTGTAGAAGGCCACCGCTTTCGCCTGGTCGGGCACCATCAGGTCCACCCAGCTGGGTGTCCCGTCGGGCCACGGCTCGTCGCGGAACAACATGTCGACTCCCAACCCTCGCCTACGCCGCCTCGGGTGACGGCCGACACAGTCTTGCACCGGGCACCGACAAAAACAGGGCCGAAGGACTCTCAGCCGCTGATGAGCTGGGCGTAGACGACGATGTTGTCGACGTAGTTGTGCGCGCTCCGGTCGAAAACGCCGCCGCAGGTGATCAGCCGCAGCTCGGGTCCGGCCGTGTCGTCGTACACGCCTTCCTTCTCGAAGTCCTGCTTCGGCACCTGGTGCACCTTCGTCACCTCGAACAGCGCCGTCGTGCCGTCCTTGCGCGCGATCGAGACGCGGTCGCCGGGGGCCAGCTCCTTGAGGCGGTAGAAAATGCCCTTCTGGTGGTTGCCGTCGACGTGCCCGAGGACGACGGCCGGGCCGACCTCGCCCGGCGTCGGCGCGTAGGTGTACCAGCCCGCCTGCAGCGGCGTGGTCACCGGCGGCACCTGGATCGTGTTGTCCGCGTTGACACCCAGCGGAACCAGCGACGAGTGCGCACCGATCTTCGGGATGTCGATCGAGACCGGATCGGACTTCGGCAACGCGACGTCGGCGGGCTGCTCACCGGCCGCGGGTTCCGGGTTCACCGCGACGGGTTGCGCGGGCGGCGGCTGGGCGGTCGACGGCTCCGGGCCGCCCCCGAGCGTCAGCGCCAGCACCACCAAAGCGGCCAGCAACGCCAGGATCAGCGCGATCAGGTAGCGCCGCCGTCCCGTGGTCCTCGTGGTCATGTGCTCCCCCTTCCCACGGGTTTACACGTCTGGGCGGCCCGATCGGTTGGGCCGCCCAGACGCTACCCCCGCTCCCCCTCGGAGGATCAGCGGCGCCGCGCCCGCCGGGCCAGCACGAGACCGCTGCCGCCGACGGCGAGCACCCCCATGGCGGCCGCGGCCGCGAGCGGCGCGCCGGAGTCGTCGACCGGGCCGTCGGTGCCGCCGGTCTGCGGCGCACCGGCCGGCACCTTGGCGACCTGCTTGGCGCCCGACGTCTTGGCGCCCGGCGTCTTGGCGGCCACGCGGTCCACGACGAACGCCACGTCGACGAAGGTGTCGGGGCGGCCGTCGCGCGGGTGGCAGCGCAGGTTGACGGGATACTCGCCGGCGCGGACGTCGCGCACGGTCCCGACGTAGGCCCGGACCGAGCCGTTCGAGCCGGTCCCGGTTGCGAAGGCGTCGACCGCTCTGGAGGTGACATACGCCTCGCCGTCGCACTCGGCGGTGATCCGAAGCTCCGCGCCGGGCACGCCGTGGCGCGGAGTGATCGTGAGCTTGGGAGCAGCCGGCTTGGCGGTGGTGCCCGGCTCGGGGGTCGCGCTCGTGCTCGGCGCGGTGCTCGCGAGCGCCGCGCCGGGCGCGAGGACGAGAAAGGCCACAGCGATGCCCGCGACGACAGCGGTGTTCTTCATTCTTTTCTCCCCTGGTGAATGAATAGACAAAGCATTTTCGCGGACTCCGGTCGCAGTTTCCACTGCCTCGACTTCGTTCGCTTGCTTATGTAGCCCAAGACGTCTCCACCTGCGAAAGGTTGCGCCCGAAGGTCACGAAAAAGTCGCGAAATCGCCCGGCGGGAACTCAAGAAAAAACCACCCCGGAGCGTGGCTCCGAGGTGGTTCGGTGGTTTGCGGATTCAGCCGGCCATGCTGCCGTCGCCGGCTTTCGCGGCGCCGGAGGGCACCTTCGAAACCTGCGGCGCGGGCACCGAGAACTGCGTGCTGTACGTCTGGCCGCCGCAGGTCACCGTCAGCGGGTACGTCCCGGCCTGGGTGCCCGGGTTGAGCGCGACGTCGGCGCTGATGTTCGCGTCGGCGCCCATGAACGGGCCGGGGGTGTAGTTGGAGAAGGTCAGCACCGGCGAGGAGAACTTCGGCGAAGCGCCCTCGCACTTCGCCAGCGCGACGTTGGGCGCGTCGCGGACGTACTTGTCCACGAGCGTCTGGTTGATCGCGGTGTTGACGTTGAGCTGGACGCTGCCCTTCGCCGGCGCGGCGGCCGGCGTCGTGCCGGGACTCTGCTGGGCCATCGCCGGCCCCGTCAGCGTCGTCGCCCCGATCACCGCTGCCACAACCAAAACCACCGTCTTGCGCACCTTCGCACCCTTCGCGTCCTTCAGCCTTACAACCGACAAGACGCGACGGGGCGCGACGGGTTGCCTACCGGATCAGTCCAGATCGTCGTGGCGCATGAGCTGGCGCCCGGCCTCGGTGATCGAGCCCGACAGCGACGGGTACACCGAAAATGTCAGTGCCAGGTGGTCCACTGTGAGCTGGTTCTGGACGGCGAGCGCGATGGGAAGGATGAGCTCGCTCGCCTGCGGCGCCACGACGACTCCACCGACGACCACGCCGGTGGCGGGGCGGCAGAAAAGCTTCACGAAGCCTCGGCGGAGGCCCTCCATCTTCGCGCGCGCGTTGGTGGCCAGGGGCAGCATGATGGTGCGCGCGGGCACCTCGCCGGAGTCGATCGCGTGCTGGCTGATGCCGACGGTCGCGATCTCCGGGTGGGTGAACACGTTGGCGGCGACGGTCTTGAGCTTGATCGGCGCGACGCCCTCGCCCAGCGCGTGCCACATCGCGATGCGGCCCTGCATGCTCGCCACCGAGGCCAGCATGAGCACGCCGGTGCAGTCGCCGGCGGCGTAGATCCCGGGAACGGAGGTGCGCGAAACGCGGTCGACGGTGATGAACCCGCCGGGGCCGGGCGAGATGCCGACGCGGTCGAGGCCGATGTCCTTGGTGTTCGGGACCGACCCGACGGTCATCAGCGCGTGGCTGGCTTCGATCACGCGGCCGTCGGCGAGGTGGATCTCGACGCCCTTTTCGGTGCGCTCGACGCGGTCGGCGCGCGCCTGCTTCGCGACGGTCGTGCCGCGCTGCGAGAAGACCTCCTCGAGCACCGCGGCGGCGTCGGCGTCCTCGTGCGGGAGGACGCGGTCACGGCTGGAGACGACGGTGACCTTGACGCCCATCTCGGTGTAGGCGGACGCGAACTCGGCGCCGGTGACGCCCGAGCCGATCACGGCGAGGTGCTCGGGCAGCTCCTCGAGCTCGTAGAGCTGACGCCAGTCGAGGATGCGCTCGCCGTCGGGCACCGCGCCGGGCAGGACGCGCGGGGTGGCGCCGGTGGAGATCAGGACGACGTCGGCGGGGAGCTTCTCGGTCTGGCCGTCCGCCGTCGTCACGGCGACCTTGTGGGTCGCGAGGCCGGTCTCGTCGTCGCAGAAGCGGGCTTCGCCGATGACGACGCGAACGCCCTCACGCTGGACGCGGGCGCGGATGTCGGCGGACTGGGCCAGCGCGAGGCCCTTCACCCGGCCGTGGACGGTCGGGAGGTCGATGCTCGTGTCGGCCATGTCGGTGTTGATGCCGAGCTCGCCGAGGTCGTGCATCTTCGCCAGCGCGCCCGAGCTCGCGATGAACGTCTTCGACGGGACGCAGTCGTAGAGCACGCAGGCGCCACCCAGGCCGTCCTTCTCGACGATCGTGACGTCGGCCCCGTGCTGGGCTGCGACCAGCGCGGCTTCGTAGCCGGCCGGGCCCCCGCCCATGATCACGATCCTGGTCACCTGGGTCCTCCTCGAAGTGCTCGCGTGCGGTGCTCTCACCGTACGCGGCGAAGGTGACCGGACACTGAAGTGGGCGAACACGGCGAGTGCGTCCACTCGGGTCAGCGCGGGGTCGCTACGCTGTCGGCGTGCCGTTGTATGCCGCTTACGGATCGAACATGGAGCCCGCCCAGATGCTGGAGCGCGCGCCGCACTCTCCGATGGCCGGCTCCGGCTGGCTGGAGGGGTGGCGCCTGACCTTCGGCGGCGAGGACCTCGGCTGGGAAGGTGCCCTGGCCACGATCGTCGAAGACCCGGCTTCCCGGGTCTTCGTCGTGTTGTACGACGTGACGCCGCTGGACGAGACGGGCCTGGACCGCTGGGAAGGCGGCGAGCTGGGGATCCACTCGAAGATCCGGCTCCGGGTCCAGACGATGGACGGCTCGGTGCTGGCCTGGCTGTACGTCCTGGACGCGTACGAGGGCGGCTTGCCTTCCGCGCGTTACCTGGGTGTGCTGGCCGACGCCGCCGAGACCGCCGGAGCCCCCGCCGACTACGTCGACGACCTCCGAACCCGCCCCTGCTCCGGCATCTCCGGCTGATGCCCCTCCAGTCACGCGTGATGCCCTCCTGATCACGCGTGATGCCTCTCCAGTCACGCGAGATGCCTCGAACGTAACGTGAAGGCGTCCCGCAGCTCGGAGAGGAGACGGCTCGGATCCCGCAGGTCGGCCGCCGTCGCGCGGATGGTGGTCCACCCTCGCCCTGCCATCCGGGCATCCCGCTGTGCGTCACTCTCCTGCCGTTCCTCGTGCGCGGCGAACCCGTCGTACTCGAGTGCGATCCGCAACTCGGGCCAGGCGATGTCGAGGACGTACAGCCGGCGGCCGTCGACCGCGGTGATCTCGAACTGCACCTCCGGCACCGGGAACCCGGCCTCGACCACGATCAGCTTGAGGATGCTCTCCGGTGGTGATTCGGCCTTCCCGGTCGCCAACGCCAGCAGCATCTGCCCCCTGTGGATACCTCGCCGGTCCCGGCGGTCGACGAGGCGGTCCCGGACGTTCTTCCGCAGGGTCCGGGAGTGGTCCGGTGGGAGCCCGGCCATGGCCTGATCGACCGCCGCGAAGGCAGTCCGCTCGTCACCGTCGCAGAGGTAGTCGGCCAGGGCGAGATCGAGGGAGAAGGCCGGAAGACCGTCCAGTTCGACCACGTCGGAAGGCTGGTATTCGGCCCGGTGCACCACCAGTCCAGGCTTCGAGCGAGCACGCTTCGCGGGAGGTACGGACAGGTGGATCACGGGGCCCACCGCCGCCGAAATCCCATGCAGTGCAAGGGAAGTCGCGCCGGACAAGGCGGCGGGCTGACCGACGTGGATCAGCGCCGCCTGGGCCAGCGTCGGCAGGTTCAGCGAATCGGCGGCGTGGATGAGCACGCCGCGCCAGGGTTGTGCGAGCACCCCCGTCGCCAATCCCTCCAGAACCGCCCGGCGACCCAAGATCCGATCAGCCTCGGCCCGTGAAACCGCTCCATGTCGTCCTCCCCAATCGATCATGTAATCGAGAATCGGCCCTTCCCTCGACGAAGGGAAGAGCCGATTCCGTGATCTGTGGACAACTCGCTATACCTGTGGATAACTCCGTGCGGAAAGAGGCATCACGCGTGTCTGGACGGGCATCACGCGTGATTGGAGGGGCATCTCAGGCGAGGGTGGTTAGGGCGGTGTGGACCAGGGTTCGGACTCCGCAGAGCAGGGCTCGCTCGTCGAGGATGAACGTGGGGCGGTGGATGTCGGACTGGGGGGCCGGGGCGCCGGGCCAGACGCCCAGGCGGGCGAACGCTCCCTGAACGTGCTCCAGGTACCAGCCGAAGTCCTCGCCGCCGGATGACTGCTCTGTCGAAGCCACCGCGCCTTCGCCCAGGGCCGCTTCGACGCCCGCGCGCATCAGGGCCGTCGAGTCCGCGTCCGAGACCACCGGCGGGACTCCGCGGCGGTAGTCGAGGGAGAAGCCGACGCCCAGCGGCGCCAGGAGGGACTCCACCGACGACGCCACCAGCGGCTCCAGCGACGTCCAGACCTCGTGGTCGGCCGTGCGCAGCGTGCCGCGCAGGACGCCGTCCTGGGGGACCGCGTTGGCCGCCTGGCCCGCGTGGACCGCGCCCCAGACCAGGACCGTTCCCGAGCGCGGGTCGACGCGCCGCGAGAGCAACGCCGGCAGCCCCGTGATCACCGTGCCCAGCGCGTGGACCAGGTCGGCCGTCAGGTGCGGACGGGACGTGTGCCCACCCGGCGACGTCAGCCGCAGCTCGATCAGGTCCGCCGCCGACGTCAGGGCGCCGACGCGCATCCCGACCAGGCCGACCTCGAGCCGCGGGTCCACGTGCAGGCCGTAGATCCGCTCGACGCCGTCCAGCGCGCCCGCCGCGATCATGTCCAGCGCGCCGCCGGGCATGACCTCTTCGGCGTGCTGGAAGATCAGCCGCACGCGGCCGGGCAGCTCCGGCGCGCCGGCCAGGGCGCGGGCCGCGCCCAGCAGGATCGCCGTGTGGGCGTCGTGGCCGCACATGTGGGCCGCGCCCTCGACGGTCGACGCGTAGGGCAGCTCGGTCGCTTCGGTGAGCGGCAGGGCGTCCATGTCCGCGCGCAACGCCACGCACCGTTCGCCGCTGCCGATGTCGCAGACGACGCCGGTGCCGCCGGGCAGCACCCACGGCTTGAGCCCGACGGAGCGCAGCAGCGTGACGATCAGCTCCGTGGTCGCGAACTCGTGCCGCGACAGCTCCGGGTGCGCGTGGATGTGCCGGCGCCAGGCGAGCACATCGGTCGCGTTGGCGCGCAGCCAGTCATCGAGCCAGAACGGGCCACGGCCCGCACCAAGGTCCTCCACGGGAGCCATGCTTACGCCGGCTTCGGAAATCAGCGCTTCGGACCCCTCCATGGGGTTGATGATGCGCCCGTGGGGGTCGCCTGGAACGTCCGGTCGTGAGTCCAACACCGTCACGCCGCACCTCCTCCCGCAACACGGGTAACCCGGGCAGCGGCTGGGGTCACGCAACGTGCCGATCGATCTGTCGTACGCATTTGCAGACGATCGTGCACCATGCAGGCGGCAACGCGCGCCTCGAAAACGGCCGTCCTAGATGGCCGGTACCGGATCTGCGTTGAACGGCGTGCAGTAGTTCGGCTAAGCCGAACGCCTCAAGAGCTCTTGGCTTTCTTCGAACGGATCCGCCTGCCCCAGATCACGATCCCGAGCAGCGCCACCGCTACCACACCCGCGACCAGCTTGTTCCTGGTCTTTTCGGTGTTCGCCTTGTCGGTCTGGGCCGGGTCGAGCACCGGACCCGGATTGGGAGTGGCCTGCACGGGGACCAGCGCGGCGGACGCGTGCCCGACCGTCACCGCCACCGTGTGGTGGGCACGCACCGGTTCGGCGGACGCCGGAGACGCGGTGAACAGCACCGCGCCCAGCACGCCGGCCAGGACCAGACCCCGCAGTTTCGCCATGTCATCCCTTCGCCACGACCAGGCATTCTCCCGCGGAACGCCCGGCGCGTCAGCCCCCACGCGGTGGACCGAACGCGTCGAGGATCCGCTGAGCACCGAGGGTAGCCGTCAGCTCACCGTCCCGCACCGCCCGTTCGACGTCGGGAACGACCGTTCGCACGTCCGGATGTGCCGCCAGGCGACTCAGCAGCTGTTCGCGAACCATCGCCCACGTCCAGTCGACCTGCTGCTGACGGCGTCGCGCTTCGAGCTCGCCGGACGCCGTGAGCGTGTCGCGGTGCTGCTCGATCGCGCCCCAGACCTCGTCCAGCCGCAGGTTGTGCAGGCCGCTGCAGGTCAGCACGGGTGGCGTCCAGGACGCTTCGGGCCCGTAGATCATCCGCAGCGCGCCGGACAGCTCCCGGGCCGCGCGGCGAGCGTCCCGCTCGTGGTCGCCGTCGGCCTTGTTGACGGCGATGACGTCGGCCAGCTCCAGCACGCCCTTCTTGATGCCCTGGAGCTGGTCGCCCGTGCGCGCGAGCGTCAGGAACAGGAAGCAGTCGACCATGTTCGCGACGGTCACTTCGGACTGTCCTACCCCGACGGTCTCGACCAGGACGGTGTCGTAGCCGGCGGCTTCCATCAGCACGATCGTCTCGCGCGTCGCGCGTGCGACGCCACCGAGCGTCCCGGACGTCGGCGACGGCCGGATGAACGCCCGTTCGTCGACCGCCAGGCGCGCCATCCGGGTCTTGTCGCCGAGGATCGACCCGCCGGTGCGCGTCGACGACGGGTCGACCGCCAGGACGGCGACGCGGTGCCCGGCCGTGGTCAGGTCGGTGCCCAGCTGGTCGATGAATGTCGACTTGCCGACACCGGGAACGCCCGTGATGCCGATGCGCCGCGCGCCACCGGAAGCGGGCAGCAGCTCGACGAGCAGCTCCTGCGCCAGCGCCCGGTGGTCCTCCCGCTGCGACTCGACCAGCGTGATCGCCTTCGACAGCGTCCCGCGGTCTCCCGCCAGCACGCCCTTGGCGTACGCGGGGACGTCGATCTTGCGCGGCAAGGGTCAGGACTCCTGCGCCGTCAGCTGGCCGAGCAGGTCGATGGCCGCGTCCGCGAGCACCGTGCCGGGCCCGAAGATCGCCGCCGCGCCGGCCTCGCGCAGCGCCGGGTAGTCCTGCGGCGGGATGACCCCGCCAACGACGACCATGATGTCCTCGCGGCCCAGCTCGGCGAGCTCATGGCGCAGCGCGGGCACCAGCGAGAGGTGCCCGGCGGCCAATGAGGACACCCCGACGACGTGCACGTCCGCCTCGATCGCCTGCCGCGCGACCTCGGCCGGGGTGGAGAACAGCGGGCCGACGTCGACGTCGAAGCCGATGTCGGCGAAGCCGGTGGCGATCACCTTCTGGCCGCGGTCGTGGCCGTCCTGGCCCATCTTGGCGACCAGGATGCGCGGACGGCGTCCTTCCTCCGCGGCGAACTCCTCGACCAGCTGACGGGCCTTCTCGACGTTCTGCGACTTACCCACCTCTTCGCGGTAGACGCCCGAAATCGTCCGGATCTGCCCGGCGTGGCGGCCCCAGAGCTTCTCCAAGGCGTCGGAGATCTCGCCGACGGTGGCCTTCGCGCGGGCCGCCCCGATGGCCAGCTCCAGGAGGTTGCCGCCGTTCCCGGCGCCCTCGGTGAGCCGTCGCAACGCGTCCTCGGTGGCGGCGGAATCGCGCTCGGAACGCAGGCGCCGCAGCTTCTCCAGCTGCTGCGTCCGGACGCCGGCGTTGTCCACTTTGAGCACTTCGATGTCTTCGTCGCTCGTGACCTGGTACTTGTTCACGCCGATCACCGGCTGGCGACCGGAGTCGATGCGCGCCTGGGTGCGCGCCGCGGCCTCCTCGATGCGCAGCTTGGGGATGCCCGCGTCGATCGCCTTGGCCATCCCGCCGGCCTGCTCGACCTCGCTGATGTGGCCCCACGCCTTGCGCGCGAGGTCGTAGGTCAGCTTCTCGACGAACGCACTGCCGCCCCACGGGTCGATCACGCGCGTCGTGCCGGATTCCTGCTGCAGCAGCAGCTGCGTGTTGCGGGCGATCCGCGCGGAGAAGTCGGTGGGCAGCGCGAGGGCTTCGTCGAGGGCGTTGGTGTGCAGCGACTGCGTGTGCCCCTGGGTCGCGGCCATCGCCTCGACGCAGGTCCGCACGACGTTGTTGTAGACGTCCTGGGCGGTCAGCGACCAGCCGGACGTCTGGGAGTGCGTGCGCAGCGAGAGCGACTTCGAGTTCTGAGGGTCGAAGCCCTTCACGAGCTTCGCCCACAGCAGGCGCGCCGCGCGCAGCTTCGCGACCTCCATGAAGAAGTTCATGCCGATGGCCCAGAAGAACGACAGTCGCGGCGCGAACTTGTCGACGCTGAGCCCCGCGTCGACGCCGGAGCGGAGGTACTCGACGCCGTCGGCGAGCGTGTACGCCAGCTCCAGGTCGGCGGTCGCCCCGGCTTCCTGCATGTGGTAGCCGGAGATGGAGATCGAGTTGTACTTCGGCATGTGCTGCGAAGTGAAGGAAAAGATGTCGGAGATGATCCGCATCGACGGCTGCGGCGGGTAGATGTAGGTGTTGCGGACCATGAACTCCTTGAGGATGTCGTTCTGGATGGTCCCCGCGAGCTGCTCCGGCTTCACCCCCTGCTCCTCGGCCGCGACGACGTAGAGCGCCAGCACCGGCAGCACCGCGCCGTTCATCGTCATCGACACGGACATCTTGTCGAGGGGGATGCCGTCGAAGAGCTGGCGCATGTCGTAGATGGAGTCGATCGCGACGCCCGCCATGCCGACGTCGCCGGAGACGCGCGGGTGGTCGGAGTCGTAGCCGCGGTGGGTGGCCAGGTCGAAGGCGACCGAAAGCCCTTTCTGGCCGGCGGCGAGGTTGCGCCGGTAGAAGGCGTTGGACTCCTCGGCCGTCGAGAACCCGGCGTACTGGCGGATGGTCCAGGGCTGGTTGACGTACATCGTCGGGTACGGCCCGCGCAGGAAGGGCGCGATGCCGGGGTACGTGCCCAGGAAGTCCACATCGGACAGGTCGTCGGCGGTGTAGACCGGCTTGACTCCGATGCCCTCGGGCGTCTCCCAGACCAGGGCGTCCGGGCCCTTGCCGGTGGCTTCCTGCACCGCGCGCGCCCAGGCGTCGCGGTCGGCCGGCGCGGGCGTGCCGAGGTCGAGGCCGGCGAAGTTCGGGATGCTCATCGGGTGACTCCCAGCTTGGCGTGCAGGCCGTTCAGGACGTCGAGGGCGTCGCAGCCGGCGAAGACGTTGGCGTCCACACCGTCGTAGGTACCCTTGCCCGCCAGTAGTACGTAGTCGGCTCCGAGCGACGCGGCGACGTCCGCCGCCCGCTCGACGTAGGCGTCGTCGGTGCCGCAGAGACAGGCGATCTTCGCGCCGGACTCGCGGAACGCGCCCGGCAGGTCGTCGGTCGCGCCCGGGTTGACGGCTTCGAGGCCGCCGGCCTGGAACAGGTTGGCGGCGAACCCGGCGCGCGCGGTGTGCGCCGCGACCGGTCCCAAAGTGGCGAGGAAGATCTTCGGCCGTGAACCGTGCGCAGCGAGGTACGCGTCCGAAGCGTCGCGAAGCGCCTCGAAGCCTTCGGCGTACCGGTGCCGCGGCAGCCCACCTTCCACAGTGGACTCGACCGGCGTCCGGACCACCGGCTTCTCGGCCAGGTTCGGGAACTCGCTGACGCCGGTGAGCGGGTCGCGACGGGTCGCGATCCGCTTCGACCGCTTCTCCCACGTCTCGGCGAGCCGCCCGGCCAGTGCGCCCGAAGCGAGTTCGGCGACCAGGCCGCCCGCACCCTCGATGGCCGTGAACTCGGCCCAGGCCGCGTGCGCGAGGTCGTCGGTCAGCTTCTCGACGTACCAGGAGCCGCCCGCCGGGTCGGCCACGCCGGCCAGCTTGGACTCTTCCAGCAGGACGGCGTGGGTGTTGCGGGCGATCCGCGCGGAGAACGCGTCCGGACGCCCGATCGCGGCGTCGAACGGCAGCACCGTGACGGCGTCCGCGCCGCCGACGCCGGCGCCGAAGCAGGCGACCGTCGTGCGCAGCATGTTCACCCAGGGGTCGCGCCGGGTCAGCATGGACGGCGACGTCACGGCGTGCTGGCGCATCGGCGAGGAGAACCCGCACACCTCGGCGACGCGGGCCCACAGGCGGCGCGCCGCGCGCAGCTTGGCGATGGTGGAGAACTGGTCGGCGGTGGCGGCGAGCCGGAACTCGAGCTGCCCGGCCGCGGCTTCGACGTCGAGGCCCGCGTCCGTCAAGGAACGCAGGTAGGTGACGCCGGCGGCGACGAGCGCGCCCAGCTCCTGCGCGTCCGATCCGCCCGCCTCGTGGAACGGGAGGCCGTCGGCGACGACCGTGCGCACCTTCGGGTACTTCCCGGCGACACGCGCGGCGAGCGCGGCGGCCGGTTCCAGCTCGACGGCCGAGCCGCTGCGCGCCGCGAGCCCGATCGGGTCGGCGCCCAGCACCGCGGTGGCTTCGCTCGCCGGGATCTCGCGCTCGTCGAACAGCTCGAACAGCGCGTCGGCGGCGGCCTCGAACGAAGCACCCGCGTCCAGGACCACCGGCGCCAGGTCGACGTAGACCTCGTTGAGCGCGTCGGCGATCGACGCGGGCGGGACGGCCAGCCAGATCGACGTCACGCCGCCTTCGAGGTCGGCGAGGATCGCGCGGTTGACCTCGCGCGCGTCGTCGCCGGTGAAGCGGGCGCGGACGTCCCAGCCCGTGCTGATCTGCCCGTCCGGCCGGGATCCGCGCACGAACGGCGGCAGGCCGGGGAACCCGGTCTCGCCGGGGACGTCCTCGGCCGTGTACAGCGGCTGGATCTCGATGCCGTCGTAGGTCCGCGTGACGAGCTTGCTCTCCGGGGCGCCCGCGAAATTCTCGGGCAGCCTGCCGCTCTTGCGCAGGACCCCCGCGACGAGCTCCTGCCACTGCTCGCGCGTCGCCTGCGGGAACTCGGCTGCCAGGTCGAGGTCGGAGATCGGCACTGACTCCGGACCGGCCACTTCAGTCATACCCAGTGATGGTAGAGGCACGGGCCGCGTCGGACCTGTGACTCTAGTCGCGCCCCTAGGCAGTCAGGGGTCGATCGGGTACGACACAATCAGGGGGTGCCCCCCTCCAGCGAAGAGACACGACTGGTCGCCGGTCGCTACCGGCTGCGCTCGGTGCTGGGCTCGGGGTCGATGGGCACGGTCTGGTCGGCCTACGACGAGTTCCTGCACCGCCAGGTGGCCGTCAAGGAGATGAAGGTGCCCCCGGGCATCCCCTCTTCGCAGGCCGACGAGCTGCGGGAGCGCACGCTGCGCGAGGCCCGCGCGATCGCCGTCCTGTCTCACCCGAACGTGATCATCCTGCACGACGTCGCCCGCGAGGACGACCAGCCGTTCGTGGTGATGGAGCTGCTGCCCTCGCGCAGCCTGGCGCACATCCTGCGCGACCACGGGCCGCTGACGGTCGAGCAGGCCGCCGCGGTCGGCATCGCCGTCGCGTCCGCGCTGGAGGCCGCGCACGCCGCCGGGATCACGCACCGCGACGTCAAGCCGGGCAACGTCCTGGTCGCCAGCGACGGCCGGATCAAGCTGACCGACTTCGGCATCGCGCGCAACGTCTCCGAAGCGACCATGACCCGCACCGGGATCATGCTCGGCTCCCCCGCCTACATCGCGCCGGAGGTCGCCTCCGGCGGCGCGGTCATCCCCGCCGCCGACCTGTGGGGCCTCGGCGCGACGCTGTTCGCCGCGGTCGAGGGCGCGCCGCCGTACGACGCCGACGGCGACCCGCTGGAGACCGTCGGCAAGGTCGTCAACGGCAAGGTGCCCAAGCCGAAGGCCGGGCCGCTCGCCGACGTCATCTCCGCGCTGATGAAGAAAGAGCCGGGCGACCGGATCACCCTGCGCGAGGTCCGGTACCGGCTGTACCCGCTGCAGACGAAGACGCCGCTCGACCTGTTCGGGCCGGACCTGTTCCGCACCCCGGACGGGAAGAAGACGTCCGCGCAGCCGGACGCGACCGACACCCAGGTGATCAAGACCGTCCTGCCCGCCAAGGCGGAGAAGAAGGCCGAGGGGTCGAGCAGCGAGCTCGCCACCGACCCCGGGCCGCTGCCGTTCCTGCGCCCGCCCACGCCGGCGCCGGCCGCGCCCCCGGCTCCTTCGCCCGAGCCGGCGACGGTGTTCGTCGCGCAGCCGCGGCCGGCCGGGCGGCGCACCGCCCGGGCGAGCGCGGTGCTCGTCGCCGTGGCGATCCTGCTTTTCCTGCTGGCCGCGGGCGGCGGGTTCGCGCTGGCCAGGACGGTGGGCGGGCAGCCGCTGCTCCCCCCGGCGGCCGAACCGACGGCGACGCCGAACGGGCCGACCCAGGTGCCGCCGCCGACGCTGGTGCACCAGACCGGCAACGGCAGCGCGCTGAACAACGACGGCGGGCAGTACGACCTCGACGTGCCGGAGGGCTGGCAGCGGTTCGTCGCCCCGCACAACACCAAGTTCGGGCTCAGTCTGGTCATCCAGTACGTCTCGCCGGACGGGCGCCGGTCCCTGCGCCTGGAGCGGCTGGGGAAGTACTTCGACCAGACCGACAGCTACGACGACTACATCACCTGGCTGCAGCAGTCCTACCCCGACAACGCGTTCGAGCTCTCCGAGACGTCGACGGCGCCGGACCACAAGAGCGCGACGCTGGGCTACCGCCTCGGCGAAGCCGGCACCCTGCCGCAGAACGAAGGCACCGGGGGCACCCGCGTGACGTTCATGAAGATGGTCGAGGCGGGCACCAGCCTGTGGCTCCTGTCGGTGACCGTGCCGGTCGAGCAGGAGAGCGCGGGCCGGGAAGACGTCTTCGACCGCGTCGCGCCCACGCTCAAGGTCTCGGACTAGCTGCCGGGCGTCCGGCCGAGGACGTCGCGGGAGACGTGTTCCTGCGCGAGGTGGCGCAGGCCCGTGAAGATCCGGTCGCCCAGCACCGTGGCGACCAGCCCCGCCTCGATGATCTTGTCGAACGACGTCAGCCCGGCCACGACCTCGACGTCCAGCTCGGCGACGCGTACCGCCAGCGCGGCGTACTCGTCCAGGCGCTCGGCGAGCTTCCCGTGCCCGAGCTCCTTCGCCGTGGCCAGCGCGGCGATCAGGTTGCCGAACGCCCGGTTCTCCGTCGGGTGCCACTTCCAGCCGTGGCGAAGTGCCAGGTCGTGGAGCAGTTCGGACGCCCACGCGGCGGCCTCGTCGGACACCTGCGGTGGCACGCCGGCCAGCTCCTGCTGGACCACGCCCATCGTCTCGTGCGGGGTCGCGTCGCCGTCGATCGCGGCGAGGACGGCGCCGACCGAGGCGAGCGGCAGCCCGCCGACCTCGGTGAGCGCCCTGATCAGCCGGAGCCGCTGGACGTGGTCCGGGGAGTACCGGGCCTGGTTGGGGCTCGTGCGCTCGCCCGGCGGGAGCAGACCTTCGCGCAGGTAGTACTTGACGGTCGCGACCGGCACTCCCGATCCCGCGCTCAGTTCGGCCATCCGCATGCGCATCCACTCCGATCCCAGGGTCCGGTTCCGGGTCAACCCTGAAGACTTCTCAGTATGGATAGCTTAACTTCCCATAACGGAGAGCTTGACTATCCATTCTGGGAGGGAACCATGACCATCCTTGCCGACGTCCGGAGCAGAACGCGCGGGTGGCACCGGCCGTCCGCGCTGGCGGCCGCCACCCTGGGGGTGGTCGCGGTCCTGTGCGTCGCCGCGATGCTCCTCGACCAGCGGACTCTCGAAGGCGCGCCGATCTGGGCGAAGCCGTTCAAGTTCGCGGTGTCCGGCGCGCTCTACTTCCTCACCTGGAGCTGGCTCGTCTCGCTGCTGCCGCGGTTCCGGCGCACGGCGAACTGGCTGACGAACTTCCTGGTGCTGATCTTCGCCGCCGAGTACGTCCTGCTCGTGGTCCAGGCCGCGCGTGGCCGGGCGAGCCACTTCAACAACGCGACCGCGCTCGACGCCGGGATCTACAGCGTCATGGCCAAGATGATCATCGGGCTCTGGGTCGCGACGTTCGCGCTGACCGTGCTGGTGATGGTCACGAAGGTCGAGGACCGGGCGAGCTTCTGGGCCGTGCGCGCCGGCGCCGTCGTGTCGCTCGGGGGGATCTCGCTCGGCGTCCTGATGACGAGCCCGACCGCGCGGCAGCTCGCGCAGTGGCAGACCGGCGGGAAGCCGGACATGGTCGGCGCGCACACCGTCGGGCTCGCCGACGGCGGTCCCGGCCTGCCGATCCTCGGCTGGAGCACGGTCGCCGGCGACCTGCGGATCCCGCACTTCGTCGGGATGCACGCGCTGCAGGCGCTGCCGCTGCTGGCCCTCGCGCTCGCGGCGCTGGCCCCGCGCTTCGCCCGGCTGCGCGACGACGCCGTCCGTGCGCGGCTCGTCCTGGTCGGCGCGGCCGGGTACGCGGGGCTGACCGCGCTGGTCACCTGGCAGGCGCTGCGGGCGCAGTCGATCGTGCACCCGGACGCGCTGACGCTCGGCGCGTTCGCCGTGCTCGTGGCGGGGGCCGGGCTGGGGTCGTGGGCCGCGGTGCGCGTCCGATGACCCTCTTCGACCTGGCGTTCCCGCTGGCCACGCCGTTCTGGGCGCTGATGATCCTGCTGCCGGAGTGGCGGTGGACCCCACGGATCATGGCGTCGCCGTGGGTGCCGTTGGTGCCGCTCGCCTGCTACTTCGCCCTGGTCGTGCCGCACTTCGGCGAGTGGGGCCGGGCGATGCTGCGGCCCGACCTCGGCGTGCTGCAGACGCTGCTGGCCACGCCGTGGGGCGCCGGGCTCGTCTGGGCGCACCTCATCGCGTTCGACCTGTTCATCGCGCGGTGGATGTACTTCGAAGGCCGGTCGACGGGGATCTCACCGTGGATCGTGAGCCCGATCCTGGTGCTGACGATCTTCCTGTCGCCGTTCGGGCTGGTGGTGTTCCTCGTGGTGAGGGCGGTCCGGATACGCTCCCTGGCATGAGTGAACACGAAGCCGCGAGCGCCATCGCCAAGCGCACCGGCGTGGACGCGCACGACATCGCGGTGGTACTGGGATCGGGCTGGCGCCCGGCGGCGGACGTCATCGGGGAGTACGAGACGGAGATCCCGTTCGCCGAGCTGCCCGGCTTCACCACGCCCGGCGCCGTGGGCCACGGCGGCACGATCCGCTCGCTGAAGATCGGCGACAAGAACGTCCTGGTCCTGCTCGGGCGGACGCACTTCTACGAGGGCAAAGGCATCGACCCGGTGGTGCACAACGTGCGCACCGCGGCGGCGGCCGGCGTCCGGACGGTGCTGCTGACGAACGCCGCGGGCGGGCTGCGCCAGGGGTTCCAGGTCGGTCAGCCGGTGCTGATCTCCGACCACCTGAACCTGACCGCGCGCTCGCCGATCGTCGGGGCGAACTTCGTCGACCTGACCGACCTGTACTCGGCGCGGCTGCGGAAGGTCGCGCAGGAGATCGACCCCTCGCTGGAGGAAGGCGTCTACGCGGGCCTGACCGGGCCGCACTTCGAGACGCCGGCCGAGATCCACATGCTGCGCACGCTGGGCGCGGACCTGGTCGGCATGTCGACCGTCCTGGAGGCGATCGCGGCCCGCGCGGCCGGGGTCGAGGTGTTCGGGCTGTCGCTGGTGACCAACCTGGCCGCCGGCATGACCGGCGAGCCGCTGAACCACCAGGAAGTCCTGGAGGCGGGCCGCGCGGCCGCGACCCGGATGGGGTCCCTGCTGCGCGAGCTGGTCACCCGCGCCTGACCGGTTCCGGCTTGAACTCCGCGCGCACGGGGTTCAAGCCGGAACTCGCTTGGTTTCAGGCGAAGCCGGGGAGCTGGGCGGTCACCTCGGCCGGGGACGGCATGGCCGCGACCTCGGCCGCCAGTGCCCGGGTCGCGTCGGCGACCGACGTGTCCGTGAGCAGGCGGCGTCCTTCGGAGGCGACCGCATCCGCCGTGACCTCGGCGGCCAGGAGCCGGGAGCCGACGCCGGCCGCCACGACCGCGTCCGCGTTGCTGAACTGGTCCGCGCCCTGCGGCAGCAGGAGCTGCGGGAGGCCCGCGCCGAACGCGCCCAGCGTCGTGCCGCTGCCGCCGTGGTGGACCACCAGGTCGACGTGCGGAAGCAGCTCCGACTGCGGTACCCAGGACTCGAGCCGGACGTTCGGCGGCACCTCGCCGAGCGCCGCCGGGTCGACCGTCGGGCCCGTGGCGACCAGGACGTCGACGTCCAACCCGGACAGTCCGGCGATCGCCGCGCCCAGCACGCCCGCGTGCCCCATCGCCGTGCCGAGCGTCAGGTAGACCAGCGGCCGCGACCGCTCCAGCACGCCGGCCGGCAGCTCGCCCGGCTCGCTCCAGCCGACCGGCCGCAGCGGGACGCGCGTCGCGCGCGCCAGGAATCCCGGGTCCTGCACCGACTCCGGGCAGATGTCGACGAACGGCCCGCCGAACGCGAGGTCCGCACCGACGGAGATGCCCAGCTCGGCACCGTGCGCACGGATCGCGTCGCGGATCCGCGTCACCATCGGGTCGTCGCTCGACACGCGGCCGAAACCGTGCGCCACCACCGGGATCCCGGCCTTCATCGCGGCGAACGCGCCACCGGAGTTGCCGGCCTCGCTCACGACGAGATCCGGGCGGAACCGCGAGAACAGCGGCAGCAGGTCGGCGACGAACCGCTTCGGCATCAGCTCGCCGAACACATTCGCGACGATCGGTCCCAGCACCTCCGGCGGGACCTCACCGGGCGGACGACGCGGACCGGACGGCCCGGCCCCGGCGAACGCCTGCCCGAACGCGTCCTTGATGGCCAGCCCGGCGGCCGCCGTCTCGAGACCGGCTTTCGTCAGCTGTGGCAGGAAATCGCCGGAGGTGGCGAAGACGACGTCGTGGCCCGCGTCGCGCGCGGCGACCGCCAGCGGGACGAGCGGGAACGTGTGACCGAAGGACCCCAGTGAGGTGAAGAGCAAGCGCACCCGTCCGACCCTAGCCCGTAGGCTGTCGCGGTGACCTTGACTTCCACGCTGCGTGACGCCGCCTACCGCTGGATTGCCGACGACCCGGACGAAAGCACCCGCGCCGAGCTGCAGGACGTCCTGGCGAAGGCGATGGGCGGCGAGCCGGACGCGGCGGGCGAGCTGGCCGACCGGATGGCCGGCGCCCTGGAGTTCGGCACCGCCGGCCTGCGCGGGCCGGTGCGCGCCGGGCCGAACGGGATGAACGTCGCCGTCGTCACGCGGACCACCGCGGGGGTCGCGGAGTGGCTGAAGGCGCACGGGCACGCGGGCGCGCTGGTCGTCGTCGGCCGGGACGCGCGGCACGGCTCGGAAGCCTTCGCGACCGCGGCCGCCGAGGTCCTCACCGCGGCCGGGTTCGACGTCAAGGTGTTCCCGAAGCCGCTGCCGACGCCGGTGCTCGCGTTCGCCGTCGGGCGGCTCGGCGCGGTGGCCGGAATCCAGATCACCGCGTCGCACAACCCCCCGGCGGACAACGGCTACAAGCTCTACGACGCGACCGGCGGCCAGATCGTCCCGCCGTCCGACGGCGAGATCGAGCGCGCCATCCAGGCCGCGCCCGCCGCGGTGAGCGTGCCGCGGGCGCCCGGCGCCGAGGTCGTCGACCTCGTGGACCGCTACCTCGACGAGGTCGCGACGCTGCCGATGGGAGGCGAGCGAGCGGTGCGCGTGGCCGCGACGGCGTTGCACGGCGTCGGCGCCGACACGCTGCGCGCCGCGTTCGAGCGGGCCGGCTTCACCGACCTGCACCTGGTCGGCGACCAGGCCGCGCCGGACCCCGACTTCCCGACCGTGTCGTTCCCGAACCCGGAAGAGCCCGGCGCGACGGACCTGCTGCTCGCGCTCGCGTCCGATGTGGACGCCGACCTGGCGGTCGCGCTCGACCCGGACGCCGACCGGTGCGCGCTGGGCGTGCGGGACGCGGGAGGCGAGTGGCGAATGCTCCGCGGCGACGAGACCGGCGTGCTGCTCGGCTCGTACGTCCTGTCCACAGTGGACCGCACGGTCCTGCCGGACCCGCTGGTCGCGACGACGATCGTCTCGTCGTCGATGCTGGGCGAGATCGCGAAGGCCGAGGGCGCCCGCTACGCCGAGACGCTGACCGGGTTCAAGTGGCTGGTCCGCGCGGGCGAAGGACTCGTGTTCGCCTACGAAGAAGCGCTCGGCCTGTGCGTGAACCCGGGCTTCGTGCGGGACAAGGACGGCATCGCCGCCGCGACCTTGGCCGCGGGGTATACGGCGCGGCTGAAGGCCGAGGGGCGCACGCCACTGGACGTGCTGGACGAGCTGGCGCGGCGCCACGGCGTCCACCTCACCGACCAGGTTTCCCTGCGGGTCACCGATCTCGCCGTCCGCGGGCAGCTGATGGCGAAGGTGCGGGAGACGCCGCCGGCCGAGCTGGGCGGCGTCGCGGTGACGCTGGAAGACCTGCTGCCGGACGCGGACGTGCTGCGCCTGACCGGCGAAGGGCTGCGCGTGGTGATCCGCCCGTCCGGGACCGAGCCGAAGCTGAAGGCGTACCTGCAGGTCGTGGCGCCGGTGACGGGTTCGCTGGCCGAGGCTCGCGACGCCGCGTCCGCCCGGCTGGCCGCGTCGCGGGCGGCCGTCGAGGAGCTGCTCGCCTGATGCCGAGGCTGCTGATCGTGCACCACACGCCGTCGCCGTCGACGCAGGCGCTGTTCGAAGCGGTGCTGGCCGGCGCGGCGCACCCGGACATCGAGGGCGTGGAGGTGGTCCGCCGGGCGGCGCTGGGGGCAGGAGTCCCCGACGTCCTCGAAGCGGACGGCTACCTGCTGGGCACGCCGGCGAACCTGGGCAGCATGAGCGGTGCGCTGAAGCACTTCTTCGACACCGTCTACTACCCGTGCCTGGACGCGACGCGCGGCCGTCCGTTCGGGTACTGGATCCACGGCACCGGCGACACGTCGGGGACGGAACGCCAGCTGCTTTCGATCACCACGGGCCTGGGTTGGGAGAAGGTGGCGGAACCCGTGATCAGCACCGGGGAACCGGACCGGAAGACCCTGGAAGCGTGCACCGAACTGGGCGGCACGCTGGCTGCCACGGTGATGTCGTAGAAACGGATGTCCTGAAAAAGTAAGGGGCCTGTCACCGGAAGCCCTGGGGGTCGACCTCCGGCAACAGGCCGTGGCCAAGGGACCGCCGCGAGGGCGTTCGACCTTGGCAGCTGAAGCGTACTACAGACCGCGGATCATGACGAGTCGGCGGACACGACGGCCTCTCGTCTTGCGGTTCCGTACACCCCCAGGGTACGGAGAGCAAGACGAGAGGCGCGCCAACTGTAAACCACTGCATACGATACCTGTCAACATGTGCGTACAGTGGTTTCCCGGCTAGAATTTTCACGGTGGAAACCTAGGGGGCGGGTATGGCACGGGAACGCACCTTCGCGGAGCGCCTGAGCGCCCTGATCGAGGCAGCTCGGGTGGACGGCCGCGCGCCGCACAGCTATCGGGAGATCTCGGCCGCCGTCGAGCGGGCGGGCGGGCCGGCGATGTCGCCCGCCTACCTGCAGCAGCTGGCCACGGGCAAGCGCGTCAATCCGAAGATCCACTATGTTGAAGCCCTGGCGAGACTGTTCGGCGTGCCCGTCACGTACTTCTTCGACGAAGAGGCAGCCGCTCCCCCGGCCGGGGAAGCGCAGCTGATGGCGATGCGGGCGCAGGAGCTTTCGCCGCAGGGACGCCGGCAGGTCATGGACCTGCTGGAGCTGGTGGAGCGCTACGAACGGGCCGAACGCGATGGCCGGAACCCGGAGGACGCCGCGCGATGAAGGAACGGGAGCTGCGCCGCCGGTGCCGGAAGCTGCTGAAGCAGCTCGACATCGGCCCGCCGCTCGACGTCGAAGTGCTGTGCGCGCGGCTGGGGGACCAACGGGGGAAGCCGATCCGGCTGATGGCCTACCCGCTGGAAGTGCCCGGACCGTTCGGCTGCTGGATCGCGACGTCGGCGGCGGACTACATCTTCTACCAGGCCGAAACGACGAAGTCCCACCAAGATCACATCATCCTGCACGAGCTCGGGCACATGCTGGCCGACCACCACCCGCACGGCGACGCCGAGCCGGCGGACTTCCTGCGCGGGCCCGCTCCGGATCTTGACCCGGATGCAGTACACCGCGCACTGCGCCGGACGTCCTACGATGACGCGCACGAGTGGGAAGCCGAGACCGTCGCGACCATCATCCTCGAGTGGGCGTCGGTCCTGAACTACACGATCCCGCGGCGCGCTGCGGACCGGGATCTCCGCCGGATCCAGGGGGCGCTCGGCGATCACCAAGGGTGGTTGTGAGTACACTTTTCAGCCCCGTGAACCTGATCGCGATGGTGCTGTTCGGCGTCGCGCTCGCGTGGCGGATCTACCAGGTGCAGCGTGCGCCGACCGTGCCGAACTGGGCCGTCACCGCGTGCGTCGCCGGGTTCGCCCTCGCGTTCCTCCTCCAGCAGGAGGTCATTTCCGACGAGATCGACGCCGTCCTCGGGCGCGGCGCGGCGCGCGTGGCCAACAACGCGCTGCTGGCGTGCGCCGTGTGCGCGCTGGTGATCTTCTTCCTCGGCTCGGCGCTGGGCCCGCGGCGCTACCGCCGGGTGGTCGTGGAGCTGGTGCCGCTGGCCGCGGCGATCACGCTGATGATCGTCACGATGGCCCTGACGGCGCCGGAGCTGCGCGGGCTCCCGCTCGGACCGTCGACGATCCACGACAGCGGGGTCGCGAGCTTCTACCTCGGCGCCGGGCTGTACCTGATCTACGGCCTGATCGCCTGCACGACGTGGATCGTGCGCTACCAGCGGGTGGCCGACCGGAACCTGCGGATCGGCCTTCGGCTGGGCGCGATCGGCCTGGCCTGCGCGACCGTGGGCAGCATCTTCCGCGCGCTGTACATCGTGGTGGCGTGGGCGTTCGGGCCGGTCGTCAAGGTGCTGCTGCTGCTCGGGGTGCCGTTCGTGATCGTCGGCGGGATGCTGTTCCTGCTCGGCGTCACCTACCCGGGGGTGAGCGCGCGCGTGTCGGCGTTGCGGCGACGGCGCCAGCACCGCCGCGAGCACCACGCGCTCGGTCCCTTGTGGACGGTCCTGGTCCAGGCGTTCCCCAGCATCGTGCTGCGGACGCCGCCGCGCCGCCGCGGCGAGCTCCTTTCCCCGCGCAGCATCCACCGCGTGCACTACCGCCGCGTGATCGAGATCCGGGACGGCCTGGTGCAGCTTTCGCCCTACCTGGACGCGGGCTTCGGCGAGGTCGTCGCCACCGATCCCGCGGCCGCGGCGGCCGCGTTGAAGACGGCGCTGGCGCGGCACGCGGCCGGCGAGGAGAGCGACGGCCACGCCAAGCAGGTCCTGCCCGCGCCGGCGGACGACATCGAATCGGACGTCCGGCCGCTGCTGGCGCTGTCCGCGGCGATGGAGTCGTGACGTGGACACGCTGATCACGGCGGGCCGGGTGCTGCCACGACCGTCTTCGCCGGTGCGCGACGGCGCGGTGCTGGTGCGCGACGGCGTGATCGTGGCGGCCGGCCCACGCGCGGAGGTGCTGCCACTGGCCGCGCCGGACGCGTCGCGGCGCGACTTCCCCACCGGCACCGCGCTGGCCGGGTTGTTCAACGTCCACGTGCACCTGGCTTTCGACGCTTCCCGCGAGATGCTGGCGCACTTCCACGCTGGCTCCCTTCTGGACGGTGCGCGCTCGCGGCTGTCGTCGATGCTGCGCAGCGGCGTCACGACGGTGCGGGACCTCGGCGACCGCGACCACCTGGGCGCGGCGGTCCGGCGGTCGTTCTCCGGGGAAGCCGCGCCGCGGCTGCTGGTGTCGGGCCCGCCGATCACCGTGCCGGACGGGCATTGCCACTTCTTCGGTGGCGCGGTCGCGTCCGATTCCGAAATCCGCGCGCTGATCGACGAGAACGCGGCGGCGGGCGCGGACGTGATCAAGGTGATGGCCAGCGGCGGCCAGATCACCGAGGGCGGCGCGGACATGTGGGAGTCGCAGTTTTCCGCGCGCGAGCTTGCGGTGGTGGTTTCGCACGCGGCCACGCACGGGCTTCCGGTGGCGGCGCACGCCCACGGCGCGGACGCGATCGAGGCGGCGGTCGAGGCCGGGGTGTCGACGATCGAGCACTGCAGCTTCCTGACCGGGCCGCGGTCGTTCGACCGGCGGGACGCGGTGGCTTCGAAGATGGCCGCGGCCGGGATCTCGGCGTGTTCGACGAGCAGCCGCAACTGGCGGGTGATCGTCGAGAAGCTCGGCGACGACGTCGCACAGGCGATGTACGGGCGGCTGCCGTGGCTGGAGGAGCACGGCGTCCGGCTGTTGTCGGGGACGGACGCGGGGTTGCCGGGGTCGGTGTTCGGCGACCCCGTGGGGGCTTTGGAGCTGTACGAATGGCTGGGGTTCTCCCGGCGCCGGATCTTGGAGATCGCGACCTGTGATTCCGCGGCCGGGCTCGGCCTGACGTCGGTGACCGGCTGCCTCGAGCCGGGGCTGGCGGCGGACGTGCTCGTGGTCGAAGGTGACCCGCTGGCGTCGCTGTCGGCGTTGCGGAACCCCTTGCTGGTGCTGGCCCAGGGCCGCGAAGCCTAGTTTCCCGATCGGGGAATGCCTGGTTTGGTGACACCGTTTTAAAACAGTGTTACCGTAGCCGCAGCCCACCTCGAAGGAGTCCCCCGATGCACGGACCCACCCAGCTCTTCACCGTGATCGCCCTGGTCTCGCTGCCCACCGTCATGTACGGCGGCTACGCGCTCATGGGCGTCATGCGCGACCGGAAGCTCACCGAACACCAGCGCACGATGTTCCGCGCCGGTCATGCCCACGCCGGTGTCCTGCTGATCCTCGCCCTGGTCGCGCTGCAGATCCTCAGCCGCACCACGCTGTCCGACACCACCCTGTGGGTCACCTGCTTCCTGCTGCTCTTCGGGATCCTCGCCCAGTCCGGCGGCTTCTTCCTCCACCTGATCCCGAACCGGGGCAAGCTCGGCGGCCGCGTCACGTCCGTCGGTGCGGTGCTCCTGGGGGCTGCCACGCTGCTCACCGCCTACGGGGTCGCCTTCGCCTGAGCGCCGGTCGTTAAGCTGGGTGACGTGCCTGAATACCTGCCGACCGCGCCCTACAAGGGGACCCGGGACTTCCTGCCCGCCGAAATGTCCGTCCGCACGCAGGTCTTCGGTCATCTCTACGACGTCCTCGAGCGCCGCGGCTTCCTCCGCTACGACGGGCCGATCCTCGAATCGGCCGAGATCTACGAGCGGAAGTCGGGCCAGGAGCTCGCCGACAAGCAGCTCTACACCCTCACCGACAAGGGCGGGCGGCGCCTCGCGCTGCGTCCGGAGATGACGCCGTCGGTGGCGCGGATGATCGCCGGGAGCGCCAAGTCGCTGTCGTTCCCCGTCCGCTGGTACAGCCACCCGAACTGCCACCGGTACGAGGCGCCGCAGCGGGGCCGCGTGCGCGAGCACTGGCAGATCAACGCCGACATCTTCGGCTCGGACAGCGCCAACTGCGAGATCGAGATCTTCGAGCTGGTCCACGACATGATGGCGGCGCTGGGCGCGACGCCGGACATGTTCGTGCTGCGCGTCAACGACCGGAACCTGCTGACGTCGGCGCTGACCGACGTCGCCGGTGTCTCCCAGGACCACCTGGCCCAGGTGTTCGCGCTGGTCGACCGCTGGGAGAAGTACCCGCGCGAGAAGCTGGCCGAAAGCGCCGGCGAGATCGGGCTCTCGGACAAGCAGTTCGAAAAGCTCGCCGAGACGCTCGACGCGGGCGAGTCGCTGCTGGACGAGCTGCCGGCCGAGGTGCGCGAGCAGTCGAACCTCGTGAAGGTCCTGAACAGCAGCGCGGGCAGCCTGGTGAAGTACGAGCCGATGATCGTGCGCGGGCTGGCGTACTACACGTCGACCGTGTTCGAGGTCTTCGACACCTCGCCGGAGAACCGCCGCGCCCTCTTCGGCGGCGGGCGCTACAGCGACCTCGCGTCGATGTTCACGCCGCAGCAGATCCCGGGCATCGGGTTCGGCATGGGCGACGTCACGCTGATGGACTTCCTCGACACGCACGGCTTGTCGCCCGCGCCGCGCAGCGAGGTCGACGTCATGGTGATCCCGGTGACCGAGGACCTCTCGGACGCGGCCCGCTCGGTGGCGTCGTCACTGCGCGCCGCGGGGCTCCGGACGTCGACGCCGATCGAGCACCGCAAGCTGGGCAAGGAACTCGGCCGCGCGGACAAGGCGGGCGCGGTCGCGGTGGTGATCGTCGGCCAGGAGGACTGGGCGGCCGGCAACGTCACCGTCCGCAGCCTCGCGACGCGCGAGCAGAACCCGGTCGCGATCGCCGACGCCCCCGCCGCGGTCCAGGCCCTGCTGAGCTGAAACCGGCTCGACACGCCTGACAGGCTGGGTGCGTGTTCGAAACCGGCCTGCCCGATCTGGACGCCTTCGCCGCGGGTGACGTGCGACGCTGGGCGGAGTTCGACGTCGCCGTGCGGCGGGCGTGGTGGACCGAGCAGCGCTGGTACCGCTTCCCCGGCAGCGAGCTCCTGCCGCTGTCGCGGGAAAAGCTGGCCGAGGCCGCGTGCCACGGCAACGGCCGGATGCGCGAAGTGGCCGTCGAGCGGCTGGCCGTCAGCCCCGATCCGGAGGCGGTGCCGCTGCTGCTCGTCCGGTGCGTCGACTGGGTCCGGCCGATCCGCGAGCGCGCACGGGAAGCGGCACTGTCCAGGTTGGACTCCGCGACCCTGCGGTCGATGCTGCCGCTGATCGGGGTGCTCCGGCGCCGGCAGCTCGACGACTGGATGACGACGCTGTTCCGGCGAGCCCTGCCGGATCACCTCGACGTGGCGCTGGCGATCGACGACCGGGAGGTCCGGCGCTGGGTCCACGTCGAGGTGCTCGGGCTCCTTTCGCGCGAGCACCTGCTGGACGTCGCGCTGCGGGACCACGACTTCGTGGTCCGCGCGGTGTGCGGCACCGCGCTGCTCGACCGCGGCGAGTGCGTCGAAGAGCTCCTCGCGGCCGGGACACCGAAGGTCCGGATGCGGGCGTTGACGCTGCTCGGGCCCGACGCCGCCGTGGCCCACCTGGCGGACCGGTCGTCGGCGGTGCGGTCGATGGCGCAGGCGCTGGTGTCCCAGGCGGGTGGCGACCCGGCCGCGCACTACCGCGCGATGCCGGTGTCGTTCGGCGCGGTCGCCGGGCTCGGCGAGACCGGCACGCGCGAGGACGCTTCGGGCCTGGAGCGGCTCCTCGCCGACGATCGTCCCCGGATCCGGGCCGTGGCGGTCCGCGGCCTGCGCCGGGTGGCGCCGGAGTCGGCCGCGGTGCGCCCGTTGCTGACGGACCTGTCGCCCGCGGTGACTCGTCAGGTGGTGACGTTCCTGCGCGGCAAGCCCGCGCTGGTCGACGTCCCCGCGCTGCGGGAGCTGCTCGCGGCGGAGCCACTCCACACCCGACGTGCGGGCGCGGCGCTGCTGCGTGACCGCGACACCTGGTTGCGCCTGCACACGGACCTCACGCTGCTGCGCGACCCCGACCTGGCCGCCGACGCCGAGCAAGACCTGTACGCCTGGCTGCACCACACGGCGGCGACGTACACGACCCCGTCCCCCGCCCTGGCAACCGAAATCGAGGCACTCCTCCCGCTTGCCCCACCGCAAGCGGCCCGGCAGCTCCGCTTCGCCCTGCGTCCAACCCGGAACTCGCGTGATTGAAGGGGCATCACGTGTGATTGGGGAGGCATCACTCCTGATGCCCCTTCAATCACCCGTGATGCCCTCCTGATCACGGGTGATGCCCCGTGGATCACGCGGGGTCGGCGCGGAGGAGCCTGAGGGTGAACGTGGCTCCGTCGCCGGGGCGGCCGGCGGCCGCGATCGTGCCGCCGTGGCCCGTCACCACCTCGCGGACCAGGGCCAGGCCCAGGCCGAAGCGGCGGCCGTCGCCGTCGGAACCTCGGGCGAAACGCTCGAAGATCCGCTCCGCGTCCGCCGAGGGGAAGCCGACGCCCGTGTCGCGGATGCGCAGCTCCACGTGCTTTTCGTCCGGTACGCCGAGCCACACCTCGATGGAACCGCCCGGTGGGGTGTGGCCCAAAGCGTTGTCCAGCAACGCCGAAAGCACGCGCCGCAACGCTGTCGGGACGCCCTGGACGACGTACGGCCGCCGTTCCCGTGACACCGCGAGCCGGACCCGGCTCTCCCCCGCGCGCACCGCTTCGGCCGCCACCGCCTCCTCGGCGAGCCCGCCCAGCTCCACCAGCTCGAACTCCGGCCGGTCGCACGCCTGCGCCGACAGCAGCAGGTCCTCGACGACCTCACCGAGCTCCCGCGTGCCGCGGACCAGCTGCTCGAGATCTTCGGCGTCGCGGCCGGACGAACGCCGCGCCAGCAGCTGCGCCCGCGTGTGCAGCCGGGTCAGCGGGGCGCGCAGCTCGTGGGACGCGTCCGCGACGAACGTCCGCTGTCGCCGCAGCGCGTCGGCCAGGGGCCGGATCGCCCGGCAGGCCAGCACCCGGCCGCACAGCACCGCCGCGAGCAGCGCCAGCACCTCGGCGACCACCAGCCCGGACACCAGCGACGAGCGGTCCTGGATCTGGTAGAGCTCCTCGAAGTACGCCTGCGAAACGACGCCCCCGCGGTTCTCGACCCGGATCGTGTACGTCATGCCGCCGATCGGGCGCCGTTCCGTGTGGACGTCCCCGGGCGACGGCACCGTCGCGTCCAGCGCCGCGATCGGCATGCCGGCCGGGGACGGGCCCGCGGGCGCGTGCAGGACCGGCGTGAACAGCCAGACGCAGCCGGGCGGGGTCGCGGCCGGGCCCAGCTCGACCGTCCTGGCCAGCGAGCGGTCGGCCTCGGCGTGCTGCCGGGTCAGCAGCATCCCGTACGCGATCGCGCCCGCGACGGCCACCAGCATCGACACCACCACGGCGATCTGCGCGGTGATCGCCCACCGCGCCCGCCGCAGGGCCCGTTCCTCCTGGTCCGGTTTCATACCACGCCGATCTGGTAGCCGAGGCCGTGCACGGTCCGGACGACGTCGCGGCCGAGCTTGCGCCGCAGGTAGTACACGTAGGTGTCCACAATGGACTCACCGGTCGAGTCGGCGAAGACGTGCGTGACCAGCGACGCCCGCGGGTGGATCGCCTTGGGCCGCTGCGCCAGCGTCCGCAGCAGCTCGAACTCGCGTCCGGACAGCGTGATCCGCTCCCCTCTCGGCAGCACGACCTCGTGCCGCCGCAGGTCGAGGGCCGCCGCGCCGAGCGGCAGACTCTCCGCGCCCTCCAGGTCACGGCGGCCGAGCGCGCGCAGCCGCGCCAGCAGCTCCTCGGCCTCGAACGGCTTGACGAGGTAGTCGTCGGCACCGGCGTCGAGCCCGCCGACGCGGTCGGCGAGCTCGCCCAGCGCCGAGAGCACCAGGACCCGGGTGGTCACCGCCCGCGCCCGCAGCCGGGCGATCAGCTCGAGGCCGTCCAGCACGGGAAGGCGGCGGTCGATGATCATCACGTCGTACTGCCCGGTGAGCCCGAGGTGCAGGCCCCGCTGCCCGTCGTGCGCCGCTTCGGTCTCGTAGCCTTCGTCCGCGAGCAGCTCGGCGAGCATGCCCGCCAGCTCCCGGTCGTCCTCGACGAGCAGCACTCTCGGTTTCGTCGCCCCTTCGTGCACGAACCCATACTGGCAGTGATTTTCCGAAATTGAACTATCAACTTTTCCCGTTTACCGGGACCGGTTCGGCCGTCAGGAGCAGTGCGCTGCTCCCCCGGCGGGCATCACGGCGGTCGAGCCAGCTCAGCACCGGCGCCGTCATGATCGTGGTGACGAGCGCGACGAGCACCAGCACCGTGAACAACGCCGGCGAGACGATCCCCGCGGCGAGCCCGACGTTGAGCGCGATCAGCTGCATCAGCCCGCGGGCGTTGATCAGCGCGCCGACGCGCAACGCCACCGGCTGCGATTCCCCCACCAGCCGCGCCGCGCCCCAGCAGGCACCGAGCTTGCCGATGATCGCGACGACCACGCACAGCACCGCGAACGCGAGCAGCTTCGGGTCCGCGAGCAGCGCGAACCGGGTGTTCAGGCCGGAATAGGTGAAGAACAGCGGGAGGAACACGATCCGCCCGATCGGCATGATCTTCGCGAGCACGGCGTCCGCGGCGGGCACGCGGGGGAACACGATGCCGACGCAGAAGGCGCCGAACACCGCGTACAGCCCGATGATGTCGGTGAACCAGGCGGCCGCGAACAGCGTCAGCGCCGTGATCAACATCTTCTGGTCGGCCGTGATCCGCTCGCTGCCCATCGCCTTCGCGAGCACCCGGCGGCCGACGAGCACGAGCAGCAACGCGAACAGCAGGCCGCCGCCCACGGCCAGCGCGACCGGCCCGGCCGAGTCGGCGTGCATGCCCAGCACGACAGCCAGCAGGACCCACGCCAGGACGTCGTCGAGGGCGCCGCAGGCCAGCGCGAGCGAGCCGAACCGGGTGCCGCCGAGACCGCGTTCGGTGATGATCCGGGCGAGCATCGGGAACGCGGTGATGGCCAGCGCGACCCCGACGAACGCCGCCGACGTCGCGAGCGAGACGCCGTCCTTGGCGATGCCGGCCCAGCTCGTGCCGAACACGGCGACGCCGACCCCGAGCGCGAGCGGCACCACCGTGCCCGCGGCCGAGATCGCGCCGACCGACTTCGCCGAGCCGCGGATGCTGCGGAGGCTGAACTCGTACCCCGCACCGAACATGTAGATGACCAGGCCGATCTGGCCGCCGACGTAGAGCAGCGGGCGGATGCCGTCCGGGAACAGCGCCGTCTGCACGCCCGGGAGGACCAGCCCCAGCAGCGACGGGCCGAGCAGCACGCCGGAGATCATCTCGCCGACCACCGGTGGCTGGCCCAGCCGCACCGCGACCAGGCAGACGAGCCGGCACACCACGAGGATGACCGCGACGGCGAGGAAGAACGCCGGTGCCGCTTCGGTGGGGGTCATGAGTTTCCTCCGGCGAAGTAGGTCGAGCAGAGGGCTTGTCTGCGGGCGTCGAGCACCATGTACGTGCCGAAGACGAGCTGGGCGAAGCTGCGCCAGACGTCTTCCCAGCGGTCGCGGACCGCGAGCCACACCAGGGGCGCACGCCGTCGGCGCGCACCGCGGGGCGTGAACAGCGCCGGGCCGCGGTTGGGGATGGAGCGCGTGTGCCCGGCCGTCGAGGCGAGGCTGAACCGGCGCAGGACCTCACGCGTCACGACGCGCATGGTCGGCGGGGCCAGTCCGCGGGCCGGGCAGGCCCGGTTCTGCGCGACTCCGAACGGGATGAACTCGTCTTTCGCGGTCTGGGCGGCGAAACCCGGGTAGCTGAAGCACAGCACTGTGCCCGCCGGGATGGTCAGGTCGGCCAGGTCGATGTCGGCCGTGGAGATCCGGTGCGCGATGCCGAACAGGGGGTACTCGCGCAGCCCGTCGTCGATGACCCGGTCCAGGTAGGCGTCGTCGTCCGGGTGCTCGACGAGGCGTCGCTGCACGTCCGGGCGCTGCGCGACGATCATCAGCAGGTGCGCCATCGCCTCGGACATCTGCACGACGGCGGTGTTGAAGAACGTGCCCTGCAGGTAGTAGGCCTGCTCCTCCGGCGTCAGGGAGTCCGGCAGCGGGTGCGGGACGTCGGCGAGGCGCCGCCGCAGGTACTTCGTCAACCGGGCCCGGCGGCGCATGTTCCGCGGCCGCACGCACTTCAGGGCCGAGACGACGTCGTCGGCGTGTCCCACGATGAGGTCGCGCGCCTCGGGCGGGCACGGCTCGTCGAACACCAGCTCGTAGTACAGCTCGGCCCAGATCGGCATCATCTCGTCGCGGATCCGGACCAGGCCGCCGCCGAGATCGTCGAGGACGTGGGCGGCCACCCGGCGGGCCAGGTCCTCGGAGTCCTTTTTGGACCGCACCAGGATGTGCCGGGTGCACTTGGCGACCTCGTCGTAGCGCGGCCCGGCTTCGAGGTGCTCCTGGTGCACCTGGGGCCCGGGCGCGAGCCAGTACCAGAACAGGTCGGACAGCGCGGCGCCGCGGCTGCGGCCGTTCGCCGCCGGGTCGGCGTAGACGCGCCGGAAGTCCTCGACGCCGACCTGCTCCCCCGGGATCGTCACCGTGTCCTGGCCGTTGACCAGCGAGAAGATCCGCATCCGCAGCGCGACGACCCGGGCGGGCAGCCACGCCGGCGCGGTCACCAATGCCGCGGTGGCAAGCGCTTTCCCGATCATCGCCGCACCTGGTCCGGAGTCAGGTCGGCCGGGTGCCGGCCACCGCACATGGCCAGCGCTTGGTCGAAGTCGTCGCGCAGCAGCTCCAGGACCTGCGTGACGCCTTCGCGGCCACCCGCGGCGAGCCCCCACACGATCGGCCGGCCGACGCCGACCGCGTCCGCGCCGAGGGCCAGCGCCTTGACGACGTCGGTGCCGCGGCGGATCCCGCCGTCGAGCAGCACCGGGATCGCCCCACCGACGGCCGCCGCGATCTCGGGCAGGACGTCGATCGTGGCGGGCACGGTGTCGAGCTGGCGGCCGCCGTGGTTGGACACGACGATCCCGGCGACGCCGTGGTGCACCGCCAGCCGCGCGTCCTCGGGGTGCAGCACGCCCTTGATCAGCACCGGGAGCTTGGTCTTCGACCGCAGCCACGCGATGTGGTCCCAGTTCAGCCCGGCCGACATGACGATCTCGCGGACGTGGCTGGCGTTGCCGCCGCTGCGGTTTTCCCCCAGGTTGCGGAGGTTCTCCACGACCAGTCCGGGCGGCAGGTCGTGGAAGTCGTTGCGGTCGTCGCGCTCGCGGCGGCCGAGCACCGGCGAGTCGACGGTGACGACGAACGCCCGGACCCCGGCGCTTTCGGCGCGGCGCACGATCGCCTCGGTGAACTCCAGGTCCGGCTGCAGGTAGAGCTGGAACCACAGGCCCGGGTCCGGCGCGACCTCGCGGGCCGCCGCGGCGATGTCCTCGATCGCCGTGGTGGCGGCCATGCTGACGATCATGATCGTGCCCGCCCGCGCCGCCGCCCTCGCCGTGGCGAGTTCGCCGTCTCCGTGGGCCAGCCGGTGGAACGCCGTGGGCGCGACGAGGATCGGCATCGACGACGGCGTCCCGAGCAGCTCGACGCTCAGGTCCCGTTTGTCGCTGCCGCGCAGGACCCGCGGGAGCAGCCGCAGCTTCTTGAACGCGGTTTCGTTCTCCGCCACGGTGATCTCGTCCTGCGCGCCGCCCGCGAAGTAGTCGTAGTGCACCGGGTCGAGGCGCTGCCGGGCCGCCGCCTCGAACTCCGCGATCGTGCGCATCACAGCTCCCGAGCGAAGAACGCGGTCAGCGGCTCGACGTGCACCTCTTTGTCCCACTCGTTCTCGAGGTTCTCGGTGACGTGGTGGGTCGCGACCAGCTCGCCGCGGCGGTAGTGCCGGACGATCGGGTGCAGGTAGTGGCCTTCGCCGGTGTCGTTGGCCTGATCCTGGGCGGCGCGCGCGACGAAGTCGAAGGGGTCGATCTTGTCGTGGTCGGGGCCGTAGTCGAGGGTGACGACGTAGACCTCGTCCGGCGGGTCCTGGAGGACGCGATCGACCGGCACCTCTTCGAGGTAGCGGGCGGTGTCGCCGTCGACGACCAGCGCGTCGCCGAGGAAGCCGAACTGCTGGTACAGCGCGGAAGTCCGGTTGATCCGGGTGATCACGGCGTCGGTCAGCGCGTCCGGTTTGGCGGGCAGCTCGGTGCTCGGCCACGGCGTGTCGTGGTGACGCTCGTTCAGGACCTTGGTCAGCGCGCGGACGCCGTAGCGGAAGCCGTGGATGAACGCGCTGGTGGCCTTCTTGAAGTCGCGGACCTGCGTGATCGTGCCGGCGAAGTAGAGGCCGGGCACGTTGACCGACTCCCAGTCCGGCGTCTGCGCCGGGAAGCGATCGTTGATCGTGAGCTGCGGGCGGCAGTCCTCGTCGAACAGCGACGCGTCGAAGCGGAAGCCCGTGCAGCCGATGACGCGGTCGTAGCGGATTTCCTTGATGACCTCGTCGGCGCGGGCGAAGGCGAACTTGACGTGGTAGCCGTCGGCGTCCTTGCGGACCTCGCGGACGTCGCCGTCGAGGATCGCGTGCTGGAGCTTCAGCTGGTACATGTCGAGGATGCCCGCGTTGTAGGCGCGCAGGTGGCCGACGAAGTGGGTGCGCCAGGCGAGCTTCACCGGCCGCGGGCCGCCGACGTGCACGACCGCGGCGGTCTCGATGAGGTTGTCGGCGGTCTCGAACGCGGAGTTCCCCTTGCCCAGCACGAGAACGCGCTGGTCGGTGAAGCTCTTCGGATCGACGTCGACGTCCACGTACTGGTCGATCAGCTCGACGCCGGGGAACTGCGGGAGGTACGGCTTGGTGACGCCGGTGGCCATGACCAGCCGGTGCGCTTGGAACTCTTCGTCACCGGCGGTGAGGATGAAGAGAGCGCTTTCCGGGTCACGGCGGATGCGCGTCACCCGGGTGTCGTAGCGGACCTGGACGTCGTGCTTCGCCGCGTAGTCGGCGAGGTAGCGCAGGAGGTCCGGCGCGTCCGGGAAGAGCTTTTCGCTGTAGTCGGTGAAGAGGGGCTGATCCTCGCCGCCCGCGGTCAGGATCGAGTTCCAGTCCATCCGCATGCGCAGCTCCGGGTCGGTGTACCCGGTGTGCTTCTTGTTGATGGAGATGAGCGTCCGGTGCCGCGGGAAGGTCTCGAAGAACTGACCGGGCGCGGACCCGGCCTCCAGCACCAGGTACCGGTGGCCGGCGTGGCCGAGGTGCTGCCCCAGCTGCACCCCGGCGGGCCCGGCCCCGACGACCAGATAATCGAGCACTTCCTCCACGACGACCTCCTGAGGCTCGGCACCGACCTTGATCGGCGCCGAGCCTGCTCCGGAGATCTCAGAAAAGGCTCAGAAGCACTTACCTGCCGGCCGCGCGGGCCAGGCGTTCGGGGTAGCGCTCCCCCGCGACGGCCTCGGCGGGAGCCGCCGCCGCAATGGCCGCGAGGTCGTCCGCGGTCAGCTCCAGCGAAGCCGCCGCCACGTTCTCCTCCAGGTACTTGCGGCGCTTCGTCCCCGGGATCGGGACGACGTCCTCGCCGTGGGACTGCACCCACGCGAGCGCGAGCTGCCCCGCCGTGACGCCCTTTTCGTCCGCCAGCTTCCGCAGCGCGTCGACGATCGCCATGTTGCGCTCGAAGTTGCCCTCGGCGAACCGCGGCAGGCCGCGGCGCATGTCGTCCTCGGGCAGGTCCTTCATCGACGTCACCGCGCCCGTCAGGAAACCGCGGCCCAGCGGCGAGAACGGCACGACGCCGATGCCGAGCTCCCGGCACGTGTCCAGGATTTCGCCCTCGATGCCGCGGGTCCACAGCGACCACTCGCTCTGCAGCGCCGTCACGGGGTGCACCGCGTGCGCGGCGCGGATCGTCGCCGCGCTCGCCTCGGAAATCCCGGCGTACCGGATCTTCCCGGCTTCCACCAGCTCACCCAGCGCGCCCCAGGTCTCCTCGATGGGCGTGTCCGGGTCGACGCGGTGCTGGTAGTACAGGTCGATGTGGTCGACGCCGAGCCGGCGCAGCGACTCGTCGCAGCTCTGCTTCACGTACTCGGCGTCGCCGCGGGCCCCCATCGCGCCGTCGGTCCACACGATGCCGAACTTCGTCGCGAGCACGACCTCGTCGCGGCGGCCGGCGATCGCGCGGCCGACCAGCTCCTCGTTGACGCCGTTCGCGTAGACGTTCGCGGTGTCGAGCAGCGTGACGCCGAGGTCGAGAGCCCGGTGGATCGTCGCGATCGACTCGTCGTCGTTGTCGCGGACGCCGTAGGCCTGGCTCATCCCCATGCAGCCGAGCCCCTGGGCGCCGACCTCCAGACCGCCGAGCTTCCTGGTCTTCACGCGGAAATCTCCTCCCTGCCCGGTTCCACTCCGAGCACGTTGCGCTCGACCTGGGCGTAGTTGTCGATCTTGTAGTCGAGGATGTCGAGGCAGCCCTGCAGCTCGGCGATCCGCTCGGCGACCGACCGCCGCTGCTCCACCAGGAGAGCCTTGCGACGGCCCGCGCTGGCGACGCCGTGGCGGCGCAGCGACGCGTACTCGCGCATGCTCTTGATGGGCATCCCCGTGGTGCGCAGCTTGGTCAGGAACCCCAGCCAGCCGAGGTCGTCGTCGGAATAGGCCCGGCGGCCCGCGGTGTCGCGCGCGGGCGGGTCGAGCAGTTTGATGCGCTCGTAGTACCGGAGGGTGTCGATGGACAGCCCGCTACGTCGAGCGGCTTCCGCTATCGAGTAGCTCATGCGCTCGACACTACGACCTGGAGTGCACTCCAGGTCAAATCCTCGTTCTGGTCAAAAATAACAGCGTTCCGATACGCTGTGTGCATGGCTCGACCACGGACACACGACGAAGCCCTCCGGCTGAAGCTGCTCGACCGCGCCGGCGAGCTGATCGCCGCGGACGGGCCGAAGGCGCTTTCCCTGCGGAAGCTGGCCGCCGACGCCGGGACGTCGACCACCGCCGTGTACTCCCTCTTCGGCAGCAAACCCGATCTGGTGAACGCCCTCTACACCGAAGGCTTCCGCCGCTTCGGCGCCCGCATGGCCGGCACCGTGCTGACCGGCGACCCGGTCGGCGACCTCGTCGCGCTCGGCAGCGCCTACCGCGCCAGCGCGCTGGCCGACCCCAACCTCTACGGGATCATGTTCACCAGGTCGGTGCCCGGGTTCGAGCCCAACGAAGACGCCGAGAAGCTGGCCCGGAAGACCCTCGAGCCCTTGGAAGCGGTCATCCGGAAGGCCATCGCCGACGGGGTCTTCCTCGACGTCCCCCCGGAGACGGTCGCGGTCGGCTGCTGGGCCTTCGTGCACGGGCTCGTCTCCCTGGAGCTGACCGGCAACCTGCCGGAGGAGTTCGACGTCACGGGCTCCTACGAGACGGCCCTGCGTGCGAACGCCTCCGGCTGGCTGCGGCCTCACAACAGCCGCAGCGACCCGTCGTAGACGACCTTGCCCTGCGCGTCGCGGGCCAGGACGTGCACCTTCGCGTCCGGGGCCCAGTCGATCCCGTCCGGCAACCAGGCCAGGGCCATGCCCTCGACGACGTCCACGTCGGCTTCGGCGCCGGCTGCGAACCCAAAGGCCGCCGAGGTCGCCGAGGCGGGCAGCGCCACCGGGACCGGGTTGCGGGCCTTCCCCGCCGGGGCACCTGCCTCGCGGGCGCCGAGCGTGCTCACCCTCAGGACGCGGGCCGGGGTCTGCCGGTTTTCGGCCAGGTCGGGGTAGACCCGCGCCTGGGTCTGTCCCGGCCGCCCGTAGTCGGGCTCCCGCGTGCAGACGATCACCCGGTCACCCCGGCGGCCCATGACGACCTGGTAGTCGTCGTCCTGCAGGAGCGGCCCGGGCCGGTAGGCCGCGGCGTCCGGGACCACCTCTTCGGCGTCGGCGAGGCAGTCGCCCAGCGCCCGACCCGCCGGTGAGGTGCGGTCGGCCGGCTCCGGGCGGTCGGTCACCGCGAGCAGGGGCGCCGGCGCGGCCGGCAGGTCCACCTGCCGGGGCGGTCCGGCGCCGGTGTCGGTGAGCGCGACCCGGGCCAGGCCCGACCCGACGCGGGTGAACGCCGCGAACTGGCGGCTGACCGGCGAGGCCTCGAGCTCGTTCCCGCTCGACCCGCGGGGCGTCGTGACCGCGAGGCTCGCCTTAGGCCAGGCCGGGTCGAGCACCCCGCCGACCAGCCCGGTCTGGCTGCGCAGCAGGAGCCCGGTGCGC